>JBHIXE010000469.1:0-3962 GCA_041984905.1 Verrucomicrobiales bacterium | reverse complement strand
TTGCTGGGATTTCTGGGAGGGCTCGCGGGTAGCCTCCTGGCGACGCTGTTCTTCTACTGGAAGCGTTTCACTTTTGGCAACGAAGGGTTGACCATGGCGTTGTCCCCGAGTCTTCAGGTCACGATCACGGGGTTGCTCCTTGCTGTGGCGCTGGGCTTGCTCGCCTCTCTTTGGCCCGCCTGGGTTGCCAGTCGCACCTCCATTGTCACATCCCTCCGACAAGGCTAATACCAGATCCCGCTATGCTACCCTTCTCCTACGCCACCCGTAACTTGCTTCGCGATCCCAAGCGCCTGATCCAAAAGGTGCTGGGCTCGGCCCTGGTGGTGTTCCTGGTCTTTGCGGCCGGGTCCTTCAACGAAGGGATGAAAGGCGTCCTCACGGCTTCCGGCTCTCCCTACAACGTCATCCTTCTGGGAGCAGGATCCGAAGAGAGCGTGGAGCGCAGTGAAGTTTCGATTCAGGCGGAGACCCAGGCAACGGCCGGAATCGCCGGAATTCAGAAACGCCTCGGAGTTCCTGCCGTATCCGGAGAAGTGCACTACATGGCGCTGTTGACCGTGCCGGGACAGGGTGCGGAGCAGGCGCTCTTGAGAGGCGTGACACCCGCAGCCTTTGAGGTGCACCGGCGGGTTCGGGTTCTCGAAGGAGATTACCCACGCCCCGGGGAAGTGCTGGTGGGCCGTCTCGCCCATCATAGCCTCGGGGTTCCGCCAGCGGCTTTGGCTCCCGGCAAAGAAGTCGAATTTGAGGGGCAACGTTTCACGGTGGCCGGGACCTTTGAAGCGCCCGGAACCGTCATGGAATCCGAAGTCTGGTTTGATCGCACGGATCTCATGACCGCCATTCAACGGGACGCCTTGTCCTGCATCATTGTCCGCATGGAGACTCAGGACGGATACAGGGATGCCGATCTCTTCGCGCGTCAGCGGTTGGACCTGGAACTGGTGGCCCTGCGGGAAGACCAGTACTATGCGCAACTCGCGAGTTTCTACGGTCCCTTGCGAGGCATGACCTGGTTGACAGCGGGACTGATCTGCGCGGGAGCCATCTTTGGAGGGCTGAACATGCTCTATGCCGCCTTCGCCTCCCGCATCCGAGAGTTGGCAACGCTTCAGGCGGTGGGATTCCGTCGCCGTGCCATCCTGTTTTCGCTCGTTCAGGAGAGCCTGCTGACCACCTTGCTCGGAACTCTCGTCGCTTCGATCCTTGCCCTCACTTTGCTGGAGGGATTGACCGTGCCTTTCTCTGTCGGATCCTTCAATCTCTTGCTCCCTCCCTCCATTGCGGGGTTGGGACTTTTGACCGGGATCGGTCTGGGAACCCTGGGAGCCTTGCCTCCCGCCGCGCAATGTCTGGGAGCCCCACTTCCGGCAGCACTGCGCTCGACCTAATTTATCTATCTACCAACTAACAACACAACCATCACACAATGAAATCCATCCTTACCAAGTCCCTCACTGCCCTTGTGGGCGTTGCTGCTCTGGCGCTTCAAGCCTGTGGAGATGAAGCCACCCAAGACTCCGCGACCACCTCAGATTCCTCTTCCACAGGTTCGCCCCTTGAAGCCGTATTCGTCGAAGAAGCACCAGAAGGAGCGGTATCCGTTATCGATGCCCGAAGCAAAGCGGTGCCAGGCACCGAACTGGTCATCAACGGCCGCATCGCGGGCGCCATGAGCCCGTTCTCTGAGAACTTTGCCACCTTCGTTTTGGCGGACGATTCACTCATGACCTGCGAGAAGAATGCCGAAGACAAGTGCAAGACGCCCTGGGACGCCTGCTGCGTGCCTCAGGAGAAGATCGCCGCATCTCGCCTGACAGTCCAGGTTCTGGGTGAAGATGGTCGCCCCGTCAGTCAATCTATGAAAGGCGTACGTGATTTGACTGAATTGGACGGCCTCGTCGTGACCGGCACGGTTGCGGAAGGATCCAACGAGGACAACCTCATCGTCAACGCGACGAAGATCTACGCCAAAGAGTAGATCGCTCTTCGCCACCATCGTTGAGCCCTGGCAAGTTCATGTAGGCTTGTCAGGCGCTCGGCGGTCGTGAGGTTGCTACCCGCTGGAGTGACCAGACGATTACGTCGATCCTGCGGCTGAAGTGCAGGAGCGCCGGCTCGCCTTCCAACGGGAAACCCAGCGGCTCGGTCAATTGATTGGCGCGAAACTCCGCCTCGGCGGGTTGCAGCGGCCAGGGCACATGATGGATCTGCGCCTCGTAGAGGTCACCTGAAGGTGAAGCCGCATAGAGCATGTAGCGTTCCGTAAGCCAGTGCTCCAGTGTCCCTGGCTTAGCAGCGTAGACATCTCCGCTCGGTCCGTACGAGACATCCAGTTCCTGACCACCCACGGTTCGTTTCGAGCGATAGTGAAACAGGTCTCGCCCTTCCTGGCGGATCGACATGCGGGCCCGAAAATAGGGCAAGTGGAAGAAGGTCCTCGCTGCCCAGACTGCTGGCGGATTCGAAGCATCCAGACTGAAGAACCACACCCCCGGCCGGCCTTCGCGCTCCACGTAGATGCGAAGGTTCAGCTCCAGGAAATCCGAGATGCCGGGAACGTCTGGAATGCCTCGCAGCATCACGCTCTCCATCCGAAACGGCACCACCCCGATCCAGGAGGTCCCCTCAAACTCCTGCACCTTCAAGCCTTCCGGCACCAGGGGCTGGAGGGTCGAAGCCGGAATGGGCCAATGGGCAAAGAGCAGGTCCAGCCAGCTCTGCCGCCAGTTCCAGGGAGTCGTCGGCAGTGGCCAGGGCCGGTGATCGACGTGGTGAAGAGAGGGATGCATGGATATCCCTAGATACGCCAATCTGCACCGGTCCGATACAGTGGAGACCTAATCCAACTCTCCCCAGACGGGAGCTTCCCGCGCGATCCGCGATTGGAAATCTCCCAGACTCCGCCAGACAGTGCGCTCGTTGAGATCCACTTCCTGGACCACGACGGTACCCCAGTCCGTGGCGTGCGTCATGAGATTGCCTTCCCGGTCCCAGACACCGGACTTCATCCACTGCTCCTCATGATGCGTGTAGGTGCTGGTCACGAGATAGACGTGGTTTTCGCAGGCCCGGGCGCTGGCCAGCAGCGGGTTGCCGCCCCAGATGGGCATGGCGATGACTTCGGCCCCATTGCGGCTTAGTTTGCGGGCGACTTCCGGGAAGAAAACGTCGTAACACACCATCATCCCCACCTTGCCAAAGCGGGTGTCGAACACCGGGTACTCGGATCCCGGGCAAATACCCCGCGAGATCTCTTCCCGTGGCAGGGTCACCTTGCGATACACGCCTACGAGTTCGCCATCCGGCCCCATCATGGCTGCCACGTTGTAGACGAGATTGTCGGCTCGCTCGAAGAGACCCGCCACAATGTAGAGGTCGTGCTGCTTGGCCAGGGTTCCCAGGTAGTTGGTGGATGGGCCAGGAATCGGCTCGGCCGCATCGGCATACTCGATCTTCAGCCCTTTGGCCGTGATGCATTCCGGCAGGCAAACCAGATCAGCGCCCTTGGCCGCGGCTTCCGCGATAAGCGGCTCGAACAGTTTGACGTTCTCCATCGGTGACTCCCCGCCCGTGGGATTCAGATGCACCGCCGCCAATGTCACCTTGCGAGGCGGCAGCGGCTCGGAGGGGTTCAGCGACACATCTTTCCAGGTCACCTTCCCACCGGGAGCCCAGCGCAGGTGCAATTCCACCAGTGCTTGAGTCGCTTTGGGCGGCACAAGGTAGCGATCCTGAACCTGCACCCAGCCATCTTCCACTTCGGCCCGATCATGAGGAAACTCTGGTCGGGCGACTGCGTTCACGTTCCGGAAGTAGTGAGTCACGGTCGGCTCCTCCCGAGGAACGAGGTTGCCTTTCTCATCCTGAAAGGTCAGACGCACCACGACGCTGCGGCGAGGATGCTCCACACCGATCGCCTTCCTCAGCGCGGAGAACTCCACCCAGGTATTGGCATC
>JBHIXE010000468.1:0-3982 GCA_041984905.1 Verrucomicrobiales bacterium | reverse complement strand
CCCGGAATGATGCCGCCAGGGGGCATCCCAGGGCTGTGACCGATGCCCGCGATCCAGTTGAGCGGCTTGCTCGCCTCCTCGCCCGTCTCCCCGGACTCGGTGAAAAGACCGGCTTGCGCCTGAGTTTGGCCATCGCCCGGCGAGAGCCGGAGTTTGCCACGGCGCTCGCTACAGCCGTATCTGACCTGCGAGATCGTCTCCAACACTGCGAGCGATGCCGAGACCTCGCGGCGGAGCCAATATGCCAAATTTGCGGCGACGCTCGCCGCGATCAATCAACCATCTGTGTCGTCGCTCAGGCACAAGATCGCATGGCGATCGAGCGTGCCGGCAGCCGTTCGGCTCTGTTTGCCGAGGCCCAGCGCGGTGTGGAAGTGCTGGATGGCGGCCTGTTCCGGGCGACGATCACCCTGCCGCCGCTGACGCCGGTCGGGAATTATGTCGCGGATGTCTACCTGTTCCGCAGCGGCCGCGTCATCGCCAGCCGCTCGGCCAGCCTGCGCGTGGAGAAGGCCGGGCTGGGCACACGTCGCCATACGCCAGCGGATCAAGGCGAAGACCTGGAGTCTTTCTATCAAGAACTGGCTCACATGGGAGCCATGGAGTTCATTCCCGTCGACGCCGCTGAAGGCAAGAAGATGGACTGGAGCTCCTTCCAGCGCATGCTGGTTCCCACCACCGCTCCCCAGGAGAGCGAGTCCGTGATGCTGTCCTGAGAAGGCCATTAGCCTCAAGCCCCTGCGCAGGTCGCACAGGGGCGCTTTACGGTTGCCAATCGGAAGCCCTCAGGTCACACTCCTGGGATGATCTTCCCTCGGTGTGTAGCGGCTTTGTGCGCCCTGCTCTTCCTGGCCGCTCCCTTGCAGGCACAGGAGGAATGGCAGGAGCTCAGCGCCGTTCCGCAAAGGCTTAGCATCGTCAAGGATCAGGAAGGCTTCTCCTGGCAACTCACGGGAGCGGGATCCTTCTACAATATGGGATCCAACTCCTTCAAATCCGCCAACCAGCTCTCCGTCAATGGAGAACGGTTTTCGGCCGATAAGGCGCGCTCGATTGATGAGACTCGCTTCGCGTTCGAGAAGGACTTTGGCGATTACCAGATCATCCGGGATGTGTGGATGGATCTGGAGCGAAGTGGAGCCCGGCACTACGATACTTTTATCAATAAGACGGAGGAACCTCTTAACCTACAGATCACCCTGGAATCAGACTTCAGCTACAGCTGGGAGAACCTGCATTCCTCCTCTGGCAAAATCATCGGGACCGAGCTGAGTTCCCGGGATGCCGGTGTCCTGGTGAAGTTCGATGCCCGGGACGGCCAGAGCGATGTGTTCTTCCTGATCAGCGGAGAGCGCTCTCCTGTCCGAGCCAAGCTGTCGACGGACAACAACAATCGCCAAGTTGAATTCGCCTTCAAAGTGACGGTGCCACCCCAGAGCCAGAAGAGCATTTGTCACTGGATCGGACAGCGCGCGGTGGCGGACATTGAGGAGATCAAGCAGACCTTCACCCCCTTCTATCAACGCCGCCACCTCGTTCGGCCCCGCGTCCCAGAGCACCAGAACCTCCAACAGCTGGCGAACTTTGAGGTGCATGACTCCAGTGCTCCCGCCGCGAAACCTTACGATCCAGACGCGCTCATCGCCTTGAACCGGTTACTCGACTCTTTGAATATCGAACGCGGGGGCGAAGACCTGCTCTGGGTTTCGGAGTCCAATCAGCTCACTGGCGAGGTGTTCACGACTGAGGATCTGCGATTTCAGTCCGATGTCGGCGCCGTGACTCTGGGCTTGGGAGAACTGGCCGCCCTGCGTGGAGGAGGTGGCAATGGCCGGATGCATGAGGCATTCACCCGCGATGGCGAACTCTACGCCGGGAAGGTGACCTTGAACGGCGCCAAAATGAAGGGCCCTGATGGCTGGCAGATGGATCTGGAGGCTTTTTCCCTGGAGACGCTGCTTTTCCGAGTCGAAGAAGAAGACGGTAAACTTGCCGATGGGGTATGGGCATTTGCCGAGCTTGATACCGGTGATGTTCTGGGCCTGACCGGAGGCATGGATTCCTCGATTCCCTTCTCCACTCCCTGGGGAACGCTCCAGGTCGAACTGGGCGAAATCATCGAACTCGCCCCGGTTCCGCTTCCCACTCCCCGTCATCGACTCCAGTTGAGTGATGGTTGCCAGCTGACCGGTTTTCTGATGCAAGGAGGTGAGCTGAATCTCTCTACCGCCCGCCTGGACCAATTTGCACTGAACGCTTCCGGAGCCGCCCTTCGTGGCTTGTGGCGCAGGGACAGCTACCAGGTGACCCAGGACTGGCAGGAAGACTTTGAGACGGACTGGGTGGAGAGCGATGTGACCTCCCACACCCTGGTCTGGCTGGAAGGCAGCAATCGCCTCGCTGCCGAGATCCAGGGCAAACACCTCAACCTGTTGGCCGGCAAAACGGTCACCCCGATCTCGCCGCAGGATATCGCCAGTCTGCGCCGGACGGAAGAAGGGATCCTGGATCGAATCCCCCTCTTTGAGGTAGAATTGAAGAATGGAGATTTGCTCACCGGACAGATCCGGGAGCGCGCCATCACCTTGAGTGTGCGCGGCACTCAATGGGAAGTTCCCACCCTCCACCTGCTGGGATTCCGACAAGGAGATCAACCGTGAAGCTTACCCCTCTTCTGATTTTTGCCCTGCTTCCCTGCCTGGCGACTTCCACCTTCAGTCAGGGAACGCCTGCATTTGTGCCCAACTCCGGCCCTGCCCAATCTCAGCCTCTGGTACCTGCGGCTCTGGGTTTGCGCACTGACCGCAAGGGCAATAGCTGGAACTTCCAGCAGAACGGCACGCTGGGACGGATTGGAAGTTCCATGATGAATACGGGGCTGGCCCTCTACATCAACAACAGCCAGTTCTACTCCCAGTACCCGATGATGACGCAGGACGGGAAAGAGTTTGTTCTCGCCGGCCGTCAGGGATCGAGCTTTGGCGGATTGCAGGTGACCCGGCGAATGCAGCTGGATGAACGTCAGGGTGTCCTGCGCACCCTGGAGATCTTTCAGAATCCCTCGTCTGCGGATATTTCCGCCAGCATTGAAATCCGGACGAACTTCAGCGGCAACTACAAGACCTACGTCACCAATCAGGGCACGCCCAGCGTCAACGTGCTGGAACGCTCCGAGACCGGTGTGCTGGTCACGCCTTCTTCCTCCAACCAGAACGAGGCCTACGTCTTCAACTTCCGTTCTCCCAAAAGTACCATCACGCCCACGCTGACTTCCCAAAGTCGTTACGTGGTCAGTGCCCACTACCAGGTGGTGATTCCCGCCGGAGAAACCGTGTGCCTGCTCCACACCACTTCTCAGGTGCCGATTCCCTCCAACTTCGACCGGAAAACCCTCAGCCAGATCTTTCGTCCCACCAGTCTCCAACGTCACCTGGCAACCGTGCCTAAGGAGCTGCGCCCCAAGATCGCCAACTTCAGCCTTGGAAACGAAACGCAAGGGCTGGCTCTCCTTTCCGCCACCAGCATCGACAGCCTCGGCGTGCAGCGCAGTCGCAAGGACGTGCTGGCCGTGGGTGAAACCACTCGACTTGTTGGCAGCGCGGCCTGCGGCAACCTCACCATCAAATCAGACTTTGGCGAATCGGAGGTCCAGTTTGAAGAGATCGCGGCCGTGGTAGGAGGAAATCGCGGTCGTCGTGACCGGGGGAAAATCTTTCTTCGGGATGGCCAGGTGCTGGGAGGGAATATCCAGGCGGAAGGATTCCGCTTTGTGCTCCATAGCGGCAACGTCATGGAACTGGACGTTCGCAATCTGGACCGCCTTGTGAAGGCTGCGGAAACGGAAGAGCAGAAGTGGCCGGAGAAGGTGGCTGCATATGTCGAAACCCACAGCGGAGACCGGCTCGCGGTCGAGATGGGAAGCCCTTCCCGCCTGACATTTGTCAGCCCCTGTGGAAGCGTGGAGGTAGGCCTGGATGATGTG
>JBHIXE010000467.1:0-3992 GCA_041984905.1 Verrucomicrobiales bacterium | reverse complement strand
TTTCCTAATCCCTATCCTCTTCCATCGGCTACAGATTTACTGAAAACGCTCTAGCACACCAACCGGGGCCTTGCTTCGCTACAGCCCCGGCTAAGCAAAGACACAGCACTTCACGCCTCCTCTTTCGATACCACATCAGTCGCAATGCTCTACGGCATCTCCTCGACTGCAGCGTAGAACTTCTCCAGGTCGCCACCGCATTCCCGCAGGACGGCTTCAAACTCCGGCACCATGAGGTGATAGGTGGCGATGATGTTGAGGTGGGCGTTGTTGATATCGTCCCGAAGCCAGAAGGTGTCCTTCGGCTCGCGGCCGGCATCCCTTAGAATCTGCCTCACCCTGGTTTGCAGTTCGTCCAGAATCCCCTTTTTCCGGGCGAGCTTTTCCGAATCGGAATCCGTACTGGCATAGACTGCTTCCAAGTCGGCCCGAGCATCGAGGAGCAGCTGGATAAAGTCGTCTACCCGTTTGACGTTTTTCTCGTAGGTTTCCTGCTCTTCGCGGGTGCCATGGACAGCGAGCCAGCGCCTCACCCCCTCCTCTTCCACGGCCACGGCGAAGGCCTCACTGAATTCCGTGTCTCCGTGCCGGTAATACTTCTTGTGAGCGAGCTCGTGGAAGATCAGGGAGGCCAGTTGTTCCTCATCATAGTCAATGAAGGTGTTCAGGAGAGGATCCTTGAACCAGCCCAGCGTGGAGTAGGCCGGCACTCCCACGACGGCCACGTCCAGATCCTTGGCCCGCTGTCGATCCCCAAAGGCTTCCGCGTCTTTCTCCTTGTAATACCCCCGATAGGCCAGCTCCCCAACCACGGGGTACTTCCACCGAACCGGCTCCACATCCAGCCGGGGAGCGGCGAACACGCTCCAGACAACGAATTCCCGTTCCAGGTCCGCATAACGCGTGTAGTTGCCATCATTCGGCAGCAACAGTTCCTCCTCCGCGAAGACCAACAGCCTCTGAACAAACTCGAGTTTTTCCCGCAAATCTTCCGGGGTGTCAGGGTCCTGAGCCACCGCAATGGCAGGGCGCTGCTTCCACCAGATCTCCATGTGTCCATTCACCGCCTGACCGTAGTAACTGACCTGGCACCCAGCGACCAGCGCCACGGTGAGCAAGAGGATGATACCCAACGCGCGACGGCGTCTCCGGGTCTTCTGGGAGGAGGACGGGTTGGTCATGAGGCTTAGCTTGCATAGTAGTCGCAGTTCCCCCTCTCCGCCAGTGTCAGAGTCAACGCCTACACGGAACTTGTCAGATGCAGATCCGGCGACGATGATCGCCGCATGACGCTTCGATTTGTGTGGTTGGCAGTAGTCCCAATCTTCTTCGGCGGAACGGCCTTCTCCCAGGAATCCATTTCGCCAGAGGTATCGGTTCAGAAATTCATCGAGATCCCCGCGGACGCACCCAAGTCGAAGGCGGAAGTCAAGGTGCCCGAGGGTGTGATCGCCCATGAGAACCTGGTCTACGGCAGGGGGAATGGCCGGGAATTAAAGCTCGACCTCTACCTGCCGGAAGGTGAAGGCCCCTTCCCAGCGGTGTTGACGGTACACGGTGGTGGCTGGACGGGCGGAGCCAAAGAAGCGTTCCGATCCATGGCTCAGCAGCTGGCGGCTCGTGGGTTTGTAGCTGCGACGGTTGAGTATCGGCTGGCAACAGAATCGCCCTTTCCAGGTGCGGTCGAAGACTGCAAAGCCGCCGTCCGCTGGATGCGCGCGAATGCAGAGACCTATCGCATTGATCCCGAGCGGATCGGAGCTGTCGGTGGTTCCGCAGGCGGACACCTTGTAGGAATGGTGGCGACGACCGCCAGTCCACCCCAGTTCGAGGGCGACGGGGGCAATCCCGACCAAAGCAGCGCCCTGCAGGCAGCCGTCCTGATGGGAGCTGGAGTCGATCAGGCGACTCGCGCTGAGGAGGCGAAGAAGCCCATCAAGAATCAGCTGATCTTCTTCGAAGGTCCCTACTCCGAGAAGAAGGAAGTCTACGTGGCCGCCTCACCGATCACCCATCTCAGCAAGAATACGCCGCCCCTGCTCTTCATTGAAGGAGAGTTCGATAGCCCCGGAAACCGCTACATCGAGATGCGCAAGAAACTCGACGCCCTGGAGATTCCCAACCAGTTGGTGGTGGTGCAGGGAGGCAAACATGGGTGCTGGGGCTCCAATCCCTGGTTCATTCCCATGGTGGAGGAGATCTCTGCCTTCCTGAAGAGTCACCTCAACGCGGAGTAAGCTTCAGGCCAGTTCCTTGCGGAAGAGGCACTTGTCGTGCCCGTGGGAGTCCCAGTCCGGCAACACGCCGACCTGTTGATAGCCACGCCGTATGAAGAATCCTGGCGCCTGGTAGGACATCGAATCGACGTAGGCGTAGCGGCAGGATCGTTCCCGAGCCAGGGCTTCCGCAGCTTCCACGAGACGAGTCGCGATTCCCTGATTTCGTCGACTCGGATCGACGGCCAGAATGTGAATCTTGAGCCAGGCAAATTCCGTTTCACCCGTCAGCCCGCCGAGGACGCGGTCCCCTTCCTTTGCCAGCACATAGAGCGGAACCGGGGCATTCTCTGGCAACTCCCATGCCTCCATAAAGGTGCGATTGAGGGAAACATTATGCTCTTTCAGCCAACCAAAGACCTCGTTCCGCTCCCGCTCCTCAATCTGGTCTCCGGCGCTGATTTCCTCACTCATACCCCTACTACGTACCCGGAATACGGGGAAGATTCAATGGCAGGGTGACGCATCCCGTCTACACTAGCGCCCTGTGAACGCTCCCTACACCATCTTTGAATCGGTCATGCAAACCCGGCCCGATGATCTGGACATGAACGGGCATGTCCACAACAGCAAATACCTGGACTACGTCCTCGCGGCGAGGTTCGACCAGATGGAGCGATGCTATGGGATGTCCATGAAGGAGTTCCTCGACCTCGGCTACAGTTGGTTCGTCAAGACGGCTTTCATCGAGCACAAGCGCCCACTCTTTCTGGGAGACTGGATTGTCGTGCGAACACAGATCGGGGACGTGCAACGCCGGGGAGTGAAAGTCAATTACGAGATCCTGCGGCAAAGCGACAAGAAGGTCAGTGCGGAAGGGTATTTCGACTATTGGATGGTGGACCGGCAAAGCGGTCAACCCGTGGTGATACCGGAGGAGATCATCTCCAAGTATTCGATCTAAAAAGCATGGCCCTGGCCTGGAACCGAATCCTTCCCTATTGGCCCATGCTGGCGGTTCTGGCGGGCCTCTACGGTCTTGGCAGTGGCTGGGCCGCCATCCTTCTCTACCACCTGGGGATAGTCATCGGGGTCGTGCTGCAACCCGCCTCTCTCCGGGAAGTTCCTAAAGGGTTTGATCCTCTGTTGGCAGTCGGCGGCATTCTCGCCGGACTTACCGCGCTTCCAGCAGTCTACCTGATGCTTCCCTGGTTGTCGGGTGAGCCCCTGGCGGCTACGGGAAGTGCCCTCAAGAACGGCTTGGAAGTGACGGGCTTCGCGGGAAACCGGTTCTGGCTCTTCTTTGCCTACTTTGTGACCATCCATCCCTTTCTGGAAGAGTTGGGTTGGCGAAGTGTGTTAGCGGCTCCGGATCGCTGGATTCACCGGAAGGACTTCGAGTTCGCCGCCTACCACATCCTGGTCATCCACTACTTCTTCCCCTTCGAGTGGCTGCTGTTTGCGGCTGTCTTTGCCACTCTGGCGATCGCAGGCGCCACGTGGAGATATCTGCGCAAGCGAACGGGCGGGCTCATGACGGCGTCCCTGTTTCACGCCGCCGGAGATGCGGGAACCATGTTAGCTGTCTGGCTCCTGGTCCTGAAAGCCGGGTGAGAGCTTGGGCGTGTTGTGCCCGGACCAATCCAGCTTCTGACGTAACACCTTGTAGAAGGAAGCGTCCTTGGCCGTAATCAACGGCACCTTGTAGCGCGCCTGCCGAATCACCAGGCGTGTGCCCGTCTGGATCGTCTCCGTCTCTTGACCGTCGTAGGTGAT
>JBHIXE010000466.1:0-4017 GCA_041984905.1 Verrucomicrobiales bacterium | reverse complement strand
ATGGTTGTTGTGAGTGTGTTTGATGTAGGATTAGGATTGGGAATGTTGTATGTCACTTTGACTGGCAAATTGTGGCGGAGGGGGTGGGATTCGAACCCACGGTACCTTTCGGCACGGCGGTTTTCAAGACCGCTGCATTCAACCGCTCTGCCACCCCTCCCCGAAAAAAATTCGAAGCGCCCGTGAACATGGGCCTTATGGCATTTCCTGCGGACGGCTACTCTACATGCTTCCTCCGGCCACGCAAGGGTGAAGGGCCCCGCTACCGGGCGAAAAAAAGCGAGACGAGCACAAGGCTCGTCCCGCCGGAACACACACAACTAGGAAAGGAAATTCTTCTTTTGGTCGTTCAGGAAGCTTGCGCGAGTCCCAGGGCTTCCATATCTCGCCGCACGGTTTGATTCACCACGCCCAGGGTCTTGGCGATCTCGCCAATCGACTTGCCAGACTCGAACAGTGTCTTCACCGACGTACGGCGCAGGTTGATTTTGTCCTGCTGACTCTTACGCCGCGACTTCTTGTTAGAGTCGTCCTGGCTCTCGCCAGCATTGCTGTCGGCGCTCTCTTCCAAGTCTTCCCTGGCAAGCGTCACCCGATCGCGGTTCTCATCTTCCCGCATGCCGGAGCGAGCCACCTTGGCCGGTTCCAGAAGGACGCTGCCAAATCCGCCGATGGCTTCACTGGTAGGAGTTGGAGTGATGCGACGATTGGCCAGAGCGAGGTCCGGTCCGTCGTCTTCCTGATATCCCCCACCCACAGGATAAGAGCTGTAGTCTTCCTGAGGCTCATCATCGCGATAGTAGCTTGCCGCCATGGCTGCTTGCTCTGCTTCCATTTGGGCGAGCTTGGCCGTACGACGTACTTCCGAACGGATCTGGCTCACCAGAAGCTCAAAGCTGAAGAAGAGCAAGGTGGGAGGCACGGACGCGATGAGGCGCGGCAGCGGACCTTCCGGGGCGTGAGCCACGTTGAAAGCAATCGACCCCAGGGAGGCACCGATCACCAGGATCATGGGCCGGATGGGGCTCTCATCATAGAGCGTGGAGCGCAGAGCGCACAAACTGAAGACAATGATGGAGCCGTCCAGAATCGCCGGCCAGATCCAGGCCAGTTCCGGGTGCACGCCATTGTGCGCGGCCAGATCCATCAGTGCATTGAAACTCAACGCGAAACACCCGCAGGCGAGCGCGAAGACCATGAAGCCCGCGAGCCACGAGATGTGCTTCACAGACTTGTGAGGATGTTGAATGGGTAATGAGGAGTTCACTATGTTGTGTGTATTGCGTGTGTGTATGTGTGTTTTTCCTATCCGCCTAGTGTGTGCCTTGGTGGTGGACCGGGGATCTGGTAGGGCTTGATCCCATGGCCAACCGTTAGGGCGCCCTCATTTTGTTCGGAAATCTTAAATAATCAAGAATTATTGAAGTTTCGTACGTCCGATTCTGTCGTACGAGCGTAAGCAAGTGTTCATTTGTCCCGTACGATTGTGCCTGACAAACCCACAATTTACCCGTTGAAATCGCCATCAATAGCGGTGGACTTGTTAGGAACTAGTGCCCGGAAAAACTTCCGCACTACCATCGTGTTTCCTGCCATTTACCCAGCTCGGCAGCCCACAAGTTCATACAACTCTCGTACGCCGATCCCCTCTCACCTAAGCCCATAACTTCCTACTTCATAGTCATCGAGCCATTGAGAGCGACAAACGGGCCGTGATCCCAACCAAGAAATGACCGCGAGAGGAATGCAGAACCGAATTCGTCGGAACGACTAGAACCCGTCAAAGTCATCCTCCACAAACTTGCCCTCCAATGCATTCCGCAGACTAGGTGTGTGCTTGAAGACTTCCCGGGTTAACAGGACAAAACAGAGAGCATCCACCTCGGCATCAGCGGTAAGGGTGGATGACAACGCCACCTCCCAAGTGTAGCCGACCAATTTCCGCACGATGGGATCCTTAATCGATAGACGATAGCTTGAGGCCTCCTTCTGTCGGCAGAACCTCACCCTGACCTTAGGAGGAGACGCCAGAGAGGATAGCTTGGGCGCCGGCTTTCCATCCAGAATCTCCAGGAGGGTCTGAGGCTCCTTACGTACCCGCTCCATGATCTTTGTGAAATAGAGCACATCAAAATCCCCCTGAGGATATCTGCGGCTTGTGAGGATGACCTGCCAGCAATAGGTCAGGAACCCACGCATCACCATGTCCTCCAACTGAATCCGATAGTCGGTAGCCTCCCTTTCATTGATCCAGTTCATCCCAGTCTCGATTTGCCCTCAATCAAAGATCCGTTGCGTGCCGCTCTCTGAATCCCCTCTCTTGAAGGAGTCTCTCCAGCCCCTCTTCCACCTCCGCTTCACGGTAGGCCGAGTTTCCACAAAATGTAGATCCCAGCAAGGGATGAGCTTCTTGCCTGGTCAGGCGAAATGCTCTCCTGAAATGATACGAGATGAACAGAGATTGCACGTAGCCGAAATAGGGAAGATTGGAGCGAGCCATCTCGACCAGTTGCCGAAGACTCGCACCACGTCGGGCCAACTCTCTTAACTCGGACACCAGCCCCTCATTCAGTAATAGATCGGTCTTCATCTCTAGAGGCTAGCCACTCCCGTCCTACAGCGAGAAGTTCTTGATCGGTGATATCCCAATTTGCCGAAACGCGATCGCCCAATTTGAACTGAGCCAGATTCGAAATGAGCTGGCCCAGTCGCATCGAGGGATAGCGCTCGCTCAACTCCCCAATACACTTCAACAGTTCTTTCCGTTCAGCTGTCATTGCCTGCTCTTGTTTTCGTCCGATGAAGGCCGCTCGTCGACCCACCACCACCGTTCCTTGTCATAGACCATTTCATCCAAACCAAACTCCCGCCTCAAGCGGTTGATCTGTTCTACCGTAAACTCCCCTCCCTTCCACATGCAGACCAGTGACGCCTTTCCCTCCGCCAACTCCCGAAGGCGCCCCAAATAGGCCTTCCTCTCAGCATCACTCAACTCCGCGATCATAGCGCGCCACTTTTCTGTCCCGCACACTCGAATCAAATACGCCAGGAAGATGTTCTCAGAGATGACGCCCGACCGCAGTGATTCTAATCCATTCATAACCTTTGTTTTCAGTCAACCAAACCTCGCTTAGCGCCATTCCACGGCGTCTGAGAGATCTCCTGTTTCTACCCATGTCTTGACGACTTCTTCCGCAGACGCAGCACTTATGAAGTGCCGAGCATCGACTGCCGTCCACTCCGGTATCAGGATCGATACGGTTCCCGTCTTCTCCTCGTCATCCGCCCAAGTGACAATGGGTGGATTATTCCCGGCAGAGAAAGCAATCGCCCAGCAGTCTTCAGCAATCATCAGTTGCATTTCACCTCCCAAATCGTCCCTCAGGAAGTAGGAAACACCTTGCGCGTCGTCCAAGAAAGTCTCTCCGGCCATTTGCGTCACTTTCTGTATCAAAGCACTTCCAGACCAAAAACGTTCAATTACCTCCTCCCAATAATTAGGAAACCGCCACATCACAAGCTTGACCGACCGACTTATCACTTTGCCCTCGCTGCTTCAAAGATTCGCTCAGCCCTCTTCTCGCAATTCGTTGACTACTCGAAAAATCCCACATTCCTCAACGCATCCAGCAACGTCAGGATCTGTGGATCAATCTGATGATGGGCCCCTCTCTCATACCGGCAGACATCCCCTGAAGCCAATAGATCCTCGTAAATCTCTATCGCAAAGGATCCGTCACCACTGAGCTCCCGTCCGGCAGGCGTCCAGTAGCGCATCCCTTTATCGCTGCGATACATCTTCAGGGCGCCCGTCTCATACCAACAGCGCCACTCCCCATGGATCATCCCGTCATTGTAATACCCTTCACTCTTTAGCTGCCCATCCGGGTAATAACCAACCACAATTCCGCTGTAAGGTTCCCCATTAAGCAAGCACCTCCCCTCAAACTCGATGCCGAGATCCAAGACATCGACTCTCCTATCCTCTACGAAACGAGCGTCACTACGCTTGCTCTT
>JBHIXE010000465.1:0-4023 GCA_041984905.1 Verrucomicrobiales bacterium | reverse complement strand
AAGAGATGGATTGAGCGGGTTTGGACCGGTTGTAGTGCTGGAAGTAGCGCCGGATCTTCCGGGCGATCCCCCGGGGGGATTTGGAGTAGTCTCCGAGGCCGTTTTCCTTTACGAACCCGATGTTGGGATACTCCTGGCCAGGCATGAAGTTGTAGAGCAGAGCGTAGGTGCCCACCGCGATGGTTTCCATGAGCACGGTGGGACTGGCTTTAGTCAGCGCGAGATCCGCGGCCGCCAGCATCTCCGGCAAATTGGTTACGAAACCGTGCAGCTTGATGTTGTCCGGCAGATTCTGGGAACGGAGTTTCGCCAGGAGCGGCTGATTCTTTCCGCAAATGATGTGCACCTTGATGTCGTGCGGCAGGCGGGCAAGGGAAGGCGTGAGCCCCTGAATGCCCATGCCATCGGCGCCCCCCACGCATACCACGGTGGGCCCTTCAAATCCCAGTTCCCGGCGCAATTCTTCCTTACGACTGCGAAGCGCAAAGAGGCGCTTGGCCAAAGGCAGCCCGGTAATCAGGACTTTCTCTTCCGGGATCTGATTGCGCACCGCCTTGTCATGCATGGCCTGGGTAGGGACGTAATAAACGTCCGCGCCGTGAGAGAACCAGCTGGCGTGACCGGTGATGAGATCGGTGATAACCGTGGCCATCTTGGGCCGATCCGGCAGCTTGTTCAGGGCCTTGTAGGTGACGTTCGTGAGGCAGGGATGAAGCACCACGACCAGGTCCGGGTCATTCCGGGTGATCACCTCCAGGAGGGAAGACTCCGAGCGTTTTTGCAGGGGATAAAACACCACGGAAGACCAGCGCCGCCCGTTGGTGAGGTGAAATCCGGTGCGCCAGAGGTGACGCTTGGTGGAGAGCCGGGTGTAGAGCCCGGGCATGTGGTACAGGGGAAAAGTCCGGGATTCCGTGAATCCGTCGATGATATCGACCCGGACATCGGGAGCGACTTCGAGAAAGGCCTCTCGGAGGGCCGTGGCACAAGACCGGTGACCTCCTCCCGTATCGGACATGAGGAGGTTGACCTGGCGGATCTGCCGGGGTGAATGGGCATTCTCGGCGCGTTTGCGCAGAGAACGGCGTTGGAAGACGCTATTTGTTTTGAGAAATACCACGCGCGCCAAAGGTTAGTTGGTGAGGAGGCGTTGTCACGCGCTATGTGATTGACGGACCGAGCAAGAACGTCCCTCGCTCAACTATATCAGATACCCTTGCAACTTCACAACCCGTGTAAAGCGGATTCTTGAGGTCCTCCGGTTGCTTATTTCTTCCGAAACTGCCGGGTGGACACGAAGGCTCAACCGTCTAGAATGCGGGTAAATCCGATGTTCAGCATCCAACCATTCATCGATTCGGCACGGCTCCTGTTTCTCGTCCTCTGTTTCCTGGCCGGGGGAAGCGCAATGACTGTTGGGCAGACCACTGTTTACGTAGGCGGCAACGGGGGAATCGACCTGCTGAGTCTGGATCCAGAAACTGGCGCTCTGGTCAACACGGGGATGGTGGCCGAGCTCACCGCGCCTTCCTTCCTCGCGCTTCATCCGGGAGGTAACCTCCTGTATTGCACGAACAATGACGGGGCGGGCAAGGGCTCCAGTCATGCCGTTTGTTTCTATCGGGTGCCGGACTCCGGAGACCTCATTCACTTGAATCAGATTGCCACTTTGAGCACCACTTCGGTCTATTTCGACATGGACTCCAAGGGACGGGTCGGGTTTGTGGCCAACTATTGGGGATCCATCGCCGTCTTTCACATGGAGCCGGATGGCCGGTTGGGAAAAGTGACGCAACTGGTCCAGCATGAGGGCTCCAGCGTGGCTCTCCCCCGGCAATCGAGTGCCCTGCCGCACTGCGTACGGGTGTCTCCGGACGACAAGTTCGTTTACGTGCCCGATCTGGGCACCGATGAAGTGGTCATTTATGAGCTGGATCCCGAGAAAGCGCTTCTGAAGATGTCCGCCCAGGGAAGAGCTAAGATCCAGGAAGGCAGCGGGCCGCGGCACCTGGATTTTCACCCGACAGAACCCATTGCCTATCTGATCAATGAACTGAGTTCCACCATTACCGTCTTTGACCGGGAAGAGGAGACGGGAGGGCTCATCGCCAAGCAGACGGTTTCAACTCTGCCGGCTGGGTTCACCAGCAAGAACCTGACTGCCCAGATCAAGGTGCATCCTTCGGGTAAATTCGTGTATGGCTCCAATCGCGGTCACAACAGCATCGCGGCGTTTGCCGTAGTCGCGGGAACCGGGGTGCTAAAGCCGGTCGAAATTCAGCCTTCAGGGGGCGAGTATCCCTGGGATTTTGCGATCGATCCTTCGGGGAAATGGATGGTGGTAGCCAATGAAGGGAGCAATTCCTGCACCGTCTTCTCCATTGATCCTCTGACTGGAGAACTGACGCAGGTCGGCGATCCTGTAAAGTGTGCCGCGCCCAGGTGCGTGCTCTTCGTTCCCTGAACACTCTCGGCGGGAAGCGAAATCCAACGCCTCACGGAATTTTGTAGGAACCGGCGCGGAATTTGCTGAGTTTCTATTGCAAGAATGCCAGGGTTTTTTGTAGAAGGCCTGACAGGGAACGTGATAAAGTCGTTATGAACACCTTGGTGTCTCATAGGCTCTAGAATTTCCCTTCCGGAGACATCCTGATGAGAATGTTAGGATTTGTGTACATTAAACATTGTCCAAGCATGCACTGCTGTGTATTCTCGCACAGTCGGGTCAGGGCTTGAACGTTGTTGCTCGCGATGAAATTTCCCCCTCCCAATCGCATCCATCCATCTTTTAACCGCCGTGACTTTCTCTGGCGAGCAGGGTGTGGCTTCGGGGGGCTCGCCTTGAGTCAACTCCTCCAGCAGGGAGCGATGGGCGCCTCGGAGACATTGACGAATGCTTCGGGGAGCGCGGGCTTTCATTTCCCCGCCAAGGCCAAATATGTGATCTGGCTCTTCATGCATGGTGGGCCAAGCCATCTGGATCTGTGGGATTCCAAGGTGGATCTGTATCGTTACAGCGGCCGGCCTCTCCCGGATAGCTTTGGTCCCGTAGAGACTCGCCGGAAGGTAGCCCAGAACCCACTCATGCCTCCTGTCAGTCATTTTCGGCCTCGGGGAGAATCAGGGCTCCGGGTCAGTGAATTGCTGCCGCATATGGCCGAACTGGCAGATGACCTGTGCGTGATTCGTAGCTGTCATGGGGACAGCGTCAATCACCCCCAGTCCGTCTACCAGATGAACACTGGCTCCATCCTCATGGGGAAGCCAAGTGTGGGGAGCTGGGTATCCTACGGGCTTGGGTCAGAAAATCAGAACATGCCTGCTTTCGTGGTGATGCCGGATCCTGGGAGTGGCCCCAAAGGTGGTCCGCCAGCCTGGGGCAGCGGATTTCTCCCGGCCAGCTATCAAGGGGTGACCATGCGGGCAGGGGAGAAGCCGATCCTCAATCTGAGCCCCGCAGGCAATGTGAGCCGCGACCGGCAGCGAGCGACTTTGGATCTCGTGCGCCAGCTCAACGAGTTCCACATCCGGGACCGGGCCTATGAAGACGAACTGAATGCGCGGATCCAGTCCTATGAGATGGCGTTCCGGATGCAGACCGAAGCTCCGGAGATCGTGGATCTGGCGGGAGAATCGGAACTGACCAAGGAGCTTTACGGGATCGATCAGCCGATGACCCGGGAATTTGGGACTCGTTGCCTTCTGGCTCGGCGCATGATCGAGCGTGGAGTGCGGTTCGTGCAGCTGTATTCTGGCGATACCAACGGCTGGGACGCGCATGATGATGTGAAGAAGAATCACGGCATCTACTGTTCCAAGACGGACAAGCCGGTTGCGGGCCTGCTTCGAGATCTCAAGCAGCGGGGACTGTTGGAAGAGACCCTCGTGATCTGGGGCGGAGAGTTCGGTCGAACCTCCTATTGCCAGGGAAACCTGACCAAGGAAAACTACGGACGCGACCATCATCCTCGCTGTTTCACCACCTGGATGGCCGGCGGCGGGATCAAACCGGGCATCACCTAT
>JBHIXE010000464.1:384-4030 GCA_041984905.1 Verrucomicrobiales bacterium | reverse complement strand
TGAAGGAGGACATTGCATTCACCTTTGCCGGAGATGTCGCTGCGCTCAATCACCGGCTGCGATTGCTGGTCCAAACCTTTGGTTTGGCTCGAATGCTAAATGCTCCCCTTCGCTCCTATCGCGCACTTTCGTCTCTAGACCGCCATCAAGGCGAACGCCTTGAGCAGCGCACGCAGCCGGTGATTGAGCGCAGCGACATCTCCGGCCCTTCGATGAACTTACCGCGCCCCTTGAGCAAAGTGCTGCATCCCAAACTGAAGCCGTTGCGCGAGGAACAAACGCAGGTCCTTGGGAATCTGGCTCTCCGCCAGCCAACAGGTGCCGATCACGTATTCCGAAGGCCCGGACAAGGGCGGCTCCATGTTGGGAAGTTTGTGCATCGCCAGGTCGATACCCGGGAGAACGTCCTGACTCTTGTCGACGGACTGTGTGAGGCTCTTGGTCTGGTGAAAGGCTCCCCACAGGATCTGGCTGATCTTGGCGATATCTTCCGGTTCCTGGAAATCGAGCACGATGGTCGCCCCTTCGATGGACACCGTCACGGTCACGCGATCACATCCATTCAGGGCTTCTCCCATCTGATCCCCCGACTCCACCTGCACCACTCGAGGTCTTGCCATCTGCGGAACGGATTGCTGGGCGGCCAGCGGAAGCGAGGTGAGGATCAGGGCGAAAACCGCCACCAAATGCCGGAAAGAAGGGGGTGAATTCGTCATACCAGGAGGAATTTCCATCAACCTCACCGGATCTGATTCGAAGTAAAGTGAATTGGCAGGCTTCCCTGCACCAGGCTGGTTTGCGCCCATCGTTGGAGATGGTCGACAAATCTCCAAAACCCTCCACCTTAACATCAATCCCATGCCTCCTGACGACACTTCCCTTTCCGATGCCGGCGATTGCATTCTGGTATTCTGCAACTTCCCGAATGTGGACGTGGCTCGGCAAGTCTCCCGAGTATTGGTCGAAAAGGAACTCGCCGCTTGCGTCAACATTCTCCCTCCAGCGGAGTCGATCTACCGCTGGGAAGGCAAGATCGAGACGGAGCCGGAGGTTCCCGCGCTCATCAAATCCACCCTGGAAGCGTTTGGCGATCTGGAAGCGGAAATCCGGGCGTTGCATCCCTATGACACACCCGAAGTGATCGCCCTTCCCATCATCGCGGGTTCGAACGCCTACCTGGACTGGGTCCAGCAATCCGTCCGGTCCCGGGAACGGTCAGAGGGTTGAGATTGAGGGATCTAGGTATCAATTCCAAACCGTATGGCTTAAGCAAATGAAGGTTATTGGCATACTTCTCGCCGCGATCATCCTGGTCCTCGGAGTGATTTGCGCGACAGTCATTTTCACCGGTCGCCAGGAGCCAGATGACTCTCCTTATGAGGCCATGGAAGGCGATGGCTCCGCCCAGCTTCATCATGGCAAAAGCGAGATGGCGCCTCATCTCCTTTCCTGAGCCATGGATGCCGCGCCCCCATTGTTGTTTCCCATTCTCCTGGTCTGGTCCGCCATCTGGGCTGGTCTCGCCACGTTCTTCCTGAGCCGGGCGCTCGAGAAGCGTGGGGTGCCGGAGTTCTGGCGCGGGTTTTGGCTCATGAACGGGCTTTGGGCAGCGGTCAATGTGCTCATTGTGGCCTGGGGCATTTACGATCCCGCCGAATCTCAGGAGGAACTCCGCGGCCTCCTCCGTCTCAACAGCTACCTGGACGTGGGCTATCTCCTGATCGCCTTTGGCCTTCTCTTCATTCCCAAGCCCGTAGTGCGCGGACTCAGTGCCGGCATCCTGGTCCAGGGCCTCTTTCTTCTGTGCTACGACCTGGGCTGGAAGACCGCCTTAAGCGCCTCCCAACCTCGGTTGTGAAAAACGCAAAAACCCGCGATATTCCCATCTAATCCCCATCACCAATGAAAGCCATTCTCACCCTGTTTGTCGTCATGGCGGTGCTCTTCTTCACCAACCCCAAGAAGGACGCCCATATGACCACCGTTCAAGATCATGTCCGTGACCAGGGCAAGGACGCCAAAGGTCCTCTGGGCAAAGTGCTGGCCGATGTCGCCGGCGGAATCATGGGCGGTCTCGAACCCGTCTTCGAGTGGAAGAACTACTACATCTTCTCCACCATGCAGATCGATGAAGAGGTCTGGACGGTGGGCGCGCTCGGCATGGTATTCTACGTCCACGACGAGGAACAGCAGTAGGCCACCACGGCCCGACTCGCTCCACCCTAACGGGATGTTTATAGGCTTGGCATCGCGCCCGGTCTTTCCGATGATGCTCGCAGCTCTAGATGACGCTCCGAGGTTCCATTGTTCTGCTGCTGACAGGTCTTCTTGTGGGGACCTTTTTTCTCATCGGCAGCGTGGGCTATGTGACCACCTACTCCTCGGTGGAGACGCTGCGGCGCAGCTTGTTGACTCAGATCGACAAGCGGGTCCAGCAGGAGATGCAGGACTACTTCGACAGCGCCGAACCCGCGCTGAGCTTCATGGAGCGCGCCGTCTTCCTGGAGATGGACTTCATGCGCTACTGGGAGAAGTCCGGCCGCCTGCTGGCTCGCTACCTGGAAACCCAGCCCAATCTCGTGTGGATGTACTATGCGGAGGAGTCCACGGGAAACCTCCTGGGAACGGTGTATGACGCGGACACCAATCGCTACCTGATCACCTACATCCATGAACGGAACGATCGCCTTTCCCAGAGTTACCAGGTCTTCAACGATGGCTTTGTGCGCCCCACCGCTCCCCGTCCCGGAGAGGATCAACCTTACGATCCCCGGGAGCGTCCCTGGTATGAGCGAGCCGTGGCCAGCGAGGGCGTGATCTGGACGGCGCCCTACGACTTCCTGAGCCGGAACCTCATCGGAATCACGGCAGCAAGGGCTCGACGAGGGCCGGACGGGAAGGTTCTGGGCGTGTACGCCGTGGATTTCACCCTCCAGGGAATCGCCCAGTTCCTGGACGACTTTGAGGTCGGCGAAACCGGCGCGGCCTTTCTCATGCTGGAAGACGGCTCGTTTGTGGTCGAGGCCGAGGAACGTCAGAACCCCAACATTCCCGAACTCCAGGAAGCGCTGAAGAGCCAGAGCTGGGAGGAGCTCCAGACTTTGGAAACCGGGATGACCCTGGAACGGGAGTTCCGCTCAAATGGCGTTTCCTACGTCGCCTTGATGCAGCCCATTGCCCTGCCCGGCACGACTCGCTACTTCGCCACCGTGATCGTCCCGGAAGCAGACTTCCTGGGGATGGTGACCCGGAATTCCTGGATGGCGCTCTTCATCGGGCTTGCCGTTCTGACCGCCGCCATCGGGCTGGGCACCTGGTTCGCCAAGCGGGTCACGGAACCGCTCGCTGCCATCAGCGATGAACTGGAAAGTATCGGCAACCTCCGATTCCGGGAACAGGGCCTTTACCTCCGCTCCAACATTCGCGAGGTGGCTCTCTTCAACGATTCGGTGGGCAAGATGAAGATCTCGCTCCGCGCCTTTTCCCGCTATGTCCCAAAAGATCTGGTTCGACAGCTCCTGGCTCAGGGAGACGAGGCCCAACTCGGTGGGCGGCTCCAGAAGTTGACCGTGGTCTTCACGGACTTGGCCGGCTTCACCAAGATGAGCGAGGAGATGTCGCCCAATGACGCCTTTGCCGAACTAAG
>JBHIXE010000464.1:0-374 GCA_041984905.1 Verrucomicrobiales bacterium | reverse complement strand
ACCTCGACCTTCACCGGCGACGGTACGCTGGCCCTCTTCAATGCTCCCGACGAATTGGAGAATCACGAATCCAAAGCCGTTCAGGCCGCGCTCGATTGCGTGATCACCCTCGACAAAGTCAATGAATCGCGCCGGAAAGCGGGCAAGCCGGAGTTCTTTGCGAGGATCGGGGTGAATACGGCTGATGTGTTGCTGGGGAACCTCGGCACCCAGGAACGGTTCGCCTACACCGCCATTGGCGATGGGGTCAACCTGGCCAGCCGGCTCGAGAGCCTCAACAAGTTCTATGGCACCCATGTGCTCGTGGGCGAGGAATGCCGGAAAGCCACCGGAGAAGAGTTCGAGTGGCGTCACATTGACCGGATCTCTGTCTT
>JBHIXE010000463.1:0-4035 GCA_041984905.1 Verrucomicrobiales bacterium | reverse complement strand
GCACCGCACGGCAGCAATGGAAGGCCCCCTTGAGCACGACGGAATGCACGATGTCCCAGTCCTCCTCCACCATGCGGGTCAGGTACTTGTCGCGGCTGAACCCGGCGTTGTTCACGAGGATGTCGACCGGGCCAAGCGCCTGTTCGACGGCCGCGATCTGCCCATGGTGGAGATCACCGCGCTGGCCCAGCGGGATATCATGCAGCAAGCCGAGAACGATGGGTTCAACGTCTACGAGATGCAGATTTCCGGCCTCAACTATGGCGGGCTCACCAGTTACTTTCGCGCGGTAGGATTGCGCGCCATCAAGCAGGTTCCCAAGACCATGGGTTATGCTCAGCCTTCGGCGGATTGGACGAATCGCAACGACGCATTTACCGCGGCGGCCAAGGCTTACTTGCGCTCTGGAATGCCCGTGGTGGTGACGGTGGACGTGGGTAGAATGGCCGCGCCGGCGGATCCCATGATGCAACTGCGCGGCGGCTTGACCAAGTCCGTCGGCAAACCCATCTACGAGGCCAATGGTTGGGAACACCCCGAGTTTGAGCGCATTCGCCGCGGCCACTTCCAGATGCGCCGGGATCATGCGGTGCTGCTGGTAGGCTGCAAGGATGAACCGGGTTCAGAGGTCTTTCTGGTCAATGATCCAGCCAGCCTGCCGTTCCTACAAGCCAGGACGGGACAACTCGCGGAAGCAGGTTACTATGCAAGTCGGTGGTCGGCCAGGGATCAGAAACGGCACACGAACTTTGAGGAACTGCGCAGCCTTCATTGCCTGCCGGTCACGCCTGCCGCGGTGAAGGTGCCCTTGCTGTGGTGGCTCCCAGAGTCTCAGGTGGATGAGGAAGACGCAGAGCGCACTGCAGTGGAGCATTGGCAGGACGGTCTCTTTGGCGTGGTTCCCGTGCTCTTCAGTGGGGCAATCCAAATTGGACGGATGCGCCTTCCCTTCATCTCGCCGCATCAACGGTATCGGGATTTCCGGTTGTTGCGCCTGGGTGAACTAGTACGGCACTGTGCAGAGTTCCTGCAGGGGGAAGAGAACCTGCCGGACATCGCTTCCATCCGCGAGAAACTGATTGAACGCTTCGAATGGAAGCAAAGTCATTGGGCCTGGGTGCAGTTCGTGCGCAAGCCGCTATCCATCTGGATCTATGATGCGGAGGCGTCGTTTCCGTCTCAGGAGAACGATCGAACCACGGACTCGGGTCGAGGATTTCTGCGTGTAGGAGTCTGGACGGAGGGGCAGGAGTGGAATGAAGTGGTGGCGCCTCGGACCCGGATACCCGCGACCTCCAGCAATGGTCGATATGAGGAGGACTTTCCCCATCTGCGAACGCCGTCTGAGCCGATTCCGTTGAGGGTGACGAGTGCTTGCTCGGCCAGAGGAGTTCGCGACTTCTTACGCCAGGCCGACCCGAGGCTGAAGAGCATGGACCTTTTTGCCTTCATGCGACCCGACGTCTCGGAACTGGCCGGTAAGGAAGTGGGTCTGAGTGCTGCCGAGTGGATGGCGGCCAACTGCCATCCTCGAGAGGTCGAACAGGTTGCCCAGAAACTGCGGCAGTGGGCGGGGAAGGAAGGCATCCTTATCGAGGGGGTGACGAGTTATCTGCCGGAGATCGCCGCCTTCCAGGAGCGGGATGCCGGCACGGCCTTGAACGCCCTGCGTTTCCTGGTTCTCCTGACCGAGGATCTGCACCGTGATCAGGAGGGAGGCAGCCCGCCAACCGTGACGCTTGCCGCGGGAAATCGCATCCAGGGGATCTGGCCGGGACGGTTGGCGAAGGAAGAGCAGGGGCAGGTTTACATGGCCAATGTGATCAGCCGTGAAACTTTGGGGAGGATCGTACTAACTCGCCTGAAAGATTTGGTGAAGGGATTGGATGAGGCTTCCCAGGTGCGGTTTGCCCTGGAACTGGAAGCAGGGGAGTTACACCTGCTCAATGACTGGCATTCTCTGGCCTGGTTCGCCCTGGAATTGGAGAGTTCACGGTGGAAGGAAGATCTGGGGAACCGGGTGGGCTTTACGCTGAACATTGCCAAGTGGGCGTTCCTCGCGGGCATCCGGACTTCTCAGTTGAATTCCGAATCGGGAATTGGCACCCGGATTCGCAGGCGCATTCTGCGGGCAGAGATCTCAGATCTCGGCAAGGTGCAGCTGGGCGGACAAGCGCCGGGAGTCCTGCATGACTCGGAAGCGTTCCATCCCTGGTTGGATCTCGTCCGGGATTTGGCCCGGGAGCATCGGCCAGGGGGGATGGAGTTTTCCGAAGGGCTGGCTCTGGTCATGGAAAGCTGCCGGCGGGGGGAAAGCATCTCCGAAGCCCTGGAGCAATTGCGGGAGTGGCAACAGGCACTGAATGCGGGGGAAGCGGTCGTTCTCCGTCCTTCCTGAGTATCTGATCGCGAGAAGTCGCTTGAGTCCCGGGAGCGGCATGAGCTGCGAACTCCCGCGTTCTCTTTTCGCAAGTGACGCTCACCCTGGCGTCTCATGAGATACGGAATAACCCCATCTCAACTCTGCTCAACCAACTAACAGATCCCCCCATTTCAACTGAGTAGAATAACATGCAATCCCAACGCAATAGAATGATGGTCCTCAGCGCTGCTGCGCTGGCTGTAATCGCAACTCCGGCCGCGGTCTTTGCGGATCACGATCACGATTACAAGGATCAGCTCTCCTCCCAGATCAAGAAACTGGAGCGCGCTGCTGACGAACTCCATAATGTCTACGCCAAAGATCTGGACAACCGGCGCCCCCGAGGAGGATTTTCCCACGAGCGGGAATTGCTCGAGACCATTTGTGAACTCAGGGATGACACCAGTGATCTCGGGAGGGAACTGCGATATGACAAGCCCTTGTTCAGCCTGGATTCCAAAGTCCATCATGTGGGTGACGTCCTGGAAGATGTGCTGAGACAAAGTAGTCGCGCCCGGCTTTCTGATTGCATGCGCGACGCCCTCTCAGATACACGAAATGCCTACAAGTATTTCAATAGCAGCTACGTGAAGTTGGCTGCCTACGAGAGTCAACGAAATCGATCCTACGGCAACGATCGTGGATACGGGAATAGCAACGGCCGCGGATACGATAACGACCACAAGCACGATGGGGGGTTCTCCCGTGGCAATGATTACGGCCGCGGATCTGGCGGGATTGATCGCCGTGACGATGACCATCGCTTCGATAGCCGGAGCAATCCTCCCCGTGCTCAGAAGATCAGCATTTATGGCGGCCAAGTCTACTCCAATCAGAATGGTCGCTATCGCAACTAATTAACCTTTCTCCCCGAAAAGATACGGTTTCGTCGCAAGTCTAAAGAATCTCCATAGAGAGACCGTAGCAGAGTAGATGGCCGGTTCGTGAGAGCCGGCCATCATTCTTGTACTTATTGGGTCTTGGAGAGCGTTGGATCGTTGACTAGAAGTTAACCATCTTAGATGGAGGTGCGGCCCAAGGAAACTTCGCAACCAGTGAAAGCGAGGAAGTCCATTCTCCAGCATGACCTCCACACTATGCCTCCCATACATGGGCTCTCTCCACTCAAAATGCACAAGATGGTGGTGAGGCCGTTGTTGATATTTTCCGCGTCGAACAAGGCAAAATTGTAGAACATTGGGATGTGGTACAAAGCATTCCCGCGGAGTCCGCCAACCGCAATACTATGTTTTAATCCATCGGACTGCATGGAATAGCAATAAAAAAAGCCAGTGATTACACTGGCTTTTTTTGCAGACCAACTCAAGCTTTAGTTGGATTGGCTTGCAAGGAATTTTTCTTTAACATCCGCTGGAATTTGACGTTTATTGCCTTTTACATCGACGGCAACAAAGGTGAACACCCCTTCAGTAACGCGTTTCGCTTCACGCGAACTGTCATGACTATCCCAAACTTCAATTTGCATCTGAATAGAAGTATTTCCAACTTTTAAGATCTTGGTATAGCAGCTAATGACAAAGCCAACTTTTACCGGAACCAAAAAGGTCATTTGATTAATAGAAATCGTAGCACAGCGACCACGACTGAAACGT
>JBHIXE010000462.1:3694-4039 GCA_041984905.1 Verrucomicrobiales bacterium | reverse complement strand
AACCCAATTGGCGGATTCCATCGTCCATGGATTCCACTGCACGCTCTACACGGCGGCTTCGACGAGCGAAGCCCGGCGAACCGCCTCAGCGCTGGAAAAGTTGGATCTTCTGCTCCTGGCGGTGACTCCCGAGAACACTTCCGCGCTGCTGCAAATGCGGGATACCATTCGGGGCCGGTTTCCCGGGGTGCTCGGGGTGTACCTGACTTCCACGGATTTTTCGGCTCACTACGACGAGTCGGACACGAGCGCGGCCCTGTTCTTCAAGCCCGTCGATCAGGCAGCCCTCTTTCAATGGATCGGCAGTGTTTTCCCTGAAGCCGTGCAAACACCCGCTGAGGCCGC
>JBHIXE010000462.1:0-3684 GCA_041984905.1 Verrucomicrobiales bacterium | reverse complement strand
ACTCGGAATTGGTCCCGGCGAGCGAAGACGTGCCCGCCTCCCCGGAGTCGATTCCTCTTCCTGCGGCGTCGGACCCTTCACGCGCACCAGCCTCCGAACCTTCCCAACCGGCTCCAGCTTCCTCTGCACCGGCCGTCTCCGGGGGGCAGCTTCCAGCAGGAACGGTTCTGGGCGACTACGAGTTGATTCAGCATGTCTCTCAGGATGCGCTCTCGGATACCTACCTGGCTCTTCAGAAGTCTGTGGACCGCCAGGTAGGACTTCGTATGTTGCGCCAGGATCTACAGGGCAACGAGGCGTCCCGGGACCAGTTCCTGGGGGAAGCCAAGGCGCAAGCCTCTGTGCGTCATCCCCAGATCGCCAGTGTGTTTGAGGCGCACCATGACGCGGAAATGCTCTACTACACCCGGGAATTGCTCCCCGGGCGCAGCCTGGGCGAGATGGCCATGGCCCGAGAAACCCTGGACGAAGAAAAGCTGCTGGACGTCATCAAGACCTGCGCCAAGGCCTATAAGTATCTCACCGAAGCGGATTTGGACTATCTACCCATTCAGGCGGACCAGATCTTCATGAATGACAGCGGTGCGGTGCGCATGGCCAACACCGTGCAGGCCAGTGGCGCCGAACCGATTCGCCAACGGCAACAGATCAAGAATCTCGCCAAGAGCGTTTTCAATCTCATCGACGAGAGTGCCAAGCAGAACGAGACCATTCCTCATCTGACCTACGAGATGGCCGGCACCCTGGAAGAAGCCGAAGGGTTCGAGACCTGGGACGATCTCCTGGAAGAGGTCCGCTACATCGAGCGGCAATGGAGCGAGATGAGTGGGGGAATGACTCCCAAGCGCATGGCGATTCTCATGGGTGGAGCTTTGGGGGCGCTGGCTGGCCTGATGGGCCTCATCTTCCTCGGGGTATTTCTCTATCAGCAGAGCACCCAACCCAAGATCCGGGTGACCAATGAGATGATCCGGATTCCAGCTGGGAAGTATATTTTCCAGGACGGTGTGGAATCGGAGAGTCCCGAGTTCTGGATCGATTCCTACGAAGTGACGATTGCTCAGTATGCGGAGTTTGTCGCGGCTCTGGCGGCGATGCCCGCCACCGATGCCAAGCGCTGGGATCATCCGGATCAACCATCCTTCAAGCAGAGCCACGAACCGCGAGGCTGGGCCTCCTACTACAAGGCCGCCAAAGAAGGGCGGAAATGGGTCGTGGTTCGCCAGGATCAGACCTTCGAGATCGATGTGGATCTGAACTGCCCCATTGTGCTGGTGGACTGGTGGGACGCCTTTGCCTATGCCAAGTGGAAGGGACGCCGCTTGCCCACGGAAGAAGAATGGGAAAAGGCGGCCCGTGGCCGGTTCGGCAATGTGTATCCCTGGGGAAATGAATTGGACTACGCCAAGCTGAATTCCGGGATCGATTACAACCTGGCCAGCAACTCCGCGGAAGAACCTGCCGCAGAGGAATCCCCGACCGAAGCACCGGCCGTGGAAGAACCGGACGCTCCCCTGAGTGAAGCGGGTGGGGAAGACCCCTCCATGGGTGGATCCATGGACGATGCCAGCATGGATGGCGGCGGGATGGCCGACGGAAGTATGGACAACGGTGGCGGCATGGCCCCGGAAACTCCCGCTCCGGCCTCGGAACCCGAACCCAAGGCCGAAGCGGCCGTTGCGGAGGGCGACAGCGCACCGGGTGAAGAGAACGCTGAAGAAGCGGAAGTTCCCCAGAGTGAGCCTTCCGCCAAAAAGGACGGCTACGTCTTCTGGGCTCCGGTCGACAAACTGGAAGCGGATGTCAGCCCCTATCTGGTCTATGGCATGGCCGGGAATGTGAGCGAGTGGACTTCCACCTGGGATGAACACCCGAAGATTGAAGGCCGCCAGGTCCCGGTACGCCGTGGAGCCTCCTTCCTCAGCAAGAATCCGGAAGCACTCAAGCTGACGACTCGCGCGTTTTCCAATAGCCCGAGTGACAGCGATATCTTCGTCGGATTCCGCACCGCCAGCGATTTTCCTCCCAAAAAGGACGAGGAAGCGAGTGGATCCTGATCCAGATGGAACTTCACTGCGGATTGAGATTCAGGCTTTTTCAAAGGCCATGGATCGGTGTAGACTAAGCGCCAACCCGCCTTCCCCCGCCTGCGAATGACGAAACTCTCATTCCTCCTTCCCATCTTCCTCCTGGGCATCGTTCAGTCTGTGTCCGCCCAGATTACGATCAGTTGCCAACCGACGAAGGAGATCTACGTGGCTCACGAACCTGTGGAGGTCTCCATCTCGATTCTCAATCGAGCAGGCCGGGACCTGGTCTTGAATGGCAAGGATGGGGGACCGTGGCTCACTTTCAACGTCACGGACAGTCAGGGTCACATGGTGAGTCCTCGCCAGGCCAGAGACTTTGAGCCGGTCTTCATCCCCGCCGGGCAGGTGCTCAAGCGAACCTTCCCCCTGAATTCGCTCTATCCCCTGAGCCGCAAGGGGCTCTACCGCTTTCATGCGAACGTCTACTTCGCGCCGAACAATCGCTACTTCTCCTCCAAACCGGAGTCGATCCAGATCTCTGAAGGCGTTCCCTTCTGGAGCCAGGTGGTCGGTATCCCTGAAGGAAATGATAACGAAGGCGAGTACCGGCGCTTTACTCTCATGACCTTCCATAATGGGGCGGAGAAACAGCTCTACATCCGGGTGCAGGATGAGGAGAGCGGCACCGTCCTCTCCACCTTTCCGCTGGGCCAGGTCATCATGGTCCGGGAGCCGCAGGAAAGGGTGGACCGGGACAACCGGCTGCACATTCTGCACATGGGCGCTCCACGAACCTATCAGCACACCGTCATTGATCCCAATGGCAGGGTCATCAGTACGGATGTCTATCGCGAGACCGGTAGTGGCCGTCCCAACCTCTCTGCCCTGGAGTCCGGAGACATCATGGTGGCAGGAGGGGTCTCCGAAGCGGAAGAGGCGGCCCAAGGGGTGGACTCCAACATTCACAAACTCTCCGAGCGGCCTCCTGGCTTGCCTGTGCTGGACCAATAGTTCTCCAGAAACTCGGTGAAACTTCAGATGGCTTAGGTTTTTTGGCTTTCGCTTGGTCAATGCTGGTGTTTGCTTAGCGCGCTTGGAAATGGTAAACTACTCCTCAGAAGAGCTTTGGACTTGAATCAACATCTGCCTTCGGGAAGACGTCACTTCCTCAAGAACTCGATCCTTGCCACCCTGGCCGGTGGCGCTGGCCTGATCGCTTCCGCGCCGGAAGCTCATGCAGGATCCATCCGAACCATCGTCATCGATGCTGGCCATGGAGGACACGATCTCGGGGCTCACGAGGGCCGGGTCTTTGAAAAACACCTCAACCTCGATGTCTCCCGTCGTCTGGAACTGCAGTTGAAGCGCAAGGGATTCCGCACGGTCATGACTCGCTCCCGGGATGAGTTCATCCCCTTGCTGACCCGCTCATCCATTTCGAACAAGTACAAGAGTAACATCTTTGTCAGCATCCACTTCAACAGCAGTTGGAAGGACTACGTGGATGGAATCGAGACCTACTACTACAGCTATGCGGGCTACCAACTGGCGGCTGCGGTCCACACGGACATGATCCGCAAACTGCGAGCTGAGAACCGCGGGGTGAAGCGCGCACGCTTTTCCGTGCTGCGGAATACGTCCTGCCCCGCGATCC
>JBHIXE010000461.1:279-4040 GCA_041984905.1 Verrucomicrobiales bacterium | reverse complement strand
GGCTTCGTGAGCCACACTGAAGCCATCATGGACCTTGGGTAACAGTTCCTTCACGGGTTTGGAGAGAGGGCCAAAGGCCGGAATAGAGAAAACGTCACCATTGTAAATGGTTGCTGCGCCTTTTCCCTTCACGGTCTCAGGCCGGTCATTGATCCATTCAAAGTAGCCGGTGCCAGTGAAGGTACCCGCGCTGCTGCTTTCATAGGTGCTGAAAGCTTTGGTGAACTGCTGGAAGTCCACCCCGTGAACGCCGAGGTTCACCTTGAACTGCGGCACGGTGTGAATCCCGTTCAGGATGAGGTCTGCCGTCATCTTGCCCCCCAGAGATTCGGTCGAGAAATCGGAGAGGTAGAGGGAATCGTTTCTCACGTGCACGGTGCCCGTCGGTTTGTGGAAGCGGGTCATCCGGCCAAAGATGGGATAGTCCGCCGAGGAATCGCAGGAGAAGGTCAGGATGTAGTCGTGGCGAGGAGTGCTGGTAAGGAATTCCTCAGGATCCCGGCAATCCAGCAGTCCTTCCATGGACAATTCCGGTGGGGACTGGAACTCGTAGACCTCCACTTCCGGCGCGACGTGAGGAGCGAACCAACCCACGGCATGGACCGGATAGACCTTTCCTTTCACGTCCTTGAAGCGGCAGGTCTGCTCCTTGGCGTCAAACTGGATGTGCTTGCCGGTGACACTACCTTCCGGCCGGCTCATCTCCACGTTAAAATAGTTGTGGATGTGGCCTTCGAAATACATCTCACCCTGCATGTGATCGATCGGGTGGCCGTTGAGTTCGCAGTTGCGGAGATCCACCAGGCCCTTGCTGACCCAACTCTCCGGATCAAAATTGGAGCCTTCGCCCTCCATGGTGACGAAGACATTGGATTCCTCTGTGAAAGTCCATTGGCTGAGGAACTGCCGGGAACCCTCAAAGACCAGGAAAGGGGCAAAGACGGTGGGATCCATCCGCATGTTGCTCTGGAACCGCATCCCTTCCTCGGTTCGCAACAGGTCGGCACTGATGAACCCGGATTTGTGCTCCAGGAGGATCTCCCGAAGGTAGAGCTTTTCCGCTTCAGCGCTGAACCCAAGTGACAAGGCGTCAAAAATCGCGCCCCGGCTGGTGATCCGGTCCGCCTTGAATTTGCCGGAAATATCCAGGGGCAGGTTATCCAGATCAAATGGTTGGGCGGCATGGTACACTCCGGATGCCTCAATGTGCGGGGGCCGGTAAAAAGCGACTTCTTGAAGAGCGGGAATCTTCACCGCGGACTTGACCAGAGATGGGAGGTCCACGGAGGAATCGATCCAGAATTTCAGATCGCGCGCCTTGGTATCGAAGCTTAGGTCCGCACTGAGTTTCCCGTAGCGATCCTGAATGGAGAGATCCTTCACGGTGAGGAGATCTTGGGCATACTCAAAGCTCGCCTCAATCGATTCCGGGGAGAAGGCCACATAGTCGAACGGCCCCGATTTGAGCTTCCCAATGGCGCGCAGTTCCTCCGGCTTCTCGACATTGCCAATCACGTTGATTTCCAGGACGGGCTTCGCTTCGGCGGAGAAACGGGTGCGGTCGAGATGCCGAATCAACTCATCAATCTGGCTCCGTCGGCTGCGAATCAGGGCCAATTGCTCTTCCTGATCGAACTTGTCATCATCGTCGTCGTCATCATCCTTCCCGTCGTCATCAGAATCGCGGCTGGGACGGTTGAGGGATCCGGTCACAATGACCTGGAGATCATGGATCTCCGCTTCCGCTCGAACGATCTCCACCTGATCCTCCGGCATTCGGATGTGGGCGTTGATGTTCTCCAGCCGGAGCTTGTCGCCTTCCAGTTTTCGGGCGGGATCCAGGGGAATCGTCACCTTGGCGCCCCGGATGTCCATGGAACGCAGGGAAAGCTCACTGGAGAAGATGCGGGCGAGATCGATATCCAGGGCAATCTTGCTCACGGAGAGCAGGAGGATGGTGTGGTCTGGATCCTCGTAAACCAGGACGTCCTTGGCGATCAGACCGTGGAGCGGATCGAGCGTGAGTCGGCGAATCGTGGCGTGCATGCCCCGTTTCTCGAACTCCGCCTGAATGAAATTCCGCCAGCGATGGGTAAAACCCTTATCCTGGGCGTAGTATGCTGCCCACCCACCGACCATGGCCACCAGGATAAAGAGAGCTATAAGGATTTTGGAGGTAAGACGCATGGGGAGGCGCTCGACAAAGGTCGTTGGATTACGACCACATTGCAACAGGATTGACTTTCAACAGTTTGACACAGTCGAGGCTCGACTGCCTAGGGGATTGTGCGCGCGTAATGTGGGATACTTCGGTTGGCAGGACGTTCGAATTTTGGAAGTTCTGCGCCATTATCGGCGGGGATTTGCGTTTGCGACTTCGTTAGATGGCAGTTGAATAGGGCAAACCACACTCCATGGGCGATACCATCACCAAAGCTGTCATCCTGGCCGCGGGCCGGGGCACTCGAATGCGGGAACTCACCAATGAGTTGCCCAAGCCCATGTTGCCGGTCAAAGACAAGCCTGTCCTCCAATGGATCGTCGAGGGATTGGCGGCCAATGGGGTCACGGATTTCCTCATCGTGGTGGGCTATCGCAGAGAAGTCGTGCAAGAGCACTTTGGTGATGGCTCCCGGTTCGGCGTCAATATCAGCTACGTGGTGCAGGTCGAGCAGAATGGGACCGGCAAAGTGGTGGAGCTGGGACGGGATTTCACGGGAGAAGATCCCTTTATCCTGAGTTACGGAGACATCCTGGTTCCCCCGGAAAGCTATGCTGGGCTCACGGATCTGGAAGGAGACGACAGTCGCATCACCGTGAAGATCAATGAGGATGTCTCCAAAGGCGGCGCCGTGTTCATTGAGGAGAGTTACGTCACCAATATCATCGAGAAACCTCAGCCTGGGGAGGCAACAAGTCCTTACTACAATGCCGGGATCTACGCCTTCCAACCCTTGATCTACGACTACACGGCCAACCTCAAGCTCTCTCCGCGGGGCGAGTATGAGTTGACCGACGCTCTGCGGGATATGGTGTTGGACGGCAAGAAGATGCGAGCGGTGGAACTGAGTGGCGAGTGGGCGGACGTGCGGGATCCGGAGACGCTGGAAGATCTGAATAAGGGTTAGGAAAGAAGAGCTCTGGAGCTCTGCCAGACCGCTTGCATTTCGCTGGTTCGAGCGAAACACTTAGCCATGTCAATTTGGGATCAAGCGAACCCTCAGCTCAAGAACCTGGTCAGCTATGAACCAGGCAAGCCAATCGAGGATGTGGCCCGGGATCTGGGCCTGGAGCCGGAGAAGATTATCAAGGTGGCTTCCAACGAGAATCCACTGGGCCCATCTCCCAAGGCGGTGGAGGCCATGACAGCGGCGCTCCAGACCGCTCACATCTATCCGGATGGCGGTGGCTGGAAGCTGCGCAATGGCATCGCGGACAAGTTTGGTCTGGGCCGGGAAAACGTCATCCTGGGCAATGGTTCCAATGAGATTATCGAGTTGATCGGGCATGCCTTCCTGCGGCCGGATGACGAAGTGATCGTGGCGGACCATGCTTTCGTGGTCTACAAGCTGATGGCCACGCTCTTTGGCGCCAAGACCGTCGAGATTCCGGACCCGGATTTCGTGCACGACCTGGACGCCATGGCGGCCGCGGTCACGGACCGCACCAAGGAAATCTTCATCGCCAATCCGAACAACCCCACCGGTACCATGGTGAGCGAGGAAGCGATCGACCGTTTCATGGACAAGGGTCCCGAACAC
>JBHIXE010000461.1:0-269 GCA_041984905.1 Verrucomicrobiales bacterium | reverse complement strand
CGGAACGTGGTGATCCTGAGGACCTTCTCCAAGATTCAGGGCCTGGCGGGTCTTCGGATTGGCTACGGTCTCGCGCCGCAACACCTGGCGGATGTGCTGCAGAAATGCCGTCAGCCCTTCAATGCCAACGCGATTGCGCAGGCCGGCGCTCTGGCTGGTCTCGAAGATGAAGAGCACCAGCAGAAGACCCGGGAGATGACCTGGGAAGGGCTGCAATACTATCAGAAGCACTTCGATCAGATGGGCCTGGAATACGTGCCCAGCTTCGC
>JBHIXE010000460.1:0-4073 GCA_041984905.1 Verrucomicrobiales bacterium | reverse complement strand
TACCGTTTTTTATTGTCATACTAATAGATAAGATACGATACAAAGAACGATACAAAGAACGAAAAGAGGCATGCCAGCAGCCAGCCAGCGGCCACTACCCACCGCTGCACTACCCAGCGGCAACCCAGCACGCCACACCACCGGCACACCACCTACACACACCGCCTAGAAGAACGCACACGCACGCACGCACGCGCTCTAAACGCGCACGCGCACGCACGCGTACAAAATACGGGCGCACGGGGGCGCGCAGGCGTGGTCTGGGTGAGACGCTTTCCTGGCGGCTGACCAGCTCATCCGTCTGCTCGAATTTGCGGAGCTCCAGCCCGCCGCCTGGTGTGGGGACCTGGATCGCGGACTCCGGATGGGCTTCCCGGATATACACCATGAGAAACTGGGCTTTCTCCTGATACTGCTCAAATAGGGGAACCACCTCCAAGACTCGCTGCCGGAATGGAGAGCAGGTGATGCTCCCAAACACGAGCACGACAGGCTTTTCTCCGCGGAAACTGGAAAGGGTGATCTCCGACTTCTGGTCGTAGGTCTGGAGCGTGAAGTCCGGAACTTCATCGCCGATCTTCAGCTTCTGCTTGTCGAACTCTTCTTTCGCCGCTGGTGCCACCACTTCCCCCGGCTTCCGAGGCGCACGGCTAGGCATTGTTTCACCGGCCACCATTCGTTTCACGGCTCGGTCCGGCACCTTGTTCAGTTCTTCACCAGAGAGCTTGCCGTCCTCATCGATGTCCATTCGATCCATGCGCTCCAGGAGCATGGTAGGGATCTCCTCGCCGCCTAGATAGCCGTCCTTATCTTCGTCAAACTTGCTTATAAGCGCGTGGGGCTCTGCCAGTAGCATGGAGCAGAAGGCGAGCGAGATCAGGCCGAAAAGTCTTGAGGATCGGAGCATGAAAAGAATCTGGGGTTGAAACATAGAACTCCTGCTGCTCCTGACAGTTGCTACCTGATTTCAGTGCAGGCTTGGCAATGCGCTCCGCGTGAGACGCTTCCAGAAGTAGTCCAACTCCTGGGCCAGGAAGCCGAACAATTGTCGCTGATCCGCCTTTAATATGCCGAGTTCCAGCTGCGTGATGAGCTCATCGGCGGCATGGAGGCTGGCCGTGAGTTCGGGCGGCATTTCCAGAGGGTCCAGAGGAGGCAAGGCTAGAGTTTGGGGGATGTTCCAATCGGGCTGAGCCGAGATGAGCACCAGTTTTCGAGATTCGTTGTATTCCTCGAAGAAGCGGGTGAGTTCCTCCCAGAAGAGAGGGTTGGCTTGAAATTGGAAACCGAGATACACCTCTCGTCGCGGCAGTTCCCAGATGTAAGCCGCGCCGGAGGTTTCTTCCGGCAGCCCGAGATTCCGTTGATGGAGAATGGGGAAGTGGGTGCCCGCGGTGGTGATGAGCCGGTGCAGCCGCTTCACATCGGGCCGGGAATCGGGGCGCTCCAACTGAACGAGCCGGAGGTGATGATAGAACTCTGGGAGTGTCAGCGCCTCCAAGGGCATCTCTGAATCCTCCAACTCGGGGCTGACGTCCTCCGATGGTGGCAGGGAGTGGTCGATCTCAGTGAGCTCATGATGGGCAGGATGATGATGCCCGTTGATGGCGGGAGCGGTTTCGGGTTCTGCCGGTGAAGGGTGAAAGGATGGGTTTGCCTTCCGATTGGACCATTGTGTCTGCGCCAGCCGGATGATCTGGCGAGGTGTCAGGGTATCGGAGTCCGGCAACTCCAGGGTTTCGAGGAAGTCGCTTCCTGGGAAGCTTTCCTGGAGCCGGGCGGCGATCAGGTCCCTGGCCTCGGCTTTGGTGATGGGTTCTAGCTGGTAGGTATTCCGGGTCAGCCGGTCCTCGATGGCACTGGGCAATGCTGCTCCAAAGGTGGAATCCCACAAATCCTGGTTCACCGCCAACAGGGTCAGGCTATGAGGCACCGCTTCCGGAATTTGCGAGAGCAGGTGGGCGATTTTCCGAGCGGAGTCGAGATCGCCGTGGAAACAGTCCAGGTGATCGACGGCGAAGAGGAGGGGCGCCGTCTTGGAGGCGATCCGGGCGAATTCCTCGAAACGTTCGCGAGCGTCCTTCTCGGTATCGGTATCCAGGGAACCAAACCAGTCTGCCCAGGCGGGGGTGTGGAAGGTGTAGTTGAAGAAGGATTGTCCCCAGGATTGGGTCGCCGTCTTGGTCAGCCCAAATTCCTCCGCCAGTTCGGGAGTCAGCAATTCCATCAAGGGCCCAAAGTTGTCCTCCAGCCACTCTGCCCGGCTTGGATTGCCGCCTTGGGGATCGAAGAGCGAGAGATAGTGAGCGGAGACGTGTTCCTGACCCGACAGCCCCCCTTCGTGATCGGATTTCACCAGGCCAGCCTCAATGCCGGCGATAACGAGACGACCAAAGAAATGCCGCGCCACTCGATCCAGCAGCCGGCCCTGGCCTTCGGCATTGAGCGGGGTTCGGTGGAAGGAACGGATGAGTTCCGGACAGAGCCGGGACCAGGTCACGGGCAGCTCCGGGGAAAAGAGAATCGTGGCCACGAGGAGACGTTCCTGCATTTCCTTGCGCAGCCTCTGAATGAGGTGGGTCTTGCCGTAGCCTGCTCGAGGGGCCAGGAGGAGAGCGGAGGTGCCGTGGCACAGCTCCTGCTGAGGATTCAAGGTGGCGATATTCGCCGTGAGCTGATCCAGAATCGGGCGATGGATCGTATCGGCGTGGGGACTTCCCTCGACGTGAAAATCAAACTCAAAGGGGTTCATGGCAAGACAACACAATTGGGCTTCGCAACAGCAACACTCAATCTTGCGATGAGATCAACTTGGCGACAAACAACCTTGCAGAAAACCTTTCGTGACGTTTGCTAGGATCTCGGGGCTGGTTCCGAAAAACGAGCCTTTCAACGGGGTTGAGTCGCGGACTTGAATGTGAAGTGATTACGCCTGAACCGCTGGATAATACCCCAAACTGCGCTTACCTTTTTACTCCTACTAAACATGGAATTCATAAAATCCATTCTTAGCCACTGGTTCACCTGGGGGCTCATCCTCGGACTGATTTTCACCGGCATCTCCATGTGGAATCACTGGAAAACCCGCATGGAGTTCCGCCGCTATCGCCGTCTCCTGAGTGACAAATTCGAATTGGAGGCGGACCACTACACGAAGCTCAAACACGAGCGGGAAACGCTGGCGAGCGAGAATGAGAATCTTCGCCTGAAAGTGGGAAACACCAAAGATCAGCCCGCCAAAGAACTGGAGCGGGAACTGGAGATCTATGCTCGGGCCGAGAAGATGATGATGATCAATGCACCAGGTTTTGCCGCTGCATGGGAAACGGCCAAGTCAAAGGCGATGCAGGAGCTCTCCGAAGAAGAGCGCGGGAAGAGCCTGCCCCAACGCATCTTCAAGAAACTTCGTGGGGGAACCGCCGAGACCGCCAAACATCCGGATTACCGGGAGGAAAGCACCTCGAAGAAGGACTCCAACGAAAATGGCGAGCGCGAATTCATCAAAGAGAACTCCTCCGCCAACTGATCCCTTACCGCCATGCACCTGACACCTTCCCTAAGACCAACCCAGCGTGGAATGAGCCTCACTGAGGTTTTGACCGTCGTAGTCATCCTGGGGATCCTTTCGGCCATCGCTCTGACTGCATTCGGCACCATGACGGAGGACACCGCGGAAGTGGCGCGAAACCGCAGCAATGCGAAGAATCTGGTCACCGTGTTTCAGGGGGGCGTGAGTTCAGGCATTGATTTCTATGTGGATGGAGATCTGGATGCAACGATCGACAATCTGGTGACCGGCGGCACCGCGACCGTTGGGGCTTTCTCCGGAACCTATTTTGGAATGCCCACTCTGGATGAAGAGCAGCAAGACAATGCTGCGGAGTACCTGCGTTTGGAGAACGGGCTGCTCATTTACGATCCCGGTTCCGACTCCTGAGCCCAGGATTGTGCCTCGTCCTTGATTGGAGGCAATCTTCGCTCGATGGATCAGGCATGATTCCTTCCATCGAGACCAAAGAAGAAGTGATGCTCTTTGTTAACGACATTGCAAAAATAGTTCATGGCTTGACAAT
>JBHIXE010000459.1:0-4087 GCA_041984905.1 Verrucomicrobiales bacterium | reverse complement strand
CCGTCCAGCCTGGATGACCGCGCCGTAATCCTCGGCCTGCTCGCGCATCCGCTTCAGGATGTCGGCGCCGGAGACGCCGGAGGGACACCCCGGCTTATTGTGTCTCAAGGGAATCCAGCAGGCGCGGGTCGAATATGGGCAACTCCCCCGGTTCCCGCGGCGTCAAGCGCAGCACCGTGGAGCGATCAAGGGTCGCGGATAAAAGCAGTCGGGCCCAATGTGCTTGAGAATCCGGGGCTTCCAGCGGGACTGCATGCGTAGCGTGAGCAATCCGTAGTCCTTGGTGCGCGGTTCTGCGCAGATACGCTCCGCCACTTCCCGCTGCAGCATCAGCACAGCCTCACTGACCGGCGAGTGAATGCCTGTGAAATTCCGCATGATCTCGCCTGCCGCCGAGTAGGGCAGATTCCCGATCAATTTGACGGGCTGATGCGGATAGAGTTGGCGGGTGTCAAACTGGCACGCGTCCATTTCATGCACGGTCACTCCAGGCTCGCCTTCGAACCGTTCCTGGAGCCACTGGGCCAGCCGGTGGTCAAATTCCACCAGTTCCAACCGACTGCAGCGTTCGCGAAGTTGGCCCGTGAGAGCGCCCATTCCCGGTCCCACCTCAACCACGGTATCGCCATTCTCAACGGTCAGTTGCCCGACAATCCAGGCGGAGACGTTCTGGTCGATGAGGAAGTTCTGCCCCAGCTTCTTGCTCGGGTGAAAGCCCGTTTCGGAAAAGAGGGATTGGAGTTGAGTGCGCGTCATGAAAACTCGAGGCCCGGAGCCCGAAGTCATCCTAGATCATGGAGCCGGGAGGCGCAATGAACTCCCCACGCGGGAGCACACGGACAGCCCAGCGGATCGAGCCCGTTGGTTAGCCCGTGAACGCCCCTGAATATCGCTATACATAGAGACAGAATGTCACGTTAGGACATAGCCCAATCTATATAGCTAGCGCCCCAGAGGAACGGGAGAAGAACTATGGCTCCCAGGATTGATTGTCATAGAGGCAACTCTTTCTCGATAAAGGGATTAGCTCAATATCAAGAACGAGAATAGTTCAAGAATAAGCAACTTGTGCGTGACTTTTGCGCTAAACTCAGCAGACTATGCGTATCAGTTAACCCCTTCCTGGAGGCCGGAAATTGGTCCTCCGGAAAAATTCGTGGCACGGAAAATGCGTGCCAAAGCGCCCATGGAAACTTCGGTAGCTCATTTCTCAACTCGCCGGAGGCACGCCACACATCCGTCTCTTTTAAGTGACGATTTGGGTGGGCTGGCGCGTCCAATGGTATAGAGGAGATCTGGTCTCGACCAGAGAGCCCGAAGCCACCTGAGTTTTCCACCGAAAATGAGGCCATGGCTAAATCTTATCCCCCAACTAGCTTGTGAAAAATAATCTTCCGCCCAGAGACCGCTCGGAGTTGCCCCTGGACAACCCGGACGACGGACCGATCCCAGAACCTCAAGAACGCCTGTCCGCCCTCCAACTGTTGGACTCGCTGCGAGAGAAGCTGGAGTTGGACGGATACGACTCCGAGGGATTTACCCTGCTTCGGCAACGCATCGTGGAAATGGAAGATATCCAGCACGATGCCATGAGCGCCATCGAGCAGCTGAACGCCGCAGTCGATGAACTGCGCGCCCCGGCCCTTCGCATCGGGACCCTGCTCGATATCCGGGAAGACTCGACCGTCCTCACCCTGGTCGGTGGGAGCGAATATCTTTGTAAAGTGGACCCCGGTCTGCCGCATGAATCTCTGGAAACCGGCATGCGCATCGCCGTGAATGAAGCCTACGTGCTCACCCGCACGCTCGGCATCGATGACAGCGGTCCCGTGGTCAAGGTCAGCGAAGTCCTTGGTCGAGATCGCCTCCGCGTCTCCAGCGAACACAGCATGTCGGACATGGTCGTGCGCCGCTCCACCCTGCTGCGGAAGGAAAAGATCGATCCCGGCACGGAGATCAAGCTGGACGGCCAGCAACGCATTGCCGTGGAGATCGTTTCCAACAAGACCAAGTCCAAGCACACGGTCACCAGTGTGCCGCCCACCCCATGGGAAGCGATTGGCGGTCAGAAGGAAGCGGTCAAGGCCATCCGCGATGCCGTGGAAATGCCTTACCTGCACGGAGAAGTCTTCAAGACCTTCAATCACCCCGTGCCCAAGGGCTTCCTCCTGCACGGACCTCCAGGATGCGGGAAAACGCTGCTGGGTCGTGCCACGGCCTGGAACCTGCAACAGCAGATCGAGGAACGGGATGGCGTGCATCGCCCCGAGTTCTTCCTGCAAGTGAAGGGCCCGGAAATCCTCAACATGTGGTTGGGTGAATCCGAGCGCCAGGTGCGCGAGCTCTTCATCCAATGCCGCAAGAAGGCCGACGAAGGCCACCTCTGCTTCCTCTTCATTGACGAGGCGGAATCCATTCTCGGAACCCGAACCGGCGAACGCGTCGGAACCAACATCGTCAACACGCTGGTGCCCATGTTCTGTACGGAACTGGACGGTGTGGAACCGCTTCAGAACATCGTCGTGATTCTCGCTTCCAACCGCGCGGACCTGATCGACCCGGCCATCCTCCGCCCTGGACGGATCGACCGGAAGATCCGGGTGCGCCGTCCGGATAAGAAGGGCGCTCACGCGATCTACAAGATTTACCTGGAACGCAAGTTCCCCCTGGCCGAAGACGCCGAGGAACTGGCCACCAAGATCACCGAGAAGCACTTCGAGGAATCCGAGGAGAACCGCTTCCTGCAGATCACTTATGTCAGCGGCCGTCACGAGTATCTTCACAAAAAGGACCTCATCAGCGGCGCCATCATCGAGTCGATCGTGGAACGCGCCAAGGAAATCGCGATCTTCCGCTCGATCGATTCTGGAGACATCTCACCGGTGACTCTGGAAGACCTGGAACGCGCTTTCTACGTGGAATACGAGGAAAACGAACTGTTCCCGCCGACGACCTTGACCCAGGACTGGCTCAAGTTGACGGACTTCGATCCTGGCAGCGTGGTCGAGCTGACTCCCTTCCGCAAGAGCAAGCGGAACAAGGGCAGCGGCGCCATCTAGGGATCCCGGAAGTCCAGATCCATCAACAAATTCGCAGACCGCCTGGGGAGACCCGGGCGGTTTTGCTTTGTGCGCTGCCAGCAAGAGAAAGGAAACAACTTTGAAGCATAGCGCCCTGAAACTTGACAGCAGCTCTACCCCGGAAAACGGAAGTGTCCGTCATGGAATACATTGAGATCATCCTCCTGGGCCTGACCGCCATCATCACCCTCTTTGCCGCGCTCTATGTGGGGCGCCAGACCCATCATCATTTCAAGCTGCAACGCTCCACCCACTTCATCGAGCGATTCAACAGCGGCGAACTCCATCAAATGCGGATCCGGGTGGACGAGTTCATCCGCCAGCAACCCAACTGGGAAACGCACCTCCGCGGGATGCGGGAAGGCACCCTCAGCCCGGAGCAACGCAGCCTGCTCTATGATGTCCGCGTGTTCGCCAACTTCTTCCAGGAACTCTCCACCGCTCTGCAGCACGATACCCTCAGCAAAGCCTACATCTGGGATGTGTTTGGCGGTCTCGTGAAACGCTACTGGAAGGAACTGCAGCCCTACATCGAGGTCACCCGCAAACTGGACCAGCGCCCCACCCTCTTCTGCGACTTTGAAGCTCTGGCGAATGAGATGGAGAAGATCGACGCCAAGAAATGCGGTTGAGCCCTCCCTGACAGGGTTCGCCGTCAGAATTCCCTGACGAGATTGCTGCTTGCCCAGATCCGCGGCACCGTCATAGCTTCGTCACGTCATGCTCCTACGCCCCCTACTACTGCCAGTCTGTATCAGCTTAACGCTTGTCGCTCAAGGCCTCTGCCAATCGCCAGAGACAGCTCACGGAACGGTCTATCATGACCAGAACGAGAACCAAGTCCGGGACGAGGGAGAACCTGGCATCCCTGGAGTTTTGGTGTCCAACCAGATTGAGGTCGTCAAGACGGATGCTGACGGGAACTGGAGTTTGCCGGTGCGCGAGGACTGCATCTTCTTCGTCAACAAGCCGCGCAACTGGATGACGCCCCTCGACTCCAAGATGCT
>JBHIXE010000458.1:0-4112 GCA_041984905.1 Verrucomicrobiales bacterium | reverse complement strand
CGACAGCTTGTCCGCGATGGTGAACCGAACGACATGCCCTTCTTCATTGTTCAGTGTGAAGACGATCCGCTCACAACCCTTGGCCTGGAATTCATATTCCACGGTCCCATCTTGAAAGGAGACTGGGTAACGAAGAATAGGCCCGTGATCTTTGTATTTCTTGTAGAGGACCGGATCCGCGACGCAGGTGGTCTGGCCATCCGCAAAGGTCCATTCGCCTCGAGCAGCTCGCCGGATCTCCAGTTTGGGATCCGTGAAGTCATCGGAGAAGCCCCCGGCAAGGGCGGAACCTGCCGTCAGGATCAGGGCAAGGAGAATGGACGTAAGTTTCATATTCTTGGGAGGGCTTGGTTTTCGGTGCCTAACGTGTCTCAGTCTTGAACTGGCTCTTGAAAGCGGATCGCCGCTCATTCAGTTTCACGGAGTAATCTCCACATTTCTGGCGAAGTGTTGCGAGAATTTGGCTGTCCGCTTGCGATTCGATCAAGTTGGCTCGCTCACCTGGATCCGCTTCCAGATCAAACAGCATCTCAAACTCCGGCTCGCGACCTGCAAAGTTCACGTCTTCTTCGTCGTAGGAGCTGCCCTTGGGATCATACATGCGGATGTATTTCCATTTGTCCGTGCGCACGCCTTCCTGGAAAGGGTTGTCCCGGCCGGTGTAGAGGCTTTCGAGAAAGAGCTCGTCCCGCCATTCCACGTCTTCACCTTGTACGAGCGGCTTCAGGCTCGCGCCATCCATGTAATCCAGGGCATCGACACCTGCATAGTCCAGGATGGTACGAGTGATATCCAGACTGGAGACCAGTTCTTCCCTTTCAGTGCCCTTCTGTTCATCGGTCAGGGTCGGGTCATAGACAAAGCAGGGAATCTTGGAGGCCAGGTCATAGAGCAGGGATTTGCCGCCCATTCCATACTCGCCCATCAGCAATCCATGATCACTGCCGTAGATGATTACGGTGTTCTCCATCAGGCCGCGCTCCTGCAGGTCACGTAGTAACTTGCCAATGTTGTGATCCAGTCCACTGATGGTCTGGTAGTAGCGAATGTGATGCTCCCGGCAGGTGGGTAGCGTGTAGGAATACTGATAGGTCTGCGTCTTGCGCCCCTTGTCCTGATCCAGAATGAACCTGGGGATGAACTGATAGGGATCCGTGGCGGTATCGGCTGGAATCTCAAACTCGATATCCCGGTAAAGCGTGTCGTAGAAGGAACTCCCCTGCAGCTTGGGATTCTCGTTGGCAGCCTTGGTCATCTTGTTCCACTCCGGGTAGTCCGGATACATGCTCGTGGTCTGAGATCCGTGGGGCACATTGAAGCTCACCGAGAGACAGAAGGGCTGATCCTGCGGGATACGCGTCAGGAACCGGCCCATGGCTTCGCCCATGATATCCGTGATGAACTCTTCTTTGGCATCATGATAGGGTTTGGTGCTCGCGCTATTGAAGTCTTTGGGCATGAACCGGGTCCAGCCATCATGCCCCCACCAGAAATCAAACTTGTCCCCCGCATCTCCCCGGAAGGTGTAGTACTCCACCCCAAATTTGCCCACAAATCCCGTGAAGTAGCCGGCTTCCTTCAGCAGGGCGGGATAACTGCGGCTCCACTGTTCCTCGGTCAACTGATAGGAGGAGGTGAACCCCACGCCGTGGACGCGCTCGTGCATTCCCGTGAAAATGGAGGTACGGCTGGGTGAGCAAACGGGCTCCGCCACATAGGTGTTCTTGAAGCGCACGGACTGGGAGAGCAGCCAATCCACATTCGGCGTCTTCACAAAGGGGTGCCCCATCGCGCCAAAGGTGTTGTCCCGTTGGTCGTCGGTGAGGAGAAAGATGATGTTGGGCCGTTGCTGATCCTGAGCCACAACCGAATGAGCGGCGCCGATGAAGAAACAACCTGCGAGGGTGAGAGCGAGAAAACGTGACAAGTTCATCATGAGGATTGGGGTCATTCCAAGGCTCCTTGTCGCCAGAGTCAATGGTGTTCTGGCAAATCCCTCTCCCCTTTCTGACGGTTCTTGCATCCTGCCTCTGGCATGGCTTAACTGGCCGCACATCATGAAACCCCTCACGATTGCTCTGCTGGGCGCGTTGCTCGCCTTCACCGGCCTGGCTCAGGCGGATGTCACCGTCATCGAAGGCGTACACCAACCTTTCTCCCTGGTTTTCCCCTCGGAAACGCTGGCCTACGGAGTCGAGTTCCAGGAAGGCAATCGCGTCTTCAAACTGGAAGATGGCGAATTGACCTTCCTCAGCGGAACCCTCAGCGAGACCAACAAAGGCATGGGCGATATCGCCGCAGGAGACGGAGGCCCCGCCAAGGACGCCATTTACAATGGCATGCACGACCTCGCCCTGGGCGACGGCAGGCTCTACCTCGCAGACACCTTCAACAACCGCATCCGCAGTCTCGACCTCAAGACCATGACCGTAGACACCTTTGCCGGTAAGGGCGGCAAGGGCGGATACAAAGATGGGCCCATGGATGTGGCCGAGTTCAAAGATCCCTACACCGTCGCCATCAGTCCGGACGGCAAGAAACTGCTGATTGGGGATCTGCCAAACCTCCGCGTGCGTGAGATCAATCTGGAGACCCGGGAAGTGCGGACGGTCGCCGGAAATGGAAAACGGGGTGTCCCTGATGATGGGGCCCTCGCAGTCGAAGCGCCGCTGGTTTCGCCCCGCGCCGCCATCTATGGCTTGGACGGATCCGTCTACATCGCGTCCCGGGAAGGCAACGCCCTGCGGCACGTGGATCTGGAAGGTCGCATCTACACCCTGGTGAACAAGTCCGGCAAGAAGGGTTACTCAGACGATGGCGGGCCAGGGATTGACGGGATGTTAGACGGTCCCAAGCACCTCTCCCTGGATCCCAATGGCGACATTGTGATTGCGGATGACAAGAACGCCTGCGTGCGACTCTACAAGATCCAGGAGGGCACCCTGCATCTCCTGGCAGGAATACCCAACAAACCCGGCAAGAAGGTCGGAGAAGGTCCGCTGGATACCCATTTGAATCGGCCTCACGGGACTCGCTACGACCCTCAGGGCCGGCTCTGGGTCTGCGATAGCTGGAATAACCGCATCCTCTGTTTCGAGAAAGACGAACCATGAAACCCATCCCTTCGTTCTGCATAGTGGGCAGCATCTGTTTTGGCAGTTTACTTCAGGCCTTTGCAGCGGATCCGCCTGGCAAGGCTGCTGTCGTACTGGAAACGCCGGGTCTAGTTGCCTTTTGGGATTTTGCCGAGCAATCCGGCCAGCACCGTGTCTCCAAAGGCGGCGAGCAGACTCACGCCCTTGCGGAAGTGGGTGGCCCCATCGCCAGAGCAGACGGCGGCCCCTACTCCGGGTTCTCCGCTCAACTCAATGGCAAGCAGTACTTCAGCATTCCCTACGCGGAGACGGGCGATCTGAACATCTGCGGTCCGGAAGCCCAGGTGAGTATGTTCGCCGTGGTGCGCATCATTGATCTCCAGCAAAGTCGCACCATCGCGGGCATGTGGAGCGAAGGAAAGGGCCGCGATGATGACTCCGGTTCCCGCCAGTATGCCCTGCTCATGAACATGCCGACCTATGGCGGCAAGCGCCAACTCGTCCCCCACATCTCTTCCGAAGGCGGGGTTACGCAACGCGCGGATGGCAGCAAGTTTCCCCGGTGCGCGGACTACGCCGCCTCCGTCTCTGAAGTGCCGGAGGAAACCTGGTGCACCCTTGCCTTCACCTATGACAGCAAGTTCATCCGCGCCTACGTCAACGGCCTGATGGAGGAACGCGCCCTGGATCCCGTAAAGGACAAGCGGAATGATCGCTACTTCACCCAGGAAGGCCCAGAGGGAGGGGATCGCGGAATGAACCCCTATTACCATGGCCGGGGAATCTTCTGCTACAACCCGGAACTCCATGCGGAAACCAAGCCGGACGGCGGCTCGGACTTCACGGTTGGCGCTCGGTATGCCGTGGGATCGATGCTCCGGGAGGCGACCAAGGGGAAATTTGGTGGGTTGGCCATCTTCAATCGGGCGCTGACCTCGGAGGAGATCAAGGCGCTGCATGACTCCGCGAACATCCCCGCTCTTGCGAAACTGCCCTCTGAGTAGGCCCGCTGGGGAG
>JBHIXE010000457.1:0-4117 GCA_041984905.1 Verrucomicrobiales bacterium | reverse complement strand
CTACCACGATCCTGATGCGATATTGTCCTCGTTCCTTCGCCCAGAAGACTTCATGCTCCTGAGATCGCATTCATGACCTTAATCGAGCGCATCCAAAAGCACGCCAAACCGCTCCAGGTGACTCCCACCTTCGTGGAGCCGAAGCTCAAGTGGCTTCCGCAGATCCAGACTGTGGTTTTCGATATCTACGGCACCCTGGTCATCTCCGCCTCAGGAGATATTGGGCTGGTCGATGAGGCCAATCGGGAGGAGGCCACCCTGGACGCCATGCACGCCATCGGGCTTTATCCCAAGAACACGGTCACCGATCTCTCCAAGCGCTATCACGCCCTGCTTCACGAGAACCGCGACCAGATCAAAGCTGCCGGCACGGAGTATCCGGAGGTGGAGATTCTCGATATCTGGCAGGCGCTGGTCAGCCAACTCGCCATGGAGAGCCTCCTGGGCAAGGTGCCGCAAGAGATTGATATCGAGGCTCTCGCGGTCGAATACGAATGCCGCACCAATCCCACCTGGCCCATGCCTTCCGCGGAGAAAACGCTCACCACCCTCAAGGAGCGCGGATTTCCCTTGGGTATTGTCTCCAATGCCCAGTTCTACACTCCGCTCCTCTTTCCCGCCTTGATGGACCAGAGCCTGGAAGACCTGGGTTTTCGCGAGGAATTGCAGGTCTACTCCTTTCAGGAGCACGAAGGGAAACCTTCCACCGCCCTCTACGAGATCCTCGCCAAGAACCTGGATCCCGCCACGGTGCTCTACGTGGGCAACGATATGCGCAACGACATCTGGCCTGCGAGCCAGGTCGGCTTTGTGACTGCGCTTTTTGCGGGGGACGGGCGTTCCCTGCGATGGAGGGAGAATGATGAAAATGTGAAGGGCGTTACCCCGGATCTCATCATCACGCGCCTGCCACAAATCCTGGAGTGTGTGCCCAAAGAGGTGGGCCAGGCTTAGTGTCGCACTCGCGATCGCCAAACCTGGCCCGATCCGTTCTACTCTGAAAGCCTAGAGCGGTTTCAGTGGAGATGTAGCCGATGCAGCGAGGAGATTTTGGGGCTTCAGCAAGGCGTGGCGAGGGAGCAGAGCGAGCTCTGTGACCGAGCCAGAACGCAGCTAAGACCCGAAATATCCCGCTGTCTGTCTCTTTTCCGGCGAAGCCGCTTTTTCCTAATCCCTATCCTCTTCCATCGGCTACAGATTTACTGAAATCGCTCTAGCGCTACTGCTGAAGGCGGAACACCATGACGCGCCGGTCCTGGCGACGGTCATATTCGGGGGAGTCAGCGGGGAATCTGGCTTCGCTCTCGCCGTATCCGACTGGGATCAGGCGATCCGGATCCACCCCTTCCCGAACAATCTCCCGCACGATCCGTTCCGCGCGTTGTTGGGAGAGGCGCATGTTGTAGTCATAGTCGCCCTCCGCGGAGGCATGCCCCTCCACAACAAACCGTTCACCTCGCAGCGAGGGATCCCGCATGGCCTGGGCCATCGTCAGGACGATTTCATAGGAATAATCATCGGCAAACTGAGTCGACCCCTGCCGGAAAAGGATGTCGTCCCGGTTCAGCATGGAACTCGTATCCACGGGATAGGACACGACATAGGAATCCTCATCGCGATAGTCCACCGGGAGCGGATCGACAGGGCGATAGGTGGAGTATCCATCATAGCGATCATCGAACTGGCTGTAGTAGTTCGCATCCCGGTAGTTGTTGACGGCGATCCGGTTCAGCACGCCAGCGGCCAGCAGAATGGCCGGAATATCGCTGCGGTTCCGGTAGTGCACGTATCGGCGGCCGTCGTGCAGGTGGGGAGGATGGCTGTAGCGGCGCCGATCATCATATCGATCACGGTCGCGATCCCGATCCCAATCTCTGTCGCGGTCACCATCATACCGATCGCGGTCCCTATCATTGTCGTAGCGGTCACGATCCCGGTCATCGGCATAGCGATTCCGGTCGTCGCCGCGATCTCCGTCATAGCGATCCCGATCCCGGTCACCATCCCGGCGATTCCCGTCGAAACGGTCCCGATCTCGATCATCGTCACGAGAACCCTCGAAACGTTGGGCTTCAGGAGTGGCTCCTCCACGGAGTTGCCGGATGATCTCGGCCACCGTTTCTTCGCGAGGGCGCACATTTGCGGGGCGGTCGCCGGCATCATCGCGGTCCCGCTCGCCCTCATTGCCTCTGCGGAAGTCACTGCGAGGTCCGCGTACGTCTTCCCGCTGGCGCTCGGCTTCCCCGATGCGGCTGCGCTCACCAATCAATTCCTGGATCACCCGTTCAGCCTCTTCCGGGTCATCGATATCCAGCTTCTTGCTCTCAATCTGTTTCTCGACCTCTTCAGCGACCTTCTTTACCTCCTTCTCAGCGTCGTCAGAAGGAGCGGAGAGGTCCACGTCTCTCGCTGGAGTTTGGGGCTCTGCCTTGGGTTCGGGAGGGTTCTCCTCGGTTCCCGGCGAAGCATCATCTTGAGAACGAGCCTGCGCTGGGTCCCGGTCTCTCGGCGGTTTATTGGGACGGCTCTCGTCTTCCGGCCGCTGGAATCGGGGGCCCCGATCTCTAGAACGATCCCGCTCGTCGAAGCGAGGATTGCTCTTTTCGCGCGCCTCAGCGTCAGCGTCAGGCCTTTGGGTCTCCTCATCCTGTTGAGGCTTCTCAGAACGGTTCGATCCCTGCCCGTCCTTGTCGGAGCCTTCACCCCGCGGTTTCGCGTCAGGCTGACGCGCCGCTTTGGGGGAATTTGAATCCTTGCCCTTTTTCTCGGGCCTACCGCGATTTTGATCGTCTTTCTTCTCGTTCTGAGAGGACTCAGGCTTGTTGTCTTTGCCGTGGTCACCCTTCTGAGCCCATACCGGCGATGGGGAGAGTGAAACCAGTGCGGCGGTTGCGAGGGAGAAACCAACGTGTCTCCATGCACGAGGGAAGTGGGGGGTTGTCATGTGTCCAAGGGGATAGGTTGCACCCCCTACCCATCGCTCACACCATGCCAATCCGGCCACATTGCCATGAAGCAAGACTTCGAACCCGCCTGAGCCCCGTGAAGCGAGCTCGGCTCCCCAGCTGGAAGCGAGGGGGTCCAGACTAACCAAGCGTAGGTCCAGTCATGCAAATTGCTCTGGCAGAGGCCTCAACCCCTCTCAACTTGCCAACTCTCTCAGGAGCGCACAAAGGACTTCACGGCGTTGAGAAACACCTCTTTGTAACCCTCCACGGAGTAGCCGCGGAATTTGCCTCGAATGAGATACACGTGGTTGGCATCCTCCGCCGTGGCGACAAAAACATGGATCGGAAGCGGTAGATCCGACATCCCCTGTCCCTCACATTGCTCAACCCTGAATTTCAAACCGCTCACCTCCACGTGATTGCTGTCGATGGATTTGAACTCTGAGATGAGAGCTTCCTGTTGCTTGAGATCGGATTCCAGGAAGCCCTTGGCCGTTTGTGGAAAGCGTTCCCGATTCAGCATCACAAAGTGAAAGGTCGAGTCATTGCCGGACTGCAATGCCGAAATCGATATGGCGCGACCGTCGTCCTCATCTTCATTCGCGACATTCCAGACAACTGGAACCGTGATGTGGGCTGCGCCCAGGTCATCCACGAGTTTGAGGTCCTGATCGGCTCGAACCACGGGTGTGATCAACACCAACAGGAGAAAGAGGAACCCCCGGCAATCAGTTGTGTAGCGTATCAACTGTTTCATGGTGGAAATTTTCCCCAGTTTCCCCCTCGCGCAATTCCCAATTTGTAAAGAATTCGTACTCTTACCGGGCTTGCGGCTAGTTCACCACTCGGATGCCGAAGATATCCATAGGACTCATGCCTACCATAACCCCGCCCATGAGAATCATGGAATTCACCGGCACAGGCGGCTTCGCGACGATGCGGATGGTGTCAGGCTCCTTTAAAAAGTTTTCGAGCGCCAGGATCACCTGATCGGAAAGCTTGAGCAGCTTCAGCATCTTGAGGCGGCCGACGAGCATCTCCACATACTCCTCCCGCGTCATCCCTGCCAATTCCGCGTGGCTTTCGATGAGGCGGGGCGCAAAACCCTCGTCGTCATAGTAGAGTTCTCCGGAATTGAAGGTCATCGCCGAGAGCAGCCCCGTAAGTTG
>JBHIXE010000456.1:0-4170 GCA_041984905.1 Verrucomicrobiales bacterium | reverse complement strand
GAAGGCTTCTTTCCAGGCCTTTACCTTATCCAGGGAGATCTCCAGCCCATCCCGAAGGACGGCGGCACGCTCCTTGTGAATGTCTTCCACCGCGTACTCCTCAGCAATCTGCTCTAAAATCGTAACCTCGCGATGGATTGACTCCAGGGCGGCGGGAATCTGCTCAATGTTCGTGAAGAAACTGCCGTCCGGTTGCAGTCTTGGCGGAACCGGGTCGTGAGGAGTCGAGCGAATTCTTGATTGGGGCTCGTCGGGGAGTCCCCCATTTTCGGCCTCGATGATGGTGGAGGTGCTCTTGAAGGCGTGCCCCACGATTGGGAGCTTGCGCAATCCCGGAACACCGGACTCGCTCTTGGTCCAGTTGGCTTCGTCCAGACCACCAATCGCAATGGTATATCCGGAACTGACCTCGACTGGTGCCGTGTAGACTCGGGAACTCGCGATGGGATAGGTGCTCCCCAGAATCTCATCGTAATCAATGATACTGGAGATCGTTAGCGAGACATTGAGTTGAACCTTTCCGCTTCCCAGTCTCTTGGGCAGCAAATTGATCACGGTGCCGATGGGAAGGTAGCTGACTTCCTGGGCGGTTGTGGCTCCCGTTCCCAGAGAAGCGCTGGTGGCAGAAGCGAGCACGGGCTGGTTCACCACGCTGCGGAGCTTGACCTCGCGGTTATTGGTAGTGACCATCCGTGGGTAGGAGACAGTCCGGGTCTCGGAATCGTTGACCAGGGCCCGGAGCTTGAGGTTGACCTGCTCGAAGCTAAGAATTGCCGTGGAAGGGGCTACGTAGGTCGATGGATTGTTGAGGTTGAAGGTGGAGGAGAGGGGATCCCCGTCTTCGGAGAGGTTGATCTCGTAGCCGTCATCAAGCGTGTCCGTCCAGTCGAAGCCGAACTCCCGCATTGGATCGCGGCTGGTTTCGAAGAACTTGATCTCGATCGCAATCTGATCCTGGGGCTTGTCGGATGCCGCCAGGTAACCCTCAATCCATTGGTGTTGCTGCCGTGTGCCCACGACGAAGAGGGTATTGGCATCCGAATTCCAGATGACCTTGGCCGAGCCCGCCAGGTCTGTGCTCTCTTGAGTCGGGCCAGGAGAAGCGCCGACACCCTGGGGGATAAGAATGGTGGAGGCCATTCCCTGGCCCTGGGACAGCGAATCCACCGAAGTGCTTCCCGCGAGCACGCCCTGCTGGTTGATCGGGATATCCAACAACTCCCGGATGTCTTCCAGGAGTTTGCTGACTTCCACTTCAAAGGCCGGAGTACTTCCCTGGAGGTCGATTCCCGTCAGTGCGTTGGATCCGCCGAATCCACCATTCGAGCCACTGCTGCTGCCACTTCCTCCGCCGGACTGGGTCACGACCATCTCGCGGGAGTTGTAATTGATTTCGTAGACCCTTCCGATCAGCTGGGTGTCATTTTCGGGGCGGAGATACCAGATCCCGTTGTCGAAAATCAGCGCAATGCCGTTCGCCTTGGTGAGCGTTTCCAGGGCAAGGAATGGGCTCGCATTGATGGTGAAGGTTACGATCCGGTTTCCTGCCTCCGTATCATCAGGAAGGGAGAAGAATGAAATGCCGGCTTCGTCAGCCAGGAGTTGGAGCACATCGCCCAGTCGCGCCCCGGCGAATTTGAATTCGCTGGGTGGGGCCTGTCGGAGAGGGGCTGCCGCCATCTCGTAAGAGGGCGAGTTTGGATATGCGGTGTAATCGCCGGCTTCTGCCATTCCGGAAAGCGGGAAGCCAACGAGCAGCACCAAGGCGAGTGCGTGTGAAAGATGTTTAGTCACCGTTAAATTTTTAGGGCTGGTGAATTTCAGGGAGACTATAGCACCAACCATGAAAACCACCTCACAAAAAGTCAACTTGTTAGAGTTATTTTGGGAATATTAAATTCCTCATGCCCAGGAATCTCCCGAAAGGAAGACCATTTCAGCGGGCGATTCGGCCTTTGGCACCCTCCCAGCAAGGGAAGAATCCTCCTTGGATCCCGAACGATACGGGGGATTCCGGGAGGGCGGTAGGCAAGTCGAAAGGTAAGGAGTTGCTAAGCATTGCAAATTATGGTATTTATTATAAATACATAAAACGATAGCTCCGCACCTCTCCCGTTCTCATGGAAGATCTCAACGAACGCACCCCGCTTGGCAGTCGCATTCTGCAGATTGCTCAACTGTCTGGAGTGAGTGATTTCTACATCACTCCCTGGGAACCGCTGGTTTACCGTCTGAACGGAAAACTGACTTTCGATACCTATGTCTATCAACCCCAGGTGAATATCAACCTGGAACCCGGTTGTGCAGACTACGCTCAGTCAGTGGGTGGTCGTCGATTCCGGGTCAGCCGGATGATCACCAAGGGGAGAGCGCGCTGGGTCATGCGGATTCTTCCGGAGCAAATTCCTGATGTGGAAGACATCATGGTGCCGGCTCCTGCTGTGAAGGCCTTTCTGGAGGCCAAGAACGGATTGTTCCTGGTGTGTGGTGCTACGGGAAGCGGGAAATCCACCACCATTGCCTCCCTGGTGCTGGCACGAGCCAAGCGTCGTCAGGAACACGTGATCACGTTTGAGGACCCGATCGAATACCTCTATCCCGAGGGCTTGCCGAGCCTGGTGTCCCAGCGGGAAATGGGGACGGACGAGCTGGATTTCGCAGCTTCTCTCCGGGCAGCCTTGCGGCAAGCTCCGGACGTCATTGTCGTTGGGGAAATCCGGGATGGCGAAACGGCGGAGATTGCGCTACAGGCGGCGGAAACCGGTCACGTGGTGGTGGCGACTCTTCACACCTCATCCGCGGCGCAGACCGTGCAACGGTACCTCAAGCTGATTCCCTCTGATCGCGTGGAGAATGCCACCGTCTCCTTTGCCGACTCCATGCGGGGAATTCTTTGTCAGCGGCTGCTTCTGGATGAGGCCAAGGGCAAGCGTTTTCCCGTTCACGAGCTCTTGCTCAAGTATGACTCCGTCTGCGCCATGATTCGTCGCGGGGAATTCAAGAAGCTGGATCAGGAACTCGAGGTGGGCTGGAGCAAGGGCATGAACAACTTCGAGCGCAGTATCGAACAGCGCCGGATGGAAGGCTTTGAGCCCTCCGCCACCACTTTTGCAAGCGGGTATACCGAACAGGAGGTGTCCGCCTATCTGGAGAGCGAATCCATCACTTTGAAAGCGTCATGAAGCTAAGCGACCTCACCGATGTACTCACATTCAGGGCATTCCGTCCCGATCCGGATGACAGTTCCGCACCCATCTGCCGGCGGCTGATTGGGAAGCGTTATCTCTGTCTTAATATCAACAAGGACCGGGTCAGCTGGCGTCAGGTGGACCGCAAGGGAAACTTTGGCCAGGGCGGCGTGGTCCAGGGCCAGTTTAAAGAGGTGCTCAGCCAGATGGCGGAAGAGTGGAAGGGAATGACGGACGGCGGCTGGGTCGTGGTCTCGATCAACAACCGCTTCTTCATCACCCTGGAAACCAATATGTCCCGGAAACCGGGCTCGGAGGTCACCATTCGGAGCAACGCCCGGAGTGTGATCGGTGCCAAGTTCGATCGGACCAAGAAATACGCGATTCATCACAATCCCGAAACGAGTGCCAGCATGCTGCTCTCCTGTGAGGAAACGTTGGTGAAGTCGATCGAAGACACGCTGAGCCAGAGTGGATTCCAGGCGGCCCGGATCTGCTGCGGTCTCTTTGCCATGGTAGAAGATTATGTCCGCCGTGAGCATGAGGCTCGCAAGGGCGGTAAGGGGAAGGATTTCACCTTGATTGCCTGCTGCGACGGCTCGGTCCTGGTTTTGGCCCAGAAGGGCGGTCAATGGACGGAGTTGCGTTCCCGTGCCGGACTTTATGGAGATGCCGAAAGTGGAGGGGAATCCTTTGTGAAGGTGGAGAGTGAAACCGATCCGGTCATGAATATTGCCGGTCCCGTCCTGAACGGTGCGGATCCTTCATCTGCCCTGGTTCTGATCCATGATCGGATGGAGACGGACTTCAGTCGCAAGCTCGCCGAGCAACTGTCCAACCAAAAGCCGGTGGACATTACCCAGGATGAGCACCTCTGGATGGTGCTGACCCAAAACTAAGAATTAGAGGAGAATTGCTATGGAAATCGCAGTCTGTCACGAACTGAAGTCGGACCGGAAGGACATCTGCAATGGGTTGCCTC
>JBHIXE010000455.1:257-4182 GCA_041984905.1 Verrucomicrobiales bacterium | reverse complement strand
GATGGTCGACAATCCTCTGGTGGGAGTGGATAGCCCGGTGTTGCTTTTGATCGTGGCGTATTCCGTGCGGCGATTGCCCTACATTGTGCGTTCCGCGGTCGCGGGATTCCAGCAGACCAGTGAAAGCCTGGAAGAGGCGGCCGCCAACCTTGGCGCCAATCCCATACGCACGGTCATGCTAATTACGGTGCCGCTGATTGCTGCCAGTCTCTTTGCCGGCGGGTTGCTGGCGTTCTCATTCTCGATGTTGGAGGTCTCGGATTCGCTGGTTCTGGCCCAGAAACAGATCCATTTCCCGATTACAACGGCGATCTACACCCTCTCCGGAACTTTGGGCGATGGCTTCTTTCTGGCGGCTGCATTGGGTGTGTGGGCGATGATTTTCCTGGCCTCCGCCTTCATTGCGGCCCGGGTATTGCTGGGGAAGCGGCTCTCTTCCCTGTTCCATTTTTAAGAAGCGCCCCCTTTTGGCCTGGAACGATTGTTCCGGAACGGCTAAGGCTCGGCTATGAATCAGTCGCGCGGCAAAGTCATTCAGGTGGTCCTTTGGAGCTCACTCCTGATCTTGGCGGGACTGCTTGCCAGCTGTCGCACCTTCCGGGAAGACTACGCGGCCCATGGCATGAACATGTCCCTGCTCGGGAGTGGGGGCGCCAAGACCATCGTGTTGGAGATCGATTACCTGCCCGGCGTGCAACCCAATCGCAGGGCGGTGGAGATGGTGCGCGGCCGACTGGAGGAATGGACGGGGAAACCTGTCACGGTGGAGTGGGGAGAAGAGGTTGCTGCGCCGGCGCCTGAAACCTGGGCTTACCCAATCGCGGCGGTCCGGGAGGTTTTCGAAACGCACGCCACTCCTCCAGATCCCGACGAGCATCGCATTTATGTGCTCTACGGGAGTCGAAGCGACGACTACTTTGGGTTTGGATGGAGCCCTCGGGATTGGGGCGGAGCAGAGAATCAGTCGGTCGTGCTCCTGCTCGACGAGCAAATTCAGAAGAGCTCCAAGCTTTGGTTGTTCAAGCAGTCCGTCGAGTCATCCGTGCTGCTGCATGAAGTCGGGCATGTCTGCGGCTTGGTCTGCGCGGGGGATCACATGGCGATCGACTACGCGCACTGCACCAAGCCTGGCTGCCGCATGTATCACGGGCTCGACGCCAAAAGTGGAATGGTCGTGGGCCCGGGCGTGGTTCTTACGGGACGGATTCCGCTGAGGCTTTGCCGATGGTGCAAGCGCGACCTGGAGTTGGCGCGGCAACAGTAGGTTCAGTGTTTGGTATTCAGTTCTTGGATTCCACTGTGTAAATCCGAAATCCGAAATCCGAACGGACTGACGACTGACGACTGACGACTGACGAACCGTCTCTACTTCAATTTGAACGCGCCGCCTTCCTTGGTGCTGCGAATGTAGACCACGCCGTCCGCCAGGGCCGGAGTGCTCCAGCATTTGCCTTCCAGCAAGTCCTTGCGGGCCAGTTCCTTGTAGCCCTTGGAATTGGCTTCCACGAGCACCAGCTCTCCGCTGTCGGTCAGCGCGAGGAGCTTGTCTTGCACCAGGATCACGTTGCCAGGGCCGTAACCTTCCTCGGCCCAGAGCTGATTCCCTGAGCGGATATCGACACAGGCCAGGGGGCCTTTGCCATATTCCTTAAAGCTGAACATCCCGTAGAGGTAACCGTCCTTAACCACCGGTGTGCTCCAGTGGTTGATGTTGTCATTCTCCGTGCGCCAGATTTCCTTGGCCGTAAAGGCATCGCCATCTTTGGAGACTTGAACCGCTCCGGCACCGACTCCGTATCCCGCGGAGCAGTAGACGATGTCTTCCCAGACCACGGGCGAGGCGGCGGTGGAAACCTTGAACGGGAATGCGTAACGCCAGAGAACCTTGCCTTCCTGGGGCGTCAGGGCAACGAGGCCTTCCTGGGTGAAGAAGATCACCTGGCGGGTTCCGTGCAGCTCCGCGAGCACCGGTGTGGCATGGGTCATCATGTCGTCTTCGACACTCCACACCACATCCCCGGTTTCTTTATTCAGCGCGATGAGAGATTCACCGTTCCCACCACCTGCCGCGAACAGCAGATCCCCATCGATCACAGGAGACGCAGCGTTCTGCCACTTGATGTTGCGCCCGTCATTCTTGCGCATGATGTCGTGCTTCCAGATCTGCTCTCCATCTTCCAGGGAGAGGCAATAGACCCGAAGGTGGGCATCAATCAGGTAAACCTTGTCGCCGTCGATAGCAGGAGTGGAACGGGGCCCGTCTCCGCCGTCGTTCCCACCTTCACCAGCGGCACCGCCTTTGTCGTACTTGCCGGCGAGCCACAGAGGGGTTTCCCAAAGTTTTTCCCCGGATGCCTCATCCAGTGCCAGGCAGACTTCCATGGGGTTTCCGTCGATGTCTTGCTGCACGAGGGTAAGAACCTTGCCGCCACCGACAACGAAGGAGCTGAAGCCAAGATTCGTTTCGATTTTCCAGATCGGAGAGAGGGCTTCTGAGTCCCAGGGTGAAAGGGATTCGGGAGAAGTTCCGTCAAAATGAAGCCCCCTGTAATGTGGCCAATCTTCAGCAAATGAAGTGCCGAGGAAAAGTAGGGGGAACAACGCGGCAGCAAACAGCTTCATAGCGGCAACCAGATCCGCAGTTAGCGCGGCGTCAAGAGACAAGTTTGCCGGGGAAGACCTGAGAGGCAGGAAATGGAGGGGCTTTCACCAGGAAAAGTTGGCCTTTTGTTAGGCTTTGAAAGGGGGCTAACCCGTTGAAAGACAGCTAACGAGTCTCCTAAGTCTCTGGGGGAGGCTCGGCAAAAAGTCCTTGTGTTTGAACGTCCAGAGTGAATATTTTTTCAGAATTGAAGTAAATCTTATGTATCATCTAGCGATATTCCGGCACGAAGATTCGGCCGAGCGGATTGCTGGAAAGATGGAATTGCAGCAAATTCGCACCGGTCTCCGGGGAGATCTGACCTCCTCTGGAGATGTGGTCTACAATCTGTTCGTCTCTGATCGTCAGGCTGAAGAAGCGCTTCGCCTCTTGCCCGACCTTTGTGAGAAGGACAAGAATGACCTCATGGAATGCCCCCAATGTGGGTCAATGGATATTCATCCCGTTATTGAGGAAGATGAGGCCGAGTTCCCCTTTGAGCCCCGTTTCCGGGTTCTGCAAAAGACCAACGCTCCTTTGGAAGTGACCTGCAACAAGTGTGGCCACTCCTGGTCCTGATTTCTTAAAAAGTTCGTTCTTAGGGAAAGGCTCCTTTCGGGAGCTTTCAGCTATTTGCGCTTCACCGCATACCCGTCCAAGGCCACTTGGAACTGGGAGGTAGGCAGGTAGACATTTTTGACGAACTTGGTGAACTGGGTCCTGACCTTGGCTCCATCGCCCAGCACGAGTTCGAAGCCTTGAAGTTGCTTGTCCGCGCCCACCTGTATGGTCAGGCCTTTCAGGCCACGAAGTTTCTCCGGATTGACAGGCTTCAACTTTGACTCAAAAGAGCCGTCAGCCTGCACCTTGACCGACTCGATCTCGAAGTTCCCCCTGAATTCCGCCCAGGACTGCGGGAACACGAGATCGAAATAGGCCGCCACTTCGGCGACTTTTTCCTCACTGGAAGTATTGGTGACAGTGGCCTCCTTGCCATCCACGTTGCAGACCGTCAGTTCCGAGCCGGAATGCACGGCAATGGTCTTGGCGGGACTGCCAAGTTCCCAGCGAAATTTGTTGGGCTTCTTGTACCAAAGGTTGCCTGAGGTGGTCTTCAGCGGATTTCGCAACTGCATGATGGTGCGTTCCTGATTGAAGGAAGCTGCCAGGGTATCGATGGTACGAACCTGTTCGATCCAGGCTTGGAGATGGGCAAGATCCGCTTCCGATTGAGCTGGGGCCGAGATGGCGGGGATTACCAGAGCGAGGCAGGCAAGGATCGTT
>JBHIXE010000455.1:0-247 GCA_041984905.1 Verrucomicrobiales bacterium | reverse complement strand
GCGGATTGGATGGCTTTCAGGAATTCGTCCTGATCTTTGCCCCACCACCGGTTTGAGAAGATCTCCACTTCGTTGAACCCATCAAAGCCCGCGGCTTCGGCCATCGCCCGAATTCCGGGGATATCGATGCAGCCTTCCCCCATCAACCCGCGATCATTGAGAAGATCCGTCGTGGGCGTCATCCAATCACAGACGTGAAAGGCGAAGAGCCTGTCCTTTTCTCCGGTAATGCGCATCTGTTCTTCCA
>JBHIXE010000454.1:0-4203 GCA_041984905.1 Verrucomicrobiales bacterium | reverse complement strand
GGGTTCGCTATCGCTCACGCCACGGCTATTCATGGTTTCGGCGCTCCGCGCCATTCAAGCCCCGTTCCGAATCGCTATGACGCTCAAATCGTAGGCTTTTGATAAAACTGGTCGAAACGTTCACACGTTTCGCTGCATTCGAGATTCTACGCGTTGCGAGCGAGGACGCTAGCGAGCGAGCCGCGCGAGCCGCTCGCGCTCCGACACACCGAAAACCACCAGTCCTCCGTCTGACGAGTTCGGAATTCGGATTTCGGATTTCGGATTTCGGATTTCGGATTTCCCTCGCTCTAAGCGAGGATCTCTTTCACGACTCGTCCGTGGACATCCGTGAGTCGGAAGTCGCGGCCGGCGTAGCGGAAGGTGAGGCGCTCGTGATCCAGACCTAGCAGGTGCAGGACCGTGGCATGCAGGTCGTGCATGTGGACCTTGTTATCCACGGCCTGGAACCCGAACTCATCCGTGCTGCCGTGGGCAAATCCTCGTTTCACGCCGCCTCCAGCCAGCCACACGGTGAAACCTTTGGGATTGTGATCCCGACCATTGGATCCCTGGGAGTAGGGCGTGCGGCCAAACTCTCCGCCCCACCAGACCAGCGTATCTTCCAGCATCCCGCGAGCCTTGAGATCGGTGAGAAGCCCACTGATTGGCTTGTCCACTTCCCGGGCCAGTTCCTCATGCTTGGGCATGTTGCTGTGCTGATCCCAGACAGGGGTCGCGCCGTTGTCGCAATGGCTGATCTGGATGAACCGGACGCCGGACTCGGCGAGTTGCCGGGCCGCGAGGCATTGGCGAGCGAACCCATCCGTGGGTTTCTCCCCGACACCATAGAGGTCCTGAACGTGTTGCGGTTCCTTGTCTAGATCCACCAGGTCCCCGGCATGACTCTGCATACGCCAGGCCAACTCCAGGGAGTTGATGGCGCCCTCCATGTCCGGATGACCGCTGGTGCCGGTCTGGCTGCGGTTCAAGGCATGGAGAAATTGGTATTGGCGGCTCGCCTGATCCGTGGCCAGGGGGCTGTTCAGGTTGCGGAGCACTGGTTTGGAATTGCGGTCTCCCGGTTGGCCCAAAACGGTGCCCTGATGAATCGCGGGGAGAAAGGCGTTCCCATAGTTGCGCGGACCACCCTTGTTGGCGGCTGGATTCACGGTTACGAAAGCGGGGAGGTTGGAGTTCTCCGTCCCCAATCCGTAACTCACCCAGGCGCCCATGGAAGGCCTTACCAGGTTGGTCGCACCCGTGTGAAGGAAGAGGGTTGCGGGGCCGTGAGCGACGCCTTCCGTGTGCATCCCGTGCAGGAAACAGAGATCATCCACGTGCTTGGCCATCTCCGGGAACAGCGAGGATACCTGCCGGCCGGAATCGCCATGCTGCTGGAACTCCCACATGGGCTGCATCACGTTTCGCGACTCGACTTCCCGGGTCCGGGCATTGAAGAAGTCCGCTTTCTTGTCGTGATACTTGTAGAGCTCCGGCTTGAGATCAAAGCTGTCCACATGGCTGGGACCACCCTGCATGAAGATGAAGATGACGCGCTTGGCCCGGGCAGGCATGAGCGGAATCTGGGCCGCCAGCGGGTTGCTGCTTGCGCCCGCAATTCCGGAGAAGGCCAGGTAACCAAACCCACAGGCAGCACTTTGCAGCAGCGATCTGCGAGACACGGACGGGGGAGTGTTTCTCATGATAGGGTGGCAGGTTGGGCTTAGCGAACGTATTGGAAATCCACGCAGGAGAACAGGCTTCGCATCAATCCGGACCAGGCAGTCAAGACATCGGAGGCGGCTTCTTCGCTCTCCAGATATGCCATCGTGAGAGCGAGTTCCTCTTCACTGGGTTCCCGGCAAAGGACTCTTCGATAGGCGGCGCGGAGACGTTCGGTGTCGTTGGCGTAAGTCTCATCGAACAAGCGACCTGCCGCCGCAGAGCTTTCCTCGTGCATGAAGGGGCTGTTCATCAGGAAGAGCGCTTGGGTCGGGATGTTGCTTTGAGAGCGTTTGCCCATCACAAAGTTCGGGTTGGCAAAGTCAAACGCGCCGAACATCTCGTGCAGTTGATTGCGGAAGACCGGGATGTAGACGCTCCGCTTCGTGGAGGTGAACTGATAGCCAAACTCGGACTTGAACCCCTTCGGCAGGCTGGGACCGCCGGCCTCCTCGTCGAGATTGCCGGACAGTAACAGGATGGAATCCCGCATCGTCTCGGCATCCAGACGTTTGCGGTGGAATTTCCAGAGCAGTTCGTTGCCGGGATCCACTATGGCGGCCTTGGGATTGGCGGCTTCGCTGTCCATCGACCAGGCGTTCGACAGCATGATTTCACGGATCATCGTCTTGGTCGACCAACCGGTTTCCATGAGCCGGGTGGCCAGGTAATCCAGCAACTCCGGGTGGGTCGGAAGGCTTCCTGTCGCGCCGAAATTGTCGGGGGTCGGCACGATGCCTTCGCCGAAAAGGTGGAGCCAGATCCGATTCGCCATGACTCGCGCGGTCAAGGGGTTGTCCGGGCTGACGATCCAATCCGCGAGCCCCAAACGTCCGCTATCGCCTTCGGCAATGGGCGGCACGGGGCCGTCCCCAGTCCAGGCAATCTGGAGATAGCCGCGGGGAACCGTCCGGCCAAAGTTGCGGGCCACGCCGCGGATGCGAATCGGGGTATCGGCGATTTCTTCCGCCTCACTCACGGCCATGACTTTGGGAAAGCGACTCAGCTCGTCTTTGGCCGCTTTGAGTCGTGCCTGAGCATTTTGCAGTTCCTCTTCCAGGGAGCGAACCTGTTCCAGGGCTCGCTCTCGTGAGGGAGAGACCAGCGAGATCGGGAGAAGCTGCACGGCATCCGCGATGGTCACGCTCGACTCGCCCCTCGCCTGGACCCGGACCGTGATCTCGGAATTGGCGGGTACGGAAAATTGATCGAGCGTGGTGAAGACGCCATGATGCTCGGGAGTCACCCGCTGATTGATGGTGAAGTCTCGAGTGATCGCGGCGGTCTCGACGATGACCGGAGCCTTGGCATTCCGGTTGGGACCGGTGCTGTAAGCGATCCGGACCTCATAATTTCCCGCCTGCTCCACCGGAATGCGGAACACCGCTTCCGAGCTTCCAGCAGGAGAGGATTGGGCAAAGTAATAACCCAGGCCCACAAAGCGATGATTGCTGGAGGAATCCGTCCATTCGCCCTTCCGCCGGGGATTCTCTACCACCAGTCCCTCGAAGAATTCCGGATCGATCGCCTTGCCGGGATTGGATGGCTCCCTGCCCAGTTCCTTCAGACGATCCTTCAGGATTTTGACGCGATCGGTGAGTTCAGCCGTTTCGGATTTGAGCGAATCCAGCCGTTCCTGCTCCGTTTCCGAGTTCGTGTAGGGCTGGGTATGCCACTTGGAGACATTGGCATGCTCCACCGAACGCGTGCTCATGAAGATCCCCGCCATGGCATAGTAATCCGCCGTGGGGATGGGGTCGAACTTGTGGTCGTGACATCGAGCGCAGCCAATCGTCATGCCCATGAAGGAGCGGCCAATCGTGTCGAGTTGTTCATCCACGATCTCGAGTTCCAGCAGGTCCTTGTCCTGGTTCTCGTAGTTGTGGGGTCCCAGGACCAGGAATCCCGTGCCTGCTTTTTGCTCGGTCCGTTGCTCCGCCGAGTTGGCGGGAAGGAGATCCCCGGCGATGTGTTCGCGAATCAGCTGATCGAGTGGCTTGTCCTTGCGGAATGACTCGATGACGTAGTCCCGGAAGCGCCAGGCGTCATAGAGGGGAAGGGCCCGGCCACCGCCGCTGGAATCCGAGTAGCGGGCAATATCCAGCCAGTGTCGTCCCCAGCGTTCCGCGAAGGCGGGAGAATCGAGCAGGCTATCGATCAACTTGGCCAGGGCTTCGGGAGACTCGTCCGACAAGAAGGCTTCCTGCTCTTCCAGGGAAGGGGGCAAGCCGGTCAGCGTGAGATAGGCGCGTCGCAGCAAGACGGCTTTGGATGCTTCTGGCGCGGGCTCGATGCCTTTGGCCTCCATCTTGGCGACCAGAAAACGGTCGATCTCATTGGACGCCCAGTTCTTGTGGGAGACTTCCGGAGCCGCCGGCTTCTCAATGGGTTGATATGCCCAGAATTCCCGGGCTTTCTCCCAGTCGATCGAATCCTCTCTCACCAGTGCGTCGGCACCTTCCGTGCGGGGATCTGGCGCTCCCATCTGCACCCAGGTCT
>JBHIXE010000453.1:0-4241 GCA_041984905.1 Verrucomicrobiales bacterium | reverse complement strand
AATCGCATCACCTTGGCGCGTCAGCGTGACGTCCGCCTTCTGGGCGGGCTCGGTGGCGGAGTAGGAAATGGCTCGCGCCGCCCAAGGCTTAGCTGCGGTGTTAGGAGGGAGGGTGATCGTGAGATCTTGGCAATCGATCACGCCACTGCGGTTGGGCACGACAGCGACCAGGCCGCGACTGAGATCTGCATCGTTCGCATCGGTGATGAGATATACGTTCCCTGCCGTGCCGATACGCTGACGGGAGAAGTGCAGAGACCGGCGCCTTCTCCCCACCAGCAGAGGCGGGTTTGCTGGGCATTGAGCTCATTCCGCGCTGCCCAATCGAGGAAGCGCAAACCCCGCTCGAGAATTGTCACGGGCCCCTTGCCGGCATGCCCGTGATCTTCCGTGATCCAGAGCCCCTGAATCTTGCCGCTCTGGAGATACTCATCGTGGTATCGTTGTAGGGTCTCGATCGTACGATCACTACCGGTCATATAGTGAACCGTCAGGTAATCGATGTGCTTCCAGACAGGCTCGCCTTTGAGTGTGGGTGCTTGCCGGCCATCAAAACTACGATTCATGACGCTGGCGAGGAACTGGAGGTTCTGCCGGTTGTAGGGATTCATGGATCCAAGCGCGACCTGGATCTTCCGGGGATCCTTGTAGACATCTTGTGATGCTCGTTCGGTGGCCTCGATCGCGGGGGCGAGGTAGTCATTCACGTAGTAGTCCTCCTTCCAATCCAGGTCATAACCGAAGAAGTTGTCTTCCTTTTGTCCTGGGGGGCGCTTTCCGCCTGTTTCGCCCCGTTCGTTGCGGTTCCAGACGCCCTTGGGATCAAAGTGGCCGCTGACGACCTCATTGCCCATCTGCCAGACCAGGAAGGGCGCAACCTCCGGAAAGGCCTCGTGCACCTGCCGGACCGCCCAATAGGCGCGATCCTTGTCAAAGGGCTCCAGGGTAGGCCGTACGATGCTACTAATCAGGTAGATGGCCGTGAACTCGTGTTCGATCAATTGGGGCAAGAGTTGAGTTGCCGTGACGTCTCCTCGAGGGCTTTGAAAATCGTCCAGCATCAGGTGAACGTCCCGTCCCGTGAAGGGGCCTTTGCGAGCCGGTGCACTGGGATTTTCTTCCTGAATGCCAAAGTGGGGACTGCCGAAGCTGCGCACGGTATTCCAGGTCTTGCCAGCCTCTTCCGAAGTCCTTGCGTAGTGCGTGCCGAAGTAGTCCGCCCACGGGGAAGCAAGCGGCGTCAGAGCTTTGGGACTCACTTCAAGGGATACGTCAGCTGGGAAGGCGGTGGGAGCTAGCATCATCAGCCCGAGCGTCACCAGGAAGGGGAAGGCGTGGCCGATTCGAGGGGAAAGGAGGAGCGAATGCATAGGGTTCGGTAGTCGGAATGAACGCCTCCTCAAGTCAGAGGTTGCAAAGAAAGCCGAGTTTTCCGGCGGACAGTTCCTCGGATATTTCTTGGCCAGAATGCTGCAACTGCCCGAGAATGACGTTCACCATGCCCCCAGACAACGTCACCGTGCGTTCCGCCAGCGTGGCGGATGCTGCTCTTCTTGCCGCACTCTCGGAGGAGATGCACATCATGCATTACCAGGCCCATCCCGAGATTTTCAATCCCTATAATGCCGATGCGCTCCAAGCCTCGTATGAGCAACTCCTGGAAGAAGGAACCGCGCTGTTCTGGATCGCGGAAGTGGGAGGCACGCCGGCTGGATTCGTCTCGATGGCTCGCAAGGTGCAGGACCCTAATGTGTTTCTGAAGTCCCGGGAATGGTGTGAAGTGAACAGCCTGGGCGTGATCTCCCAATTCCGCAGGCAGGGGATCGGGAGGTTACTCTTGGAGACCGCGATCAATACGGCGCGAGCAGAAGGGCGTGAGCCTGTTGAACTCACGGTCTGGTGGTTCAATGAAGAGGCTCGGGCGATGTATGAGCACCTGGGATTTGTGGCCAAGATCGTACGGTTCGCCTACAAGGAAGACTGCAGCCAGTGACTGAGATTGGGATCTAGCGGCTTCGTTAGTCTCAACCCTTGCCCGGACCGTAACGCGAAATATCGCCGAGTTCCAACCACTGGACTTGGACTGCTGGAGGAGTAGAAGGGTCGACGACTGATTTGAGGATCGAGAGCGCCTGCTCGCGGGGCATGTGAAATCGACTGGGATACCAGCCCAACCCGGCACCGCAGCAGGCACAGGGCTGGCCAATGTGCAGATTCTCAGGAACTTGAGATGCCAGATTTTCCACGGAATAGGCATAGCGCCAATCGTCCCGTTCGCGATCTTGGTACTCGCAGACCCCATAATTGTAGTTGAGACAGACCAAGAGCCTCCTCTCAGGAGCCGAATAGAGAAAGACATCGTCAGTTCCTCCTTCGCAGGCTTGGAGAACGACTTTCTCGACGGTCAACTCTGGTTGTCCTGCATAGTAATCAGGTTCCAGGCTCCACGTCGCATCGCGCAGTGCCGCCGGAGTCTGGGCGCTGGAAAGCTCCGACTCCGAGGGAACCCACAACTCCCCACTTTTGACGGCCGTATCAAAGTCCCGGCCTGCCTGCCGCGCCTCTGCAGATAGCTTCACGCATTGAGCGCACAATCCACCGTTCCGTTCTGCAGTGGCCGGAAGGATCAAGTTTTCGCATTCTGTGCACGGCACTCGCATCGTTGGCAGGACTACAGGAACCCTCTCTTACAACCGGGAGAAGGTCAATTGTAGGACTCGCCTAGTCCTCAAGCTGAGGTCTGATCCGGGGAAGGTGCGGAAGGAGCCGGTGCGGTCGCGTCCTTGTCCGGAGTCAAGGTGCCGGGCGTCTCTTCCTTCTTCTTGGAGGCAGCTCCGACGTTTACGATCGCCCCAAGTAACGCGATGGCCGCTACCACCCAGAGTCCATACATGGGCCCCTGAAGATTCGCATAGAATTCATCGATCGCAGTGTCGCCTTCGACAGCGACGAAGTTTCCGTAGATCAACTTGATGTCCACGCGGCGATTCTGGGCCCGGCCCTCCTCGGTGTCATTGGAGGCACGTGGCTTGTAGAATCCCTGACCATAAGAGAAGATGCTCTTTTCGTCGGCGCCAAGGGTGATCAACTCGGACCGGACGGATTCGGCACGGCGTTCGGAAAGTTGGAAGTTGTAGGCATCGGAACCACTGTTGTCGGCATGACCGACCACGATCAGGTGGGTGAAGTTGCCCATGGCTTCGTCCAGTTTGGCGAGGAATTCTTTGGCAGAATCCTTGAGGTCTGCGGAGTCCAGTTCAAAGAGAATGCCGCTGTTCAGGAAGGTCAGCTCGATGGTTCCGCTTTCTTCGTCACTCGTCAGTTCCGTGGCACCTTTGTATTCCTGGAGCACCTTGGTCAGATTGGCCTTGGCATCGGTGAGTACATTGTCCCGGGTGTTCTCCCACTTCTTGCGAGTGAGAAGGCTAAAAAGGCCAAGACCAATCAAGATGGCCACAAAGGCAATCAGGGAAATGACGTGAATCTTCTTGTTCATTTGAGGAGGGAGAAAGGATGGATGTCTGAGGAGAAGGCGAATGCCTGCTACGCCAGTTAGACAGCAGAAGGATCCCTCGCGTTGTGCGAAAAAATCGTCACTGAGAGGAGCGACCTTTCCTGGCCGCGATGTGACTAGATCGTCGATTCTTTCGGCAGCCTTTCGATGAACTGGCCCTTGTATCGCATCGCTTGGTGATCGACTTCGAGGACTCGGAACCGAACCCGGTCATGCCACTCAAGTCCTTCGTAGGTGTCCAAGTCTGCCTTGTAGCCTTCAATTCCACTGCTTTTCAGCCAATACTCTTGAGGTGATTTCACACTCTTGATGACGGTGGAAACAAGAACGGTCCCGGGCTGCGTCCCCACCTTGCGGGTAGTAGAGGGAAAGAGAAAGGAGAGTTCTCCCAGGAAGGGTAGATATTCGGTTTCCAGACTGAGGTCGGGCAGGGGGGCCGTGTTTTCAGGTGTCGAGTTGGGCAGTTTGGAGATCACGAAAACGAAATCGGGAGGAGCGTCTGGATGAGGGCGATCGTCTTCGGTGCGCCAATCCGCACAGACGGTCCACTTGATTTCGTATACCTCGACTGAGTAGTGTCCTCTTTCCAAGCTAACCGAGGGACTGTCCTCATCAGTTCCCTGAAATCCATAACCGCTCACGGAGACGAGTCCTGACTCCACCTTCATCCCCAGGTCAGGCAGGTGGCCTAATGCATAATCCTTTTCCGCGTCCGTCAGATCGGAGT
>JBHIXE010000452.1:0-4249 GCA_041984905.1 Verrucomicrobiales bacterium | reverse complement strand
TACTGGTATTTCTTGTAGTCCTCCAGCTCCTGGGTCTCCTTCTCGACCGGCGGATACATCTTCTGGAACTCTTCCGGCGCCTGCACCGTGGTGCGGATCTCAGGCTCCAGAGCGGAAGAATTGTGGGGTGCATTGAAGGGCACGTAGAGGAAGAAGGGTTTGTCCTGATTCTCATCCAGGAAACGCATCGCCTCGCGCTGGAAGAGATAGGTGCAGTAGGTGCCCTTGTCTTCCTCGGTCAGGTCGTTGTTGCGATACATGCTGGGCACGCCGTAGCGCTCGTGGGTGTAGTAATCGATGCCCGTATTGACCAACCCATAGAAGTCATGCCAGCCACGGGCGAGGGGGAGGAAGCGCTTGTGGATGCCCAGGTCCCACTTGCCGAAGATGCCGTTGCGATAGCCTTCCGGACCCAGCACTGCGGGGATCAGCACCTCGCGAGTGTCCATCCCGGCGACCCGCTCAAAGGTGTAGCGGTATTCATCCATGGGATACTTGTAGCCAAAGTCCGGGGCCTCATTGCGATACATGTCATAGGTGCCGTTCCGTTGCGGATACCTCCCGGTCAGGATGCTGCCGCGGGAAGGAGTGCAGGCCGGCCAACTCACGTAGAAGCTCGTGAGGCGAACGCCTTCCGCCGCGATGCGATCCAGGTTAGGCGTGATGATGTTGTTCTCCCCAATGCAGCCAAGGTCCGCGTAACCCTGGTCATCCGAGACAATGAGGAGAATGTTGGGGCGATCCTGGGCCTGAGTGGCGAGCGTGGTCAGGCCAAGCGCCAGGAGAAGGAAGAGGGGGAGTTTGTGGGTTTGCACAGGGATCATTCGAGGCAAGGACAGGGGCGTTGTCAATCGCGACAATGAGCAGAGCCGAAGTTGGTGGGCCCCTTGACAGCTTTCCTGGGGCTTCGGAGAATAGCGAACCGATGATTGCCCGATTTCTCCCCGTTGTTCTGATGCTGGTCGCAGGTCTTGGCCTGACCGGCTGCAAAACGATTCAACCCGAAGAAGATGTATGCTGGGTGCTCATCTCCAAGATCTCCGATACCGAAGTGCAGGCCCAGGTGATCCTGCCGGAAGGCGCCAAGGCGGTGAGGGTGCCGGTGGTGGGGGATGTGACCTCGCGCTGGACCTTGCGCCAGCCCCGCATCCGGGTGGACGAAACCTTTGCGGAACAGATCGCGGCGGGAAACGTCGTCTTCCTGGTGAATCAGACAGAGTCGATCCAGAAAGAGGAGTTTATCGCCCGGTAACCGAATGCGGGAACCCGGGATTGCGTCCTAACCAACCGAAGTATGCGATCGCTGCCGCTTTTCCAAAGTTTGCCCGATCTGTGCTCGATCTTTCCAGCTCTCTCAGGTTACTTTCCAACAACGAAGAAGAAACCGCTTGGCGGACCCCAATCGTAGGGGAAATTACGCCCAGCATCTCCGATCCAGTGCGGAATATCCTGACTCCAGTCCTGACCGTCCGGTATCGCCCAGTCCTCTGCTGGCTGGCCGTGTTGTGGCTTGGTGTCTCCGCATCCGCTCAAGACACGAACAAGAACGGGGTCCCTGTGCTCGTGCGGCCGGGTACTGAGGTGGAGTCCAATCTCGAAGAGTTGGATCCCAATGATCCCCTCGCCAAAGAGAAGCTCCGCCTTCGCAAGTGGGAAGAAGCGCTCAACCTGACAGCGCGATCGCTGGCGGACCGGCAACGCTCGATTGCTGAACGGGAGGAACTCGTCGCGGAGCGGGAACGGCAGTTGGCAGCCCGGGAAGCTGCACTCGAAGTTCGGGAGGCGGCGCTGAAGAGTCGCGAAAAGCTCGTTGCGGTTCGGGAGACCATGCCCGAGGTGAAACCTTGGTCAGGGCCGGATGCTCCTTCCATTGTCGGCAAACACGCCATGGTCATCGATGCCCGGAATGGACGGATTCTCCATCAAAAGGCTGCCCAGACCGAGGTGCCTGTCGCCAGCACGCAGAAACTCATGACTGCGTTGCTCATTTGTGAGGCGGGAAACCTGGAGCAGGAAGTCGTCATCCAGGCTTCTGACACCGATGTGGAGCCGGTCATTCTGGGTTTTTCCCCTGGCGATACCTACACGAGAGCGGAACTGCTCAAGTGGTTGCTGGTGAAGTCGGGCAACGACGTCGCGATCGCGTTGGCTCGGGACAATGCGGGCTCCGTCGGAGCCTTTGCCGCCAAGATGAATGCGCGGGCCGCTGCGCTCGGGATGGAGAACACCCACTTTCTGAATCCCAACGGTTTGACCCTTCCTGGTCAGCACTCCACGGCTCGGGACATGGCCCTCCTGGCCTGGGAAGCCTATCAGCAACCCTTTATTCGTGAGTGCGTGAAGATGAAGTCGCTCAGCTTCGAGCTCGATAACGGCACCGTTCGAGAAACCACCAACACCAATCGGGTTCTCAAGGAGTACGAATACTGCAATGGGATGAAGACTGGCTACACCTCTGCCTCAGGGTATTGCCTGATCACCAGTGGTGAAAAGTTGGGACGTGAGCGCATTGTCGTGGTGCTGGGCAGCACGGGAACCTGGGTTTGGAAAGACTCCCAGGTGCTCCTGGAGTGGGCCCTGAGTTCGGATTGAGGTTACGTCTCCAACCCGGAGTCCTTCCCTGAAAAAGGAAGGAGGGACTCCCAACGCAGTAGACAGTGGAGTCCCTCCCACCAAACTCTCTTTCCCGAGCGTGACCTCGGCTGGGCCTTTGGCTCCCCCCCAAGGACAGCCGAAATCACGTCAGAAAATGGGTGTCGAAGAGTGGTTCTGATCAATCCCGGTTTTTGACACGCCTTTCTCGAAGATTTTTTTCCGGAGGAGATTTCGGGACTGTTCAGGAGCGAAATCTTCGGGTAGGGAGAACGTTCGAGCCTGACTCCATTACCAAACGATCTCAAAGAGCATTCCATGAAGCTAGAAACCCTTTGTCTTCACGGTGGCCAGGAACCCGATCCAGCCACCAATTCTCGCGCGGTACCCGTTTATCGCACCTCCTCCTACGTCTTCAACAGCACCGAGCACGCCGCCAACCTCTTTGCCTTGAAAGAGTTGGGGAACATCTACAGCCGGATCATGAATCCGACTCAGGATGTCTTGGAGAAGCGGGTTGCCCTCTTGGAAGGTGCTCACCCCATGAGCGCTCTGGCCCTCGCTTCCGGGACCAGCGCCTGCTTCTACTCCATCATCAACCTGGCTCAAGCGGGCGACAACATCGTGAGCGCTCGCAATCTCTACGGAGGCTCTTACACCCAGTTCAACGACATCCTGCCGAAACTCGGTATCGAAGTGCGCTTCGTGGATTCTCGCGACCCGGTCAACTATGCCAACGCCATCGATGATAAAACCCGGGCGCTCTTCTGCGAGAGTGTCTCGAACCCAGCTCTGGAAGTGACGGACCTGGATGCCGTGGGCGCGGTCGCCAAAAGTGCGGGCATCCCCCTCATTGTGGACAGCACCTTCTCCACACCTTACCTCACGAACCCGCTCATGCATGGGGCGGATATCGTGGTCCATTCCCTGACCAAATGGTTCGGCGGTCATGGGGCGGGAATCGGAGGCATTGTCGTGGATTCCGGTCGATTCAACTGGGCCGCTGGCAAGCATCCGCTTTTTGACGAGCCCGACTCCAGCTATCACAACCTGCGATGGGGCCATGACTTGCCCGAACCGCTAGCTCCGCTCGCTTATATTCTGCGCATGCGCACCGTGCCCTTGCGGAACCTGGGCGCCTGCATCAGCCCGGACAACAGCTGGATCTTTCTGCAGGGGATCGAGACCTTGCCGCTGCGCATGGAGCGTCATTGCCAGAACGCCAACGCCGTGGCGGAATTCCTCAGCCAACACCCCAAGGTGGACTGGGTGCGATTCCCGGGTCTTCCCACCGACCCCATGTATGAGCTGAACCGCAAGTATCTGAAGGGCAAGGGCGGATCGATGGTCGTCTTCGGGATCCAAGGCGGCAAAGAAGCGGGTTCGCGTTTTATCGAAGGCCTGGAACTCCACAGCCACCTTGCCAATGTGGGCGACGCCAAGAGCCTCGCGATTCATCCGGCTACGACCACTCACAGCCAGCTCAATGAAGAGCAGCAACGTGATGCGGGGATCAGCCCCGAGATGATCCGGCTGAGCGTTGGCATCGAGCACATTGACGACATCCTCGCGGATCTGGATCAGGCGCTGGCGAAAGCGTGAGGTTCAGTGCGACAGTGCGACAGTGCGACAGTGCGACAGTGCGACAGTGCGACAG
>JBHIXE010000451.1:3938-4286 GCA_041984905.1 Verrucomicrobiales bacterium | reverse complement strand
AGGCTCGTTGTTCAGATAGAGCCGCTGATGACCATTGGCGTCCTCCGCCAGGTGGATCTTCCGCATCGCGGCGTAGGACTCCACTTGGTCCACCACCGCCCCCGCACTGTCGACCAGTTCCAAAGTGACTTCATAAAGCTCCGGCGTTTCCGGCGTCCAGAACTCGGCGTCGACCATGGGTATCACGATGGGAGCTCCAGGAGCGCCCTCCCGCACCGTATTGCCCAAATTGACACGAACCTTCTGACCGGCTTGCGCTCCCTCGACATCGACAGTGAAGGTGATCGACCCAGTTCCGGAATCGATGTCGCTCACGGGATGAATGTGTTGGATGTAGCTAGAGGGAAC
>JBHIXE010000451.1:0-3928 GCA_041984905.1 Verrucomicrobiales bacterium | reverse complement strand
CACGTCGATCCGCTCGATCGAGGTCTGCGGCACCGGCTCGAGCCAGACCGTCTGCCAGATGCCCGTCACCGGAGTGTACCAGATCCCTCGTGGATCACTCACCTGCTTACCCCGCGCCTGAGCCTCGGTGTCAGTGGGATCCCACACACTAACCACCAATTCCTGCTCGTTCCCCTCCACAAGAAAGTCCGTGATGTCGAAGGTGAAGGGATCGTATCCGCCCTTGTGATTCCCTGCCTCTTTGCCGTTCACGTAAACAGTCGCGTCCCAGTCCACAGCACCAAAGTGAAGAAGCAGCCTGCCATCCTTAGGCTTGGCAGCACTGAGCGTGCGCCGATACCAGAGACGCTGGTTTTCCCCGACCGATTTCTGGACTCCAGACAGCTGCGACTCCACTGCGAAAGGCACCAGGATCTCGCCATCCCAATCTGAAGGCTGCGCGTCTTCCTTAGGTCGAATGGCGTACTGCCAGCGACCGTTTAGGTTTTGCCAGTTGTCTTTCCGGACGAGTTGGGGACGCGGATACTCGTGTAAGGGGACCTCGCCCACCAAGTCCGCCCAGCGAGTCCGCATCGTGCCGATGGGATCCATGGGTTTCGGCGCGACTTCAGCACCCAGATCGATCACCACGTTGCTGATCTTGCCCCCAAAAACGTCGTTAGATCCGTAGTTGGCCACGTTTGAAGTTGGGTCATCTCCCACAGCCAGTCCGTCCCCAGGATTGCCACGGAAAAGCCCGTTCACTTTCCTGGAAGCCACTGCTTTGCCATCCACGCTCAACACCACGGAACCATCCTGGCGAAGCTCCCCCTGCAAGGTGATGGGTCCAGTGGCAGGCAAGAGATCTGGACTCATCAGTTCCAGGAACTCTTCCCTGGAGTGACGTACCATGAAGCCCGCGTGCCCATCGCGAACAAAGAGTGCATAGCCCAAGACGAACCCTCCATGGGTCACCACCGCGCCGTCTTTGGTCGCGTCAATCCTGGCACTGACCTTGACGGTCCGGTTGGCGATCGAGGGCGCTGCAGGGCCATTCAAGGTATCTCCTTGCTTGGGCTTCAGTTGCAGGCCTTTACCGGCATTCTTCTTTTCAGCCGCAGGCTTTGCCGCTTGTTGAAACTGCTCCGGTGTGGGGAATACCCGGGCTCGCTCAGCCCACTTCTGCCAGGCCCCAGCCAGTTCCTTGACCCGCTCAGGATGTTTCTCCGCCAGGTTGGTCGTCTCGGTAAAGTCCTTGCCCAGGTCGTAGAGTTCCCAGGGTTTGTCCTTCAGAGAGACCAGTTTCCAGTCCCCCTGACGAATGCCGCGGGCGCCGAAGTGCTCGAAGTAGATCGCGTCATGTCCTTCCCGGTCTCCTGAGGCAAATATTGGCGCAAGGCTCACGCCTTCCATCGGTTGAATAGACTCGCCGCCCATCTCCGCAGGATACTCCGCTCCCGCCACATCCAGACAGGTGGCCATGATATCGACCACATGCCCGGCTTCTCTGTTGATGGAGCCCGGCTTCTGCTGGATACCCTGGGGCCAGTGGACGATGAATGGCGTGGTGACGCCTCCCTGGTATTCCTCTTTCTTCCAGAAACGGAAAGGTGTGTTAGCCACGTTCGCCCAATCCCGGCCAATCCCCGAATAGGTCGTCTCCGGTCCCGGGAAAACACCCGTCTCCAGCATTTCCTTGGGATACAGAACGGCCTCGCCATCACGGGTTTCGCCCGTACGATCAAAGCCTGGACGATTGGGGCGTTCCGGGCTCGCTCCGTTGTCGGAGAGGAAGAAAATGAGCGTGTTCTCCAGTTGGCCCAACTCTTCCAGCTTGGCGATGACATCGCCAAGACCCTGATCCATGCGGTCGATCATGGCGGCATGGGCGGCCATGTGCATGGCTTCCCACTCCTGGTTCTCCGACTCTTCCCAGGACTCATCGCCCATGCGCTCGGATAGCTGGGCCGTCTCAGGAGCCATGAGCCCCATGTCCACCTGACGCTGATACCTCGCCTCCCGGATCGCCTGCCAACCGACCTTGTAGGTATCCTTGTACTTGGCGATTTCTTCGGCCCGCGCATGCAGAGGCCAGTGCGGTGCGCAGTGGGCCAGATAGAGGAAAAAGGGCTCATCAGACTTCGCGAAGTCTTCCAGGTATTCGACCGCTTTGGCATTAAGCGCATCGGTGATGTAGAAATCCTCCGGGACCTCCTGGACGGGCTCGGTACCCTCCACCAGGCTGAAGGGATCGAAGAAATCCACGACGCCCCAGATATTCCCATAGTAGCGATCAAACCCACGCGCAGTCGGATAGGTCGACGGATCGGAAGGTTGGCGCGACTTATCAATCTGGTTGTTCAGCCAGGCCATGTGATCTTCCGGATGAGACACGGTGGGAGAGAGATGCCACTTCCCAACCATCCCAGTTTGATACCCGGCAGATTTGAGGACCTCCGCGACGGTGACTGCATCCTTGCCAATCTCACCTTTATAACCCGGTGCGCTGCCCTCGCCTCCTCCGGCCCCTTTCGTCATGCGGCCAACCCCAGCCTGATGAGGATAGAGTCCCGTCATGAGGGATGCCCGGGTGGGACAACAGCGAGAGGCGTTGTAGAAGCTGGTGAATCGCATGCCTTCATGGGCGAGACGATCCAGGTTGGGGGTCTCGATCTCTCCTCCGTAGCATCCCAGATCGGAGAACCCGAGATCGTCGGCCATGATCAGCAGAATATTGGGGCGCTCCTCGGCGGCAGCCAGTGTTAGAAGCAGTAGCAGGTAGCAAAGGGGATTTCTTGGCATGGCGTGATGGATAGCAGATCCGCGATAGGCGGTCTTGCTGACCTCCAGCCTTTTTTAGGAGAAATGCGACTTTTCACCCAAGAAAAAAGTCGGTTTCACGTCTCCCGGGAAAGTGAACAAATAGGTGAAAAAACGGACAAAGATTTCACGTTTAGCGTAATGCCGACGCGCATCTGCGCGTCCGTGAACCCGTGGAGAGCCCGGTCGTTAGTCAGGTGATTGACGTCCCAATCTTCCGCCTCAAACCAAACCTACTGAGATACATATGAAGAAACTCCTCGCCCTTCTTGCCACCTGCGCAGTTGCCCTCGGAACCGCTGTTGCTGAAGAATATGAAGACATCAGCCTGACGGATCTGAAGGAAGCCATGAAGGAAGGCAAAGTGATCCTTCTGGACGTGAACGGCTCTGAGAAGTACAACAAGCACCACATCCCTGGCGCAATTGACTTCAAGGCCAATAAGGACCAGATCGCCACTCTGCTTCCTGAAGACAAGGATACGATGGTCGTGGCTTACTGCGGCGGTCCTTCCTGCGGCGCTTACCGTGCCGGCGTGAACAAGGCCAAGGAACTCGGTTACACCGACGTTCGTCACCTGTCTCTCGGCATCTCCGGATGGCTGGCAGCTGGTGAAGAAACCGAATCCGGCGACAAGAAGGACAGCTAAGTCCGAGACAGTTTTCGCTCGAGCGAAAAACTTTCGTCAGGGCGTCTCCATCATGGGGACGCCCTTTTTGTTGGCCATCCACTCGACTAGCTGGGGAGATGTATCCAGTCCGCCGCAATGTAGACAGGCCGTAATCTTCCCCAGCCAAGAGCATTTCTCCCTTTGCCTCACCTCCGACCAACGCTAGCATCCCTCCTTGTGAAAACACCCCCACTCTGCTTCCTGCTCATTCTGACTCTCTGCAGCTTCGCGGCTGCCGTGGAACCCAACTTCAAGGCCCAGACGATCGACCCCGAAATCGAGATCGGGTACGGACTCGCCATTGCGGATGTCAACGGCGACGGAAAACCCGATATCCTCCTGGCCGACAAGACCGATGTGGTCTGGTATGAGAATCCCTCCTGGGACCGGCATGTCATCGCCAGCAAACTCACCTTTCCCAAAGACAATGTCTGTATCGCCGCACGGGACCTGGATGGT
>JBHIXE010000450.1:0-4296 GCA_041984905.1 Verrucomicrobiales bacterium | reverse complement strand
AGCGGGACCATCCTGCCAAGTCCCAAAGATCAAAAGCCTGCAACACGTGGGAGCCTTGACAACCGAAAAATCCATCGACATCGCCGGACTTGGGGTCTCAACCCTGGATCTCCTGACACTGGTCGAACAGTTTGCGGAGTCCGATCATGTGCAGCCCGCTCTGGAGAGCCGATTGCAGGGAGGTGGGCCCGTCGCCGCGGCCCTGACTGCCGCCGCCAGTCTGGGCGCCCGCACCGCCATGATTGACCGGATCGGCGACGATTGGCGCGGCCGCCAGATCATAGAGGAGTTCCAGCATTACGGAGTGGCTACGGACCAGATCCTTCAAACGGAAGGCGCATCGTCCTCTCTAGCTTCCATCTGGGTTCGTCGGAAAGATGGGGCGAGGAGCATTGCCTATGCGCCAGGCAGCGCCCCGGAACTAGGCCCGGCTGACCTCCCCCGGAAGACGATCCAGTCCGCGAAGATTCTCCACTGCAACGGGCGTCATTGGAAGGCTCTACCAAGGGCGGCCGAGTTGGCCCGCTCTTCCCAGACTCTGGTCTCTTTTGATGGAGGTGCTTCCCGGTTTCGCGAACCCCTGAGGGATTTTCTCAGCGTGGTGGATATTGCCATCGTGGCTGAGGACTTTGCCTCAGCCTGCACGGGAATCCGGGATGTGGAGTCCGCCGCGGAAGCCCTCCTTCAACAGGGACCAAGCCTGGCCGTCATCACTTCAGGCGCCAGGGGAAGCTATGTACGCAGGCGCGACCAATCCGGTTTTCATCAACCGGCCTTCCTGAGGCCCGATACCGTTGACACCACGGGCTGCGGAGACGTCTACCATGGGGCCTTTCTCGTAGGCCTGGCCCGGGACTGGCCACTGGAGCGATGCGCTCGACTCGCCACCGCGGCTGCGTCCCTCAACTCCACCGCACTTGGCGGAAGAGGCCATTTGGCCACTTTGACAGAGCTGGAAGCCCTGGTCCAGGGAAGCTGACCCGCGCCCCAACTCGTAACGGAGAAGGTGTTGACCGAATCCAGGGTCGCCTCCAGAATTTTCCAACCCCTCTATCCAGTATCATGAGCACCGTCGCCCCTCCCCCAACCCCTGCCTCCAAGAAGTCTCTCGGCACGGGATCCAAGATTGCCATCGGGTGCGGCATCGGCTGCATGGGCATTGTGGTGCTGTTTATCGTGAGCGCCTTTGCCCTTTCCATCTGGTACTATGGGAAGTTGGAGAAGGGAAAGACGCAGTTGGAAGAGGCTGGACTGACTCTGATGGAGAGTTCCAAGGAACCACGCCTTGTGATCACCGAGGCTCCCACTACGCCGACCTATTATACTGCGGAAGAGAGCATCAAGTTCCAGTTTAGCGAACCGGTGACAGTGCCGATCGGCGGTGTGGCTCCCCTGATTCTCTTTGAGGGCATCTACCAGGACAAGGTTTATGCCCGGAGCATGGGCATCAGTCTGGCGCGTGACTCGCTCTTTGAGAAGGGCCTCGATGTCGAGACCTGGGTCATTGAAGACGAGGGCGCCAAGCTCAATGGCGAGATCACCGGCAACTACAAGACCGTGATCGAAGAGGACGTCATGGAAATTCCCTAGGCTGCGGAGATGCCCGACAAACTACGCTGGGGAATCCTGGGAACCGGCATGATCGCGAAGAAGTTCGCGGCGGATCTCCCGATGTCGAAGACAGGTGAACTCCTATCCATTGGTTCGCGAAACCCGGACTCGGCTCGTGCCTTTGCCCAGGAATCAGGTGCGGAGAGCGCCACTGATTACGAGAGCGTACTCCAGCATCAGGATGTGGACGCCGTTTATCTGGCGCTCCCCAACGGCCTTCACGAACCCTGGGCCATTCGGGCCCTGGAAACCGGTAAACACGTACTCTGTGAAAAGCCCATCGCCAGGAATCATCCTGAAGCCCTGCGGATGTTTGAGACGGCGGAGCGCTGTGGCCGCGTCCTCATTGAAGGGTTCATGTATCGCACCCTCCCCACCATTGATACCCTGATCCAGCGGGTGCGAGAGGGAGAGATTGGTGATTTGCGCCTCATCCGCTCCAACTTCACCTTCGAGCGAGCGGTGAGCCCAGGTGATGCCCGGTACGACGCCTGTCAAGGCGGCGGTTCCCTCATGGACGTGGGCTGTTACTGCGTTCACTTCATCCGGGCATTGACTGGTCAGGAGCCCACACAGATGTCTGCGATCGCCAAGCTCCACGAATCTGGAGTGGACGAATATGCCGCGGGCCTGCTCGGCTTCGCCTCGGGAACGCTTGCCACCTTTACCTGTGGGATGAGCGTGAAGTCCAATCCCACCACCTTCATTGCCGGAACCAAAGGGCAGATCCAGATCGACGCGTTCTGGTTCTCCAAAGAAGGGTTCCAGATCACCAGGGGCACCGACACAGAGGTCTGCCAGTTTCCGGATTCCCAACCACCCTACGCCGCAGAAGCCGATGCGTTTGCCGAAGCCGTCGACGGCCGCGCTCCCTGGATCTCAAAGGTTGACTCTTTAGCCAACATGAAGGTTTTGGACGGGCTTAGGCGCAGTGCCGGAGTCCAGTTCTGAGAGTTTCGCCCCTGTTTTTCGGTGGATTCAGGCCGCACTTCTCAAGGTTGCGGGGCAGTTTGGCGAGAAACTCGCATACCCAGGGATCCTTGAAGGTTAATTCTATGAAAATTATGGAAAAGGCTTATTTTACGGATTATCTTCTCCCCGCTGTCTCCGTTAATCCGGCCGAATCTCCCTCCGAATGTCCTCTGAACCCTCACCTGTTAAGCCGCCCATTCCCCCGTTGGCGCAACGCCTCAAGGGAACCTTGCTCATGGTCGCATGGGCGCTCTCGATCTTTGCCCTGACCGCGATCGCTCTGCCTTCCGTCAATACACGGATTCAGATCAAAGTCTCAATCGTCCTCGTGGTGCTGCTCTTGGTATTGCGCCCCCTTGCGTCTCAGACTACGGCACGCGTTCTCTTCGTCTCCGTCATTTGGTTCATTGTGTCCCGTTACGTACTTTGGCGGGTATTCACCACCCTGGAGTATCACGGCCCCATCAGCTTCACCGTCGCCATCATGGTGTTCATGGCGGAATTCTATGGAGTGTTGATCGTGGCGATTGGTTCCTTCACGAACATCAATCCTTTGAAACGACCGGTTCATCCCCTTCCCGATGATCCGGATGAATTGCCAACGGTGGACATATTGATCCCCACTTACAACGAGGACATGGACATCCTTCGCCCTACCCTCGCGGCTTGCCTGAACCAGGATTATCCAAAGGAGAAGCTTAAGGTCATCCTCTGCGATGACGGGGGTTCTGACCAGAAGTGCAGCCAATCCGATGAGAAGAAAGCTTCCGAAGCACGCGCCCGCCGCAAGGAGCTCAAGGCACTGTGCGACGAGATGGGCGCCCACTACCTGACCCGGGCGAGAAACGAACACGCCAAGGCCGGGAACCTCAATGAGGCACTGAAAAAGACCGATGGGGATCTTTTGGGCATCTTTGATGCCGACCACCTCCCGACTCGCGACTTCCTGGCCTGCACAGTGGGTCAGTTCACCAAGGATGAGTGGTGCTGCGTGGTGCAGACCCCGCACTACATGATCAATGACGACCCGATCGAGAAGAACCTGCGCTTCCCCAAACGCACGCCCCGGGAGGGCGCGATGTTCTTCCACGCGATTCACGAGGGACTGGATTTCTGGAACTCTTCCTTCTTCTGCGGTTCCGCGGCCCTGATCCGCCGGAAAGCCGTGGAGAGCACCGGTGGTTTCGCCGGGGAAACGATTGTGGAAGACGCCGAGAGCGGAATGACCATGCACGGGGTGGGCTGGCGCACGGCCTATATCAACCGGCCATTGGTCTCAGGTCTCTCCGCGGAAGATTTGACCGGGTTCTTCATTCAGCGCTCCCGCTGGCTGATGGGGATGTTGCAGCTGTTGCGCATCAAATGCCCTCTGACTCGGCCGGGGATGAGCGTCGCTCAGCGCATCAACTACTTCAACTGCTGCCTGTTCTGGTTCTTCCCCTTCCCGCGGCTCGTCTTCGCCATGGCGCCGGCTGCACTCATTCTTTTCAACCTGAAGATCTTCAGCGCCTCTCTCAATGGCTTCCTCAGTTATGCCATTCCCTATGTGGCGGCGATGTTCATTTTCTCCAACTTTCTCTACGGCCGCGTCCGATGGTTCCTGACCTCTGAAATCTATGAGACGGTGCAGTGCGCCCAGCTCTTCCCATCGCTCCTCTTCACTCTGTTTGACCCGAAGGGCAAAGGTTTCCAGGTGACGCCCAAGAACGTGAC
>JBHIXE010000449.1:0-4302 GCA_041984905.1 Verrucomicrobiales bacterium | reverse complement strand
TTCAGGGCCGTCCCCAAAGTCAAAGAACAGAGTGAGGACTGATCAGTCCTTCACATTGTAACAGGAGAGATACTGCTGGTCCCGCAGGTAGAGCTTTCCGTTGATGACCACCGGATGGGACCAGATCTTGCCGCTGGGGCTGCGATCCGGAGATTGGGGTTCCAGGGTGAACATCCCCTTTTGCTTGAAGCCGTCGGGAGTCGCTTCCACCAGGAGCACCGTGCCATCATTCTCGTTCAGGGTGTAGAGCATGCCATCGGCCACGTGGATGGCGCCCTTGGTGGTATACTGACCACGCTGGTTCCACTCCAGTTTGCCCGTCTCCCAGGATTGGCAGGACAGCCCCGGACCATCTGAGAATCCGTAGATGTAGTCACCGACTTTCACCACTCCACCATGGTGGTTCTTCATGTCGTTGTTCTCCCAGACATCCTTGGCCACGAACTTGTCCCCTTCCTTCACGACTTCGAATTTCTTGGATCCGGCGCCGTAACCAGAGGTGATGTAGATCTCGTTCCCATCGACAATCGGAGTGGGAATCACCGCAGTAGCGCCTTGCGGCCAGGGTGAGGTCCAGAGGAGTTCGCCACTCTCAGCATCCACGCCGGCGACCACCTGCTGAAAGAACTTCACATACTGCTTGGTCCCTTCAATGTTGGCGATCACGACGGTGGCATATTCGGCCTTACCGGCATCCGGAACCTCGGCCTTCCATTTCACTGCTCCGCTGTTCTTGTCGAGAGCCACGATGGGGCTTCTGGATCCACCGGGAGCGACCACTACAAGGTCACCATCGACCAGCGGGGACTCGGAATAGCCCCAACCGCCGGCCTTTCCATCAAAGTCCTGAGCCAGATTCTTGGACCAGACCCGGGAGCCGTCCTCGGCGCTGAGACAGGAAAGCGTGCCCTTGGGCCCCAGGACATAGAGCTTGCCGTCACTGTAGGTGGGTGTGCTGCGAGGCCCATGCCCCCACTTGGTGCTGTACCCGTTCTGGTCGTCATCGCTGAAGTTGGCCGCGAAGATCTCCTCGCCTGTGTCGGCATTGAGCGCGATGAGCACCACATCTTCCCCTCGGGTTCCAAGGGTGAAGAGCTTGCCCTCCGCAAAAGAGAAGCTGGAATAGCCCATGCCGGCATCTTCAAAGGTCCAAAGTTTCTCCGGTCCGCCCTGCGGCCAGGAAGTCATGAGCCCTGAATCCGGGGAAATGTTGTCCTGATTGGGGCCGCGCCACTGAGGCCATCCGCCGCCCGAAGAAGCGGATTTGGGCGTCGCGAGCGAAGCCACATACTCCTGATCATCCACGCTCAGTTTGTTCAACGGCAGGGTGATCATGGTGCCGTTGTTGAGCTTGAGCGTGACTTCGTTGCCGCTCAATTTTTGAAACTCGGCGTCGATCTTGGTGCCGGCGGTGGACTCCCAGGTCCGGGCAGAGAGACTGCCAAGGAGAAGGAGAGAGGCCGCAACGGCAGGAACACAGGTGGGGATTTTCATGTCTTCAGGTAGTAGGAATGGATTGGGCTATCACTGGGTAAAACGCCCGATCTTGGTGCTTTCTTTGCAGAAGGGTGGATTTTGTTGCCTTAAACGTGGGATCGGTAGCTTCGGAGTGGTGGTTATTTGGGGGAAATCCGCTGGTTGATCTGGCAGAATTCCAACCCACCTATGTGGGGAACGCCTGGCTCCTCGCAAAGGACTACAGTTTCTTTACATAGGCATAGTATGCCCCCATCTCCCCTCCCTCACGAGTGGTAAATCGGGCCCAGAATTCGTGAACGCCCTCTTCCAGATCCACTGTCAGGGTCACGGACTTGGCTCCAGCAGGAACTTCTGCCTCCGCTTCTGCGTTCCCGATTTGAATACTGGCTGCCACCACATCAATTGCCCGGCCTGGAGTGGTCCGGTAGGCCTTGGTGCCGGGGACAGGCTGGCCGGGCTCAAGTGCGGCTGAGATGGGATGATCCGCTTCGCGAGGCCAGCGGCGCAGTTCAATTTCATAGGTGCCCGCCTGCTCCACTTCCACATTCCAGAATCCTTGGGTGCCCTCCTTGTCCATTCCGTCCCGAACCTGTCCCTGATTCCAGGGTGTCATGGCATCCGTGATCCAGTCATGACAGGTCAGTCGTGAGGGGTTCTCCGCCGGATTGCCGAGAATGATATTGGCGGAAATCTTGAAGCTCGGCTCCAGATCCGCCCACCATTCTTCGTAAAAGGCCCGCATCTGGGTGACCATCTCAGGATGCTGATCGGCCACGTTCCTGGTCTGTCCCGGATCGTCCGGAATGAAGAACAGTTGTTCTCCGTTCACCAGACGCCAGTCGCGCTTCATCACGCTGCTCTTGCGCCACTTGATGGGATCACGAACCCGCTGACTGTCGGTCACCAGCATCCGGTCAGGCCAGTTGTCCGCCGTGGCTTCCAGGAGCGGCCGGATCGAAACGCCATCAAACTTCACCCCTGCCTGGTTCTCGACTCCACAGAGATCCAAGAGCGTGGGAACAATGTCCACATGCCCCGTCAACTCCGTGACTTCCCGCCCCTTGAGATTCCCTTCCGGCCAGTAGATGAAGAATGGCACGCGATGCCCGCCATCATACTCGCTTCCCTTGGAACCGCGCATCCCCGCATCGAAAACCTTGATGGCCACGGATCCGTTATCCGTGCAGAAGATGAAGATCGTGTTGTCTTCTATCCCCTCTGACTTCAGGAACTCTCGCATCTGACCAACGTTGTCATCAATGTTCGTGATCATGCCGTAGTAGTTGGCGTCCTTCTCGCTGAGGTCCGGATACAAGGCGCTGTATTTCTCCGGAGCATGCATCGGCCCATGAGGTGCATTGGTGGCGATGTAGGCGAAGAAAGGCTTGCCGCTGTCTTTGTTCGCCCGGATGAACTCCTTCGCATACCGGAAGAACACATCCGTGCAGAAGCCTTCCACCGCCTCGGCTTTGCTGTTGTGAAAGTAGGAACCGTCAAAGTAGGCGTTATTCCAGTAATCCGGCGTTTGTCCCACGCCGCCCCCACCGTGGCGCAAGACTTCCTGAAAGCCCCTGTCTTCGGGACGGAAAGGATAGTTGTCCCCAAGGTGCCATTTGCCGAACATGCCCGTCGCATAGCCAGCATCGGCAAGGTGCTGCGCCAGGGTGACCTCATTTTCACGGATCATCGACCGCCCCATGATCGTGTGCCAGACCCCGGTCCGGTTGGTCCAGTGGCCGGTCAGGAGGCCGGCGCGAGTGGGCGAACAGGTGGGCGCCACGTGATAGTTTTCCAGCCGAACGGCTTCTCCATGCAACCGATCCAGATTTGGAGTCTGAATGATAGGATTTCCGTGAGCAGCCACTTCCGGATAGCCCTGATCATCCGTGATGATGAACACGATGTTAGGTGGAGCAGCGGAGAGTATGGCGGGAATCAGGGCTGCAAGGAAACACAGGGGCCATAACGGAGATTTCATGGGGAACATGGGGGCGGGAGTCTAGTAACTCCGCTCACCTTCTCCAATCCCCCCGGTGGATGCAACACAATCTGCCCAGAAGAAAAATAACGAACTCGTAACTTGCGCGCCCAACTTAGTTCGGTAGCATAGCATTACCTTACGTTATCATTAAGCTCGCTCCATCTACTACTCCAATGCATATCATCACCAAACCAACTGCCAGTTCCCAAGGGTTGTCGATGCTGGAACTGATGGTCGCCGTGGTCATCATTGTGCTGCTTGTCAGCATCTCTTTCCCGGTCACTCTCCAGATCCGGCAGCAGGCAGCGACCTCCGTCACCATTTCCCACATGCGGGACATCCTCACCGGTTTCGCAACTTACGCCTCAGATCACGACAACCGGTATCCCGGGATGAAACTCGTCAACAAGGATGGGGGAGAAGAGCGATGGCTGGGAGCCAACGGGCCGATTTTCCGTCAACTCTACCGCAACGGCAATGCAGGTCCTGATTACATTGAGGCCGGCGCTCACCTTTTCCGGACGGTCTTTGTCAACGAGCAGAGCGTAAAGGCCTTCCCCGATGAACTGGACTACTACAACCACACCTATTGCTTCAATGTCAGCCTGATCACGGATGCGCTCAACAAGGATGACCCGGATTGCATTTATCAAAGTCGCAGCCGCTTCCTGTTTCCCAGCGAATCGCAAACCATGCTGATCATTGAGGCCGACGGTCGGGACATGAACACCATCCAATGGCGGGACACCGGTCGCCTGGAACGGGCCATGGCGCGCAACTGGAACAAGTTCATTCGGCCGGCTTTATAGATGGCTCGGTGAGCAAAATCAGACAGGGTGAGA
>JBHIXE010000448.1:0-4305 GCA_041984905.1 Verrucomicrobiales bacterium | reverse complement strand
GAATCTCAGTCGCCCCCTCTCACACGCCGCTCTCATTGTGCGCTATTTGAACGACGATTGGCCGAGCTAGGCTACACCTTGTCAGCCCACTCCTGAATCGCTTCGTCCAGGTAAGCCTCCTCCAGCGTTTCCCTAGCCCAATCCCCTTCCGGCGCGATCCTTCGCAGCAAGCGGACGACCGCGACCTGCACGGCGGGAACCTCACTCCAGATGGTATTGCCAAGGGTTCGCCACTCGTTGGGTTGCAGCTTCTTCTTAGGATCATCGAGCGCCGTCCGGCAGCGTTCACAGGCGAAGATGCACTGCTCCAAGTCAGGCTCCTTCGGCTCGGGGCCCACTTCGTAAACCGCCAACGGCACGCCCGCGTCTTCGCAAACTTCGCACTTGGATTTCGCACGCCGGGCCAGTTCCTTGCCGAAACTGTTGAGTGCCGCGACGCGTTCCTGGTGTTTCTGGAGTCCTTTCGCCATGGTGGACTCCCACCATCCAGCCTAACGAACCTTTTTCAACTCCGCTTCCGTGTAGGGAGCCCGCAGCTCCGTGCTGTTCCGGAAGTCGGCGACAGACTCTGTCGAGACGGGAGGAGCTCTATTGCCCCAGGAGTTCCGCACGAAAGTCAGGATCGCCGCGAGCTGTTCGTCATTCAGCTCCGGGTTGATGCGAAGGCCCGGCATGACCGGTTGCACTTCGGGTGCGTCGTAGACCTTGCCGTTCACGGTGATCGGGCCCATCAAGCCATCCATGGTCAATGCGATGAGGCGGCGTTCCGGACCGGTGACCCACTCGGAGTCCACCAGCGGCGGCGCCATATTGATCATTCCCTGCCCCTCGGCCTGGTGACAGGCGATGCAGAGCTTGGCATATTCCACTTTCCCCATCTCGAACTGAGCCTTGTGGGCTTCCGTTTTGATGTAGTTCACCGCTTCTTTGCCGCTGAAATCAAAGAGCTTATCGACGCTGGCCAGCTTCTTGTTCTCGGGCAGCTTGTCTTCGCTCAAGAGCGCGGGACGCGTCTTTAGCGAGATCTTCTTGAACCCCTTCGTCTTGCCACCTCGCACCATGCCATCCAGGATCGCATTCTGCGCCGTCTCGTCATTGGCAGCCGCGACAAGCAGCACTTCCGCCACCGGGCCCTTGCGCTTGGCCATGGCGGTGGACGCCATGCTTCCAAGCAGTTTGGAGCGTTCCTTGGAATCGACCTCCGGTGAACTCACGACAGCCAGCACTTGCTCGACTTCACCCGGCTCCCCTCGATTCACCACCGCCGTCACCAGGTCATTAACGATGTCGAGATCTTGAGCCGCAGCCAGTTTGGCGAACGCTGCTTCGCCGCCGTTCAGACCGCTCATGGCCATGTCATTGAAGAGATCCTGATCCTGGCGGCTGAGAATCGTGGCGAGCGTGGAGAGCGCCTTTTCGCCAGAGGCACCGTGAAAGAGGCCCAGGGCAGCGACCAGTTGCAACTCCACCTGAGGAGCCGGCCCGCTTTCCGCGACCGAAGCCAACACGTCAACGATCTCGTCTTCGGCATCTGTCCCCGCAAACACTTCCGATACCCGAACCGCATTGGCTGCAACCCAGGGATCGTTGGACTTGGCAGCTGCGGCAATGTCAGAGGGCTCCACGATACCCAGACCTTCCAGGGCCCAGAGGGCGTGAATCTGTCCATACTCAGAACCTTTCGCGACCTCTTCACGGAGAGCATCCGCCGCGGAAGTATCCTGACGCTGCACGATCAGGCGCTGCGCCGTATCCCGCCACCAGCCGTTGGGGTGATCCAAATGAGCGACGAGCTCCGCGCTGGTCTCGTTCTCCATGTTCGGCATCTTTCCTGGCTCCTTCCCCGTCCAGACAACCCGGTAGATCCGGCCGCGCGTGTTGTTCTCCTTATCGAGATTCCGCTTAAGAATCTGTTCCCGCAGATAGCTGGTGACGTAGGTCCGGTGCTGCAGGATACCGTGATACATATCCACCAGGTAGAGCGTCCCGTCCGGAGCGGTGTAGGTGTTCACGATCCGGCTCCGCTCATCCTCTGAGGCAAGCCATTCCTTGTCCGGGTAAGCCTCCTCCGCATCGATCTCGAACCCGTTCTGTTCCAGAATAGCCCGCTTGATCAGGAGTCCGGCAGGCTCAGGAATGAAAACGTTACCCTGGTATTCAGCTGGGAAGTTGTCTCCGCGGTAGACGGTTAATCCACAAGCCGCAGTGGCCTTCGCCAGGAAGCCGCGATCATCGAGAGTCCCGTCCATATAGCCGCGATTGACCCCGCAAGTAATCCGGATCGGGTGCACTTCGTTGCTCATCTTCGCGACCACGTTGGTGGAGAAATCGTGATAGGGATTCCGCTCCATGTAGCCTGGCGGAATCATCTCCATGCTCAGGAGATTGGAGTTCGTGTTGGTGACGATCCGGCCGAAGTTGTCCTGGGAAATGCCCCACTGACCTCGGAACTGCACCTTCTCCTTCACCCATTCGCCGTCAATCAGGCGGTAACGCATGTCGCTCTTGGCGTTGTAGAGCCAGTTGTCCATGCCGTAGAGCAAGCCATTGGCCTTGTGCTCGACATTCCCGCTTGGAGCCCACTCTTCGTCGACCACCGTCGTTTCGCCTGCCTTGTCCCCTTTCAGTCGCTCGGTGAAGTAGAGCTTGAAGTTGTCCGCCCAGAGGATGCCACCTTCAACAAATTGAATCGCCCGGGGAAGCAGGAGCCCGTCCAGGAATACCTTGGATTCGTCGGCTTTGCCGTCGCCGTCGGTGTCCTCCAGAATCGTGATGCGGCCCTTGGGCTCGTTCTCACCATTGGCATCCACATCCGGCATGTAGGTGCTCATCTCGCATACCCAGGGGCGGCCTTGCCCGTCAAAGGCGATACAGACCGGATTCACCATGAGCGGCTCTGCCGCGACCACTTCCAGCCGAAAGCCTTCTTCGCCAAACTGAAAACTCCGCAGAGCGTCATCCACGGAAAGCGGCGGTGCCGGGAGATTCCATTCTTCTGGTGGAGGCGTCATCACGTGACCTTTGCGATCGCCATTCTGAGCCACGGACACAGAAGCCGTAGCCATCAAGACAGCGAGAGACAGAAGTATACGAGAGCGGGTCATCAACGGGGATATCATGGAGATTCGGCTTAGGTTGCCTTGGACTCTTACGCCTGAAGGGTGTTCGAAAGTGGGTCCACTTTCCAAAAAAGGCAACTTTCCCTAGTCGCCCCTACCAGGCCACGAGGTAGTGGACCTTCCAGGAGAGCTTTCCCTTCCCCATGCAGTCCCGGCAATTCATCTTGCCATCGGATTGACGCGGAGCGCTTCCGTCATTGGGCACGCGCCCAAACCCCCGGCAAGTCTGGCAGCGTCTCTCCTCCATTTGCGTCACTTCATAAGTCTCCCCATTCTTGAGGCTGTTCAGGAAGATGTCCTTGTTCATCTTCACGGGAGCCGAGAGAACCTGAGTGGAGAGATTCGCCTCAAACTTCTTGAGGGTTTCGGTGGTGGTCACCTCTTTCTTCGGACGTGCCTTGACGGGGCCATCCCCAAAATCAAGGACCACGCCAAAGAACTCGACCAGACCGCCCTGCTCCTCGGTCTTCACCTCCCCGGCACCGCCGGTGTCGTCCACCAGCCGGGTCACTTCCGTCTCATAGTTGCCGGATTCGACGATCTCCAAAGGCGGAGTGGTGTCCCCTTTCTTGAAGTCTCCTTCTGAAATCGAGAAGACGCAGGGTTCTCCTTGATAGGCTGCCAGGTAAAGCTCTCCGTGATCATCCTTCTTCTCCAGCTTCTCGATCACTCGCACCCGCTGACCGGCATAGACGGCCTTTTGTTCGGCAAATTCCCTGGCGGCCTGCTGATTGAATTGCTCGGAGACCAGTCCGTAGATAGAGATGAGCTGATCCCGCTTCTCCGCATCGCCGCCCGCTTTACTGACCCGGAAGATATCCGCTGTTTCCTTCGGCTCGACATCCTGAGCGATGAGCGGAACAGCCAGGATCATCCTCGCGAGAATGAGGCAAAGCGAAAACGTCCTGGCGGTCATCCCCTTATCCTACATGCGATCCGTTCTTTGAAGTGTAAAAAGATTGGAAAATTCCCGGGAGAATGTTGGGCTCTCTAACCAGCATTTTCTCCACAATCTCAGAAACACCCCTGCTGGGAACGACAACGGAATGTTGCATTACCGGACTATGAAATCCCTACGCCCCACTTTCTACCTGCTCACCATCCTTTCCCTGCTGGGACTGACCAGTCTCATGGCAGAAGACAAGCCTCATGCGGTCTTCGTCATCGGCACCCCTCACTACAATCC
>JBHIXE010000447.1:0-4315 GCA_041984905.1 Verrucomicrobiales bacterium | reverse complement strand
TCGACCTCGTCACCAGAAGGGATGACCTGGGAGTCCGTGACCGTGAGTTCGGTATCGATGTAGACCCAATCCCGGGGGCGCCAGTAGTTGGACCACTCGATGCCATACCGTTCGCTGGCATCCCCCGCTTCGATGGTCCCGGCATCGCCCACGTAGACCAGTTCCGAGTCGCTCTGCAGATACCAGAAGGCCAGGGTGCTGGTAAGGCCGGGCACAATCTGCGTCCGCATTCCCAACTCCGCCCCATAGGTGCGCACCAGCGGATCCACACCGTCCACGGCTTCTCCCGTAGAGGGATCGACATTGATGGTGACGCCGCGGGCATCGTTGCTGTGAAAGCCGGTGCCACCATTCAGATAGAACTCCGTGTCGTTCCAGGGGCCCAGGACGACGCCTGCCTTGGGACTGACGATCGTGTCCCACTTGGAGCCCGAATTGGCGGCCAGATCACTCTCCACGTCAAAGTGATACACATCTCCTCGAAGACCGGCCTGCGTGCGAAGCCAGGAGTTCCAGAACACCACGGCTTCTCCGTAGCCGCTCAGATTCATCTCGTAGACGTCATCTTCCCGCACCGTCGAGATCACCTCCCGGCTGGAGGTCTTGCGCAGAGCCACGCCATCGATCCAATCATGGTGCGTTTGACCCCCGACGGTCAGTTCTGCATCCCGGCCCAGAAAGGTGAAATCCGGCATGAGATGGCTGACCTGGGCTCCAGCGAACCAGCGATCGTCAAACTGCTCGAACTGGTCTCCATTGACCGGATCCTCCAGGAAGAGGGTGAAGTTGGAGAAGAGATCGAGATCGTAGGTGCCGACGTAGGCCGAAGTCTTGGTGATACCGCTTTCACCTTCCATCCGTTGATCCATCGAGAGGCTGTAACGGCTCGATTCACCACCCACGGTGGGATCGATGAGACCCAAACGGTCGATCGACCCGCTCTCGATGGCCCGGAGGGGGACTTGGTCGGTCGCATCCCAGTGGGCGTCGTAGGCCATGAAGGTGAAGTTGGTGTAGTCGAACTCATCTCCCAGGGAGTAGCGGGCGAATCCGTTCCAGCGCTGTAACTGATCCGGCTTGGCCCAGGGGCCGTCGTAGTAGTTGTACTCCAGCGCCAGGGTGAGGTAGCCGGGACCCATCTCGAATGAGTCGGCAATCAGGCTGCGGTAGTAGTTGTCCTCTCCAATGGTGAACCGGGCGATGCCGTCCGGTAACACATTATAGAGGCGAAACCGGGCTGCACCCGCCGTGGTAAAGTCGCCCAATTCCGAGTAGAAGGGGCCCTTGTAGTAGTCCAGTTCTTCCACCAGTTCCGGAATCAGGAAGTTGATATCGGCATAGCCCTGTCCGTGGCCGTGGGTGCGCATGTTGACGGGCATGGCGTCGACAAAGATTCCAAAGTCGGTGCCGTGATCCAGGTTGAAACCCCGCAGGAAATACTGGTTGGCCTTCCCGCCCCCACTGTGCTGGGTGATAATCATTCCCGGCACGACCTCAAGCAACTCGCCTCTCCGCAGGAAGGGACGCTCCTCCAGTTCCTCCGCACTGGACTGGCCCCGGCTTGCGGCGGGCGCCTCGCCCAACAGGTTTTGGGCTTTCCCGGTGAAGACCGTTTCCGGAAGCGAGGTATCGCTGAGGTCGACCACGTCTTCCGGAGCTGATTCTGACATCTCGGGGGATTCCTCTTGGGCCAGGCTGTATTGCAGTAGAAGCAGGGGAAAGAGGAGGATTGCGGTGAGTGAGGCGCGTGTTTTCATGATTTCCCCGGTTGAACGAGGGAAGCTTTCCTTGCCCCACGAGTTTTTCTCATTTCCAAGATTCGCTCCGGAATCTTCGACGACCCTTCCTCCCGCACTTTAGGGGCATCTTTCAGGGGCCCTTAGCCGGAGGGATGGGGCGGCCGCAACGGCCGTTCTATTGGCGGCGGGGACTACCAGCTGTCCGTCCCTATCATGGGGCGAGGACTTTCCCTGAATTTCGCAGCTGCTGAACTCTGGGCCAAGGGAACTATCAGTCCCTGCGAAAGACCGCCTCCCCGTAGAGTGCCAATCTCAAATTGTGGAAATTATCACTGTTGCGGTGATGAAAACTGAAAGTGAGGGGCGGATTTTACGGGCAACCGGCAGGAAACCGCAGAAATGATATCAATATATAGTATGATTTTCATTGTAATTATTGATGATGGATCTATTATTCCATAGAAACCAGAATCACTGACTCTCCCAACAATCGTTTAGTAGAATCATTCGCAGTTTTAAGCCCCTGGATTGAGATCCCCCAAATACTGCCAGGCCTTAGGAGAAATATTCAGATCATCGTTCCCGGAGCGATCGACAGTCCAAGGCGAAAAACAGGTTCACGAATCGACGGTTGGGTTCAACGAAAGCCCCCGATGCGAGCCCAACAACATCCTTCCTTTCTTCTCTGCCCGGTGCGAGACGCCTCCCCCTTGCAAGAGGTAGCGGAACCGAGACTCGAAGTGTTGAATGCGATCAATGACGCTAACCTGGAGAAGGAAGAAGAGGACTACATCTACTGCCCTCAAAAGCCCGCTTGGAAGCGGGGGCTGGATCTGTTCCTGATCTCTCTGGCCTTGCCGGTTCTGCTTCCGCTCTTTGCGGTGATCGCTTCCTGGATCAAGCTGACTTCCCGCGGGCCCGTCTTCTTCTGCCAACCTCGAGTAGGGCTGGGCGGTTCGACCTTCACGATCCTGAAGTTCCGCAGCATGTATCAGAATGCGGAGACCCGCACTCATGAGAATTACCTGGAGCACCTGGTGGCTTCCAACAAGCCCATGGTGAAGATGGACTCCATGGGTGATCGTCGCCTCATTCCTGGCGGTGGGATTCTCCGGGCATCCGGTCTGGATGAACTCCCGCAGCTGATCAATGTGGTGCGTGGCGAAATGAGTCTCACGGGACCTCGCCCCTGCACGACCAAGGAGTTCCCCCTGTTCAGCCCGGAACAGAAGCAACGTTTCGACAGTCTTCCCGGCCTGACCGGCTATTGGCAGGTGAAGGGGAAGAACACCACCACCTTCACGGAGATGATCGAGATGGATCGTTACTACGTCGATCACTGCTCATTCCTGATGGACCTGAGCATCATCCTGCAAACCCCTCGAGTTTTGTGGCTTCAGCTTCTGGATAACCTCCGCAAGCGCACCAATGCCTCTCCCATTCCCGGTGGCAATGACGCCCCGATGGCAGTCACCGCTGATTCCTGAATTTCCTCCTCCCTCCCTTTAATCCTCTTTCCCCCCAAAGAACTATGAAAGCTACCGTAAACATTGGAGTCGTCGGATTGGGCTACTGGGGCCCGAACCTCGCCCGCAACTTCGGCTCTCTGCCGGAATGCCGCCTTGCCGCCCTGTGCGATCTGAGTGAAGAGCGCCTTGCTCACATGAAGAAGCTGTATCCTGACGCCACGGGTTACACGAGCTTTCAGAAGATGCTGGAGAACGACAGCATTGACGCCATCGTCGTTGCGACTCCGGTTCGACAGCATTATCCGCTGGTGAAGGCCAGTCTCCTGGCCGGGAAGCATGTGCTGGTGGAGAAGCCCATGGCTTCGTCCGCCGCTGAATGCGAAGAGCTGATCGCTCTGGCTAAGAAGAAGGGGCTCACCCTGATGGTGGGGCACACCTTCCTTTATTCCGAGCCGGTTCGGATGATCTCAGAAATCGTGCGCCGGGGGGATATCGGCACGCTGCAGTATATCAACTGCCAGCGGCTCAACCTGGGGTTGTTCCAGAAGGATATCAACGTGGCCTGGGATCTGGCGCCTCATGATCTTTCCATCATTCTTCATATCTTTGGGGAGAATCCGGAAACCGTGAACTGCCAGGGAAATGCGCATATCACGCCGGGCATTGAGGACGTGACCAATATGTCTCTTATGTTCAGCAATAACCGCTTTGCCACGGTGCAGAGCAGTTGGTTGGAGCCCCGTAAAGTAAGGCAGATGACCTTCGTGGGAAGCCGCCGGATGATCGTATACGATGATCTCGAGCCAAGAGAAAAAATTCGTATCTATGATGTCCGAGTGGAGCGGCCGCCATTTTATGATACATTTGCTGAGTTTCATTATTCTTATCACTATGGGGATAGTTATATTCCACATGTCCAGCAGGAGGAGCCGCTGCGTCGTATGACTCAACATTTCCTCGAGTGCATCGAGACCGGCGCGGAGCCGATCTCGGGTGGGCAACAGGGTCTGGAGCTGGTCCGGATTCTGGAGGCGAGCTCGCAGTCTCTGCAGGCTCAGGGATCCCCGATAGCATATAAGACCACGAAACCTGAACGTGAACGGGAAA
>JBHIXE010000446.1:0-4319 GCA_041984905.1 Verrucomicrobiales bacterium | reverse complement strand
CTGAAGTCCGGAACCGAGGATCTGGAAGCAGGCATCCAGACAATCTTCGAGCAACACCGCACGATCTATTCTGGAATCCACTTTTCCCTGGATCCCCAGTGCTCCACTTCCAGTCTCAAGCCGGAGACGGCCACCCAAATCCTCGTGGTGATCTGCGAAGCCGTCTGCAATGCCTGCAAACATGCTCAGGCCTCAGAGGTCCGCGTGACCCTCTCCCAACCTGTTCAGGATTCTCTTCGTGTTGCCGTGGCCGACAACGGCAAAGGCCGGGTGGAAGATCTGAAAGAAGGGGAGCGATTCGGCCTGCGCTCCATGCGCCAACGAGTCCGCGTTCTTGGGGGCAGACTCTGGATCGCGAACCATGGAGACGCTGGAGTGATCATCATTTTCGAAATCCCTCTTCTGAATTGACCCGTCTCCTGGATTTCCCGCGCCCTTTGCGGCCTCCCCTCCGTAGTTTTTTGGGCAACCATGCAGTTTTTCGTTGGTTCCCGAGGGTTCCAGCCTTCTGTTAGGCTGGAGGATTGTTCTCATCCATCATGGTCGCCTTACTCATTCTCTATTTTACCATTTCGATCGTAGGATCCTTTTTGTGCTCGATCTGGGAAGCGGTCATTCTGAGCGTCACCCAACCCTACATTGGCAGCCTGAAGCAACAGGGCCGCGCGGTCGGTGACAAGTTGGAGAGTCTCAAGGACAATATCAGCCGACCCCTCACCGCGATTCTGACGCTCAATACCATTGCGCACACCGCTGGCGCCATGGGCGTGGCAGAGCAGGTTGGCAAGATCACGGACAACAGCATCTGGAATGGGTTCGCGGCCGTCGCCATGACCATCTCGATCCTTCTCTTTTCCGAGATTGTTCCCAAGAATTTAGGCGCACGTCATTGGCGCACCCTGGGCCCTTGGGTGGGCCACTGCCTGTTCTGGCTGAACCGGCGGCTTTCCTGGATCATCGGTCTAATGGAGTACTTCAACAAGGGCGAACATCCCGTGCAGAACTTCAACCGGGACGAACTCCAGGTCATGGCTGACCTGGGTCGAGAAGAAGGCAAGCTGGACGAAGGCGAATCTCGCGTTCTGAAGAACCTTCTGCGCCTGCGAGACACTCGGGTGCACCACATCATGACTCCGCGGGTCGTGGTGTTCTCCCTGGAGGAAGATCTCACGGTCCGTGAGTATTTGGACCAGTATTCCGAGAAGCCTTTCTCCCGCATTCTGCTGCACAAGGGTGATCCCGATGAGATGACCGGGTTTGCTCTGAAGGATGATCTCCTCCTGGCGGCGGCCCGGAATCAATATGACCGGCCTCTGGGAAGTTTCCGGCGGGATATCATTTCTCTACCGGCGCCTACAACCATTTCCTGGGCCTTCGACCGGCTTCTCGAGGATCAGCAGCATATCGCGCTGGTTCATGACGAATATGGCGGCCTGGAAGGCTTGATCACCATGGAGGACGTCGTCGAGACCCTCATTGGCCTGGAGATCGTCGATGAGGTCGACAAGGAGAAGGACATGCAGGACTGGGCCCGCCGCCAATGGAAGAAGCGCGCCAAGCGAATGGGGCTGGAATGGGAGGCGGCAGAGACCAGCGTCAAGGTCGTGGGCGAACCCAAACCTGACGGCGACAGCGAATCTCCTCCCAGTTCCGAGAGCGATGATGACGCTCAGGGAATCAACGGGAAGTAGGGCTCTTCCCGGCAATCAGTGCTCAGTCGAGCCGAACACTGATCGCTCGCCACCAGCAACGGTCCCTCTACTGAGCCCGGAACCGGTAGATCGTTGTCTGCGTGTAGGTATCGCCAGGGTGCAGGAGAGCGGAGGTATACCCGCCTTCCAAGTTTCCCTTGTTCGGCGAATCCGGGAAAATCTGCGCTTCCAGACAGAAGCCGGTCCGGTGTTCGTAGGGCTTGCCACTCTTGCCGATATTGGTTCCATCCAGGAAATTGCCGCAGTAGAACTGCATGCCTGGTTCCGTGGTGAGGACCTCCAAGACCCGGCCTGAGGTTGGCTCCTGCACCACGGCGGCGAGTTGCGGATTGGTCTGACGCTCCATCGCCAGGACATAGTTGTGGTCATACCCCAACCCAAACATCAGTTGCTCGTTCTCTTCTTCAATGCGCTGCCCAATTGGCGTTGGATTGCGAAAATCAAAGGGAGTGCCCTCCACTGGAGCGAGTTCGCCGGTCGGAATCAGGGTTTCATCCACCGGCGTGTAGCGCTCCGCATTGATCTGCAGAATGTGATCCAGGATGGTCTTGCCACTGCCCTCACCCGCCAGGTTGAAATAGGTGTGGTTGGTCAGATTGATGACCGTCGTCTTATCGGTCATCGCCTGGTAATCAATGCGTAGTGCGTTCTCATCCGTCCAGGTGTAGATGACTTCCGTTCCCAACTTCCCGGGATATCCTTCTTCCCCATCTTCACTGATATAGGTGAGGATCAGAGCGGCACCGTACTCGGTCTCCATGGACTCCGCGTCCCAGATAACCTTATCGAACCCTTTCAGTCCGCCATGCAGCGCATTGGGCTCGTTGTTAATGGCCAGGGTGTACTCCTTGCCGTCGATGCTGAATTTGCCTTCCTTGATCCGATTGGCGTAACGGCCGGTGATCGCACCAAAGTAAGGGCTCCCTTCCACGTATTTCTCCACACTGTCGTAGCCCAGAGCCACATCGCCCAGCTTCCCATCTTTGTCCGGGACTTTGATCGAGGTGACAATGCCTCCATAGTTGGTGATGGAGACGGATGCGCCGCTGGAGTTGGTGAGGGTATAGAGTTTCACGGTTTGGTTTTCTACTTTTCCAAAGTCCTTCACAGTGACCTTCCCCTGAGCGTGGAGGCTCGGGACGAAACCTGGCAAAGTGCCCAGGAGACAGACGGCTAGACCAGCAAAAACGGAACGGGGGTTCATGGGGACGCAGGTAAACAAAAAGCGCCGACTTGTGCAAGTCGACGCTCTTCGATTTTGTAAAGAGTTGGTTAGGCCCTGAGATCAGGGAACGCGGAAGACCTTATCCGTGGTCGGATCAATTGCGAGTTCGCCGCTGCTGAAGCCACGCACATCAATCTCGTTGTAGGGCGAGTAAGGGCTGCGCACCACATTCGGATTGTTGGTCCGGGAAGCCGTCGGATAGCTGCCGCTGTCCGGATAGCCCCCGCCACCTTTGTAACGCTTGGCCTTGGCCACTGCACCAGCAATAGCGCCGACACCGGCACCGATGGCAGCTCCCTTGGCGATGGCACCTGCGTCGTCACCAGCAATAGCACCGATACCGGCACCTGCCACGGCACCCCACACAGCGCCTTTACCGGCATTGGGATCTTCACACCCACTGAGTGCTAGAGAGCCTGCGGCAATGCCGACGACACCCAGCTTGAGCAGCTTCTGAGTTACTGTATTTTTCATAGTAAAGTTGGTTGATAATAACGCCACGAGAACGTCTGTCATACGCGTCATTGGGTGGCTCTGGATGCCTAGACGCACGCCACCTTATCACCTGCATTTTTTACTGGGAAGTGAATTTCCCGCCTAGTTCCTCTCATACTTTCAGGTTGTGGTTCCCCGGATTCCGCGCGATTTTAGAGGTCTGCCGATTTTACCCCCAAAATGACTACGCTCGGCGCTAAGCACCAACGAAATACGGGCTTCAAGCTCTTGCTGACGACCGCCTGCGTCTTCATCGTCATCGCCGGGCTAAAGGCAGCTAGCGGATTTCTCATTCCCATTATGCTCGGCCTGTTTCTGGCCGTCACCAGCCTTCCCGTCACCAGTTGGCTCAAATCTCGACGCGTGCCCGGACCACTTGCCGTCGCCATGACCGTGGTCGTGGACGTGTTGGTCCTGACGGCGATCGTATTTTCCATCGTTAGCGTGTTGCCGGACTTCGAGGCAACCGCAGAGGATCTGGACAAAGAGATCCGCACCATCACCATCGAGAAGGTCGAGGCGCTGGAGACCTGGCTGGAGACGCACGTCGCTCCCATCTCCACCTGGTTCTCGGACGCGTTCGGCGATGAAGAGGCCGAAGCACCCCCCACACCCTCTTACGATCTGAAGTCCACGGTGGAAGAAATGCTTACGGTGAACTCTCTTTTGTCCATCGCCAAATGGGTCAATGACACCGCGGTGCTGGAACGGGTCACCAGCCTGATCACCAAGAAAAAATCCCTTGCCGATGTCCTCAGCGACCTCAAGGGCAAGGACATCTACTTTCGGACGCTGCTCGATTTCGACAGCCAATTTGGGGCCGGAGGCTATGCTCCAAACTACGCACTGGCGATTCCCTTTGGCGACAGGAATTCCGGGTTCACGCT
>JBHIXE010000445.1:0-4343 GCA_041984905.1 Verrucomicrobiales bacterium | reverse complement strand
TCGTTAGCCGTCACCACTTTAATGGTAGGCTGATAAGGCCCGGCAAAGGCGGCAAAGTCTCTCAGAGCACGACCACTGGAGAAGCTTCCATCATAGGCAATGGCAACCTGCTGGAACGGTTGGGGGTCGCCAAGCGGCACCGCCAGAATAGGGGTCGACGAGCGATCCAGCACTTTGGCTAGAGAATCCCCCACTCCGGCCGCGGCTCCGTAGGTGTAGAAGGTGCGCATCCCCATTACGACAAGATCGTAGAGGACAGACATGTGCAGAATCGAGTCCGCGGGAACCCCATCAAGCTGCGTTTCACGGTGTGTCACTTCCTTCTCCCTGCACACCTGTGCAAACTTCTCTTTGGCTGCGGCAGCCCTCTTGCGTTCTTCCGCGGTGGCGGCAAGTACGGCCTCCTCTACAAGAGGCCAATGCGCAATATCCACCGGAGAGACACTGGCACTGATGCCAACCGTATCCAACACCACTAGTCCTGACAGGGTTGCCCCGTGTGTCCGCGCGATTTCGCAAGCGCGGTTGGTCGCCGCTTCGCAGTAGGCGGAAGAATCCAGCGGCACCAAAATTCGTCGAATGTGACCCATTTGAAGACAATGGTAGACAATCGGGGCGTCCGATGCTCCGCAGATCTTGCTCAGATCTTCCCGCCTCTACGGGGGAGCGCATCACCTGCGCTTGCACGTCAGCCTATTCGTCAGCGCTTCGCCTGGGGAAAGACTTCCCGATAGCGCTTGCCGAAAAACCCACCAGACGACGAGCGCGAAAACTCTGTTCGCTCCTGCTCCAATTCAGCAGTCCTACCGGCTTTCGGCCCCATCCCTTATGAACTTGCGGTGTCCAGCTTCATCCATGGATCATCAGCACCTTGGCGCCTCTCACCGGTTCGTGCTTCAGTTCCAGCAAGGCGCGATTGGCCTCTTCAAGGGGATATGTCTGCACCTCTGGCTGGAGGGGAACAGCGGCTGCCATGGGCAAGAACTCCGCGATGTCTTGATGGGTGATATTCGCGACGGACTTGATTTCGCGCTCCATCCATAGATCATCGTGATAGCTCAGCCTTAGAAGTGCGTCCTTGTCCGTATCTTCCTTCCGGATCGCATTGATCACGAGTCGCCCTCCCGGGGCGAGATTCGGAAGGGCCTCGACCACAGGTTTCCAAACCGGAGTGGTATCGATGATGGCATGAAGAGGCTTGGGAGATCGCTCGGAATGATCGCCTGCCCAGTTGGCGCCCAACTCCAAGGCAAACTCCTGAGAGGATTGACCACGAGCAAACACGTAGACCTCTGAAGACGGAAACCGTTGGCGACAGAGTTGGAGAACCAGATGGGCGGATCCACCGAACCCCGAAAGTCCAATCGCCTGTCCATCCACCAGATTGGTCAAGCGAAGGGCGCGATACCCAATCGCTCCAGCACAGAGGAGTGGCGCGGCTCTTTCGTCGTCAAATACTTCAGGGATGGGATAGGCGTAAAGCTCCGGCACGGTCAGATACTCCGCGTAGCCGCCATTCACATCCCTTCCCGTCGCCCGGAATTCGGGGCTCAGATTCTCATCCATCCCGCCCGTGGAATGGTGAATCCAGCCCACCCCGACCCGTTGCCCCTCCTTGAGATGCCTGGTGCCCATCCCCAATGCCTCGATGGTGCCGACCACTTCATGTCCAGGTACGACGGGATAGGTTGGAGGCGCTGTCCGTCCTTCAATTTCATCCAGTTCCGTGTGACAAACGCCGCAACAGTGCACTTTGATCAAGACTTCCCCCTCTCCAGGAGAAGGCTTTGGGATATCCGCCAATTCAAGGGGCGAATCCGACTCCTCCAGAGAAACCGTCCGAGTCAGGAGCATTGCCTTCATGAGGCATCATCGAACGTGATGCCCCAACTTCAACGGAGGAACATGGGTTCTGTTCGGGGGCTCCGGTCCGGGAGAGCACGAACCTCAGGAAGAACCATGCATTCACCTTGACTACCTTTTTTAGAGAACTTAAATTTTATGGTTTATATAAAATCATGAAGTCCTCCGATACCGCTTCCAAATTGAAGATCGCTTTCAAGGTGAACATGAACCTGCTGGAGCGCGTTTCCACGATGGAAGCGGTTGTCACTCAGGCCCCCGGCGGCACGCCGTTTTTGTTTTACGCGCACCGCGGCTCAATGGCCCTCGGAACCTTCTTCTCCCTGGATTCCCTGGAGCCCCATCACCCGGACTTCCCCAATCAGGATGGATTTCTGCACGAAGAGATCGAGATGGAAGACATGTCACTCTACCCTTCTGAAGTGACTGGACATAACGCGGGAACCCCTGAAGCCAAATCGATCTCTCGCAAACGCGGTCTGGCAGCGTTGCTCCCGGTCAATGTCTTTCGCGGCCGTCGACATGACCAGCCCATCTGGCACGCCTAGAGCTTCTCAGCTAAGTTGTCTCTCTCCAGCCAGGTTCTGGGAATTGAGCGGGACCACAGGAAGCGCGGTTGATTTTTGCCCTGCGGTCACACCAGGGCGAAAGTCCTGAGCGACAGCCTCTGAAACGCTTTTCTCAGGGCTGGAAAAAGAGAAACCGGGCGAGGAGACGCAACTCCTGCCCGGTTTATCGATGGCCACCTGCGGGGGATGGTGACCCTTGGGTCGAAAATGATTGATATGCGTATGACCGCTTCCCTATCCCTCTGGGAACAACTGGCAGCGGAGCTCAAGCAACAGGACGCCCTTCAGGACTCGCTCTTCAGCTGGAGCAGACCCAGTGCCACCGCTGCGGCCCAGGGCAATGCCTGGAAGGCGTTCTCCTGCAAGGCTACGGTGATTTCGCCCTCGGATAGAAAGACCAATTCCTGCTCCTCAAGATCATCCGCCACAGGATCGCTCGTACGAGAGGCACCTGTCGCCAGAAATAGATGGGCGACTCCCGCTCCCCGGTTGGCATCTACCGGAAACGCGCCCAACGAGTGAAAGGTGGCGGCCTCGTAGCCTGTTTCTTCCCGCAGTTCCCGCTTGGCGGCCTCCATTGGATCTTCTCCCGGCTCGATGAATCCGCCTGGGGTAGCCAGCGATATCCCGTCTATGGCGTACTTCGTCTGCCGGAAACACAGGAATTTGCCCTCCACTGTCTGAGCCAGGATGCAGGCAAATTCCGGTGTGATCAACCAGGGCCAGTCCTCAATCCGGGTCCCGTCCGGGAGCTCCACCTCGTGGATCTCCAGCGTCAGGAATCGATTGGGTTTCGCCAGCGTCCGCTTCGAGAGCGTCTTCCATTCTTTCATGCGATTACTCCGCCAGGCCAAACCGTCTGGTCAAAGCTCGTTGCACGGGCTCCAGCTGCGCGGGGAGTTCCACCCTCTTCGGCCAGAGGTGGCCTGAACGAATCAGCACAAAGAGGAGAAGAAGCGCGCCATAGAGGTGCGGATTCCCCAGGATGTTCCAGGGACTGGTGTAGAGGAGACGGAGAACGGGAAGGAAGCTGGCACACAGACACCAACCGATCCCAAGCGCCAACATCATGTCCTGCTTTCTGGAATCCGATTGCAGTTCCACGATGTATTTGAGCGCAATCGCGAACGCTGGAATCAAAATGCCGTAATGGAAAGTCCAGACGATGGGCGATCCAACCGTGAAGCACACCGCAGCAGCGGCGAAGTCCGCGACCTTCGGATCTTCTTTTCCTCGCATCAATGGCGGGAGAAATGCCAGGGCGGCAATGAACATGCCAAAGAGCAAGGTGATGACATAGACGATCGGCCGGAATGGCCCATAAGTGGCAGGCGCATTCGTCAAAGCATCTTCGCTGCCGCCTTCGATAAGCCGGTGGACAATGCCATTGACCGACTCATTCGCGAAGCAGACTTCTCCGTGGCGGGACAACTCGGAGAGAACCTTGAAGTAAGAAACGTTATTGTGCCAACCGAAGACAATGACGGAGAGAATCCCAATGGGAATCACCGCGGAGACGAACCCCACGCAGAACGGCCAGCGACGCCATAGGATCCCCCACAGCAGCAAGGCCGCCAGTTGAGGTTTGATCGCGGCCGCACAAGCGATGATGACCCCGGCAAGCACCTGCCTGCCGCCGATCCAGGCAATGCAGGCAAGGGTAAACATGAGATTGATCCAGATCTGGATATTCCCAAGGGATAGCGCCATATAGGCCGGATAAAAGGTCATCGCAGCGCCCAGTCCGAGGAGAGCAATCAAGGCTTCTCCCTGATACGCCGGTCTGCCCAGCGCCTGGCATTTCTCCCGAACTGTCTCTCGAAACAGAAGCAGCACCAAGTAAATATCAGCCTTCTGTCTCTCTAGTCAAAGCAGCTATGACTTCCGGTTTCTTGAGGGAAACTCCTCAGT
>JBHIXE010000444.1:407-4358 GCA_041984905.1 Verrucomicrobiales bacterium | reverse complement strand
CCTGCTATGCCACCGGCCGCGCCGAACTGGAAGTCGCGCTGGAGCGCATCGAGAGGTACGTCAGCAAGCTTTGAGGCTTGTCACAGGGACTGAAAAATCAGATTCCTGAATGGGACCGTTCTAACCCTCCACCTCTGCGCCCTCTGGAGGACGCCGCAAAATGCGCTCCAGAGATTACCTCGAAACATATCCTGCGAATCATGTCTCCCTTCAGTTCTCCAGCCTGCCGCGAATCCCCCGAAACCTGACGTGATTGTGCGTTGATGGAGACCCATTCCTGTGCGAAATGAGTAGGGAGAATCTGAATCATGTTAGAGGGGGAAAATTTCTCGTGCAAATCGGCGCAGGCTTTGCGGTCTGCGTAGGTGCGAGGAGAACCTGCTAAAAGGGCGATATTCGAACAAAATCCCCTTTTGAGGTTCCCATTCATTGGCCATGGGAGGAAGTCCAGATGACAACTTAGCTGCTGCGTCGCCGGCCGGAGGCTCCAATTGGGGCCACTTTGTGGCGCCAAGCGCGGAGGAGCTAAACGAACTCCTGCCGCAGTTCGAAGTCATCGAGTTGATCGGCCAGGGCGGCATGGGCGCCGTCTACCGGGCCAGGCAGACGCGACTGGACCGGATTGTGGCCATCAAGCTGCTCCCTCCTTTCGGTGAAGATGACGGCAGCCACTTTGCGGAACGGTTCGAGCGGGAAGCTCGCGCCATGGCGATGCTGAACCATCCCAACATCGTGACCGTTCACGATTACGGCGAGACCGACCGCGATCATCGCTACTTCGTGATGGAGTATGTGGACGGTTCTGACCTGCACACCTTGATTCAGGGCGGCCAACTCACCACCAAACACGCTCTGGGATGGATGCCCTACATCTGCAGCGCCATCCGGTATGCGCACGAGAAAGGCGTGATTCACCGGGATATCAAGCCAGCCAACGTTCTCATCAGCCGGGAAGGCGAAGTGAAGGTAGGTGATTTCGGGCTCGCCAAACTGGTGGGGCCCAGTGTCGATCGTTCCATCACCCAGACTCAGGTGTCCATGGGGACACCGGACTATGCCGCTCCAGAGGCTCTGGACGAGGGAGGTCAGGCGGATCATCGCTCGGACATCTACTCTCTCGGCGTGCTTTTCTACGAGATGCTGACCGGCAAGGTCCCGCGTGGAGCCTGGAAACCTCCGTCCCAACTCAAGGAGGTGGATGTCCGCCTGGACAACATCATCATCAAGGCGATGCAGCCGGATCCAGAGCAACGCTACGATTCCGTGGCGGAGATCGAGGAGGCTCTGGGCGAATTGCGCAACATGCCGAAGCTGGTTGCCTCGCGCCCCGCCGCGAAAAAGGAAATTGCCGTCCCCTTGCCCAATGAGGAAGGCTCTGGGAACAAACCCGTCAAGGTGACCCGTGCCTCCGGTACCAAGGCAACCGCAAAGAAAGACAGCAACTCCGCGGTCGTGGCCATCGTCGCGGTTGCCGCCGTCGCCGCCGCCATGATGGGCGTTCTGGTCTTCCGGCACTACACGAAGCCAAGACCCACCGACCTGACGCCCAATGCTCCCCTGGTGGAGGAAACCATTTCCACGCCGGACTCCAAGCTTCCCGCTGTGGGCGCCCCGGATGAGAGCGACCGCCCCGGAACCAAGCCCCCTCCCGTAAAGATTCAACCGGCCCCTTCCGCCAAGGATGGCTGGGTCAGCCTCCTGAACACGCTGACCCCGGATGCCAACCGAAAGGTGGGCGACTGGCTGCTAACCAAGGATAAGGTTCGCTCCACCGGGAAAGACCTTCCCTCCGTCATTCAGTTTCCCATGGAAACGTCCGACGGCTATGAGGCGGCCTTTACCCTGGAACGCACTCGAAAGCCGGGAGGCTCTGCCATTCTATTGCCTGTCGGGAAACGGGAGGTTGCCCTGGTGTTCAGTTCCATCCTCCAGGGCAAGAATGATCAGACACCCATTCTCTATCTTGCCAGAGTGGATGAGCACGGCGCTGCGGATCCGCGCAATCCCACTCGCACGACCCTGGACCTCAAGTCGGGCGAGGCACATGAACTCCAATTACGAGTGATCGCCCGCAACGGGAAAGCGACCATCGTCGCCAATATCGATGGGAAAGAAGTGCTGAAGTGGGTCGGGAACGAGAGCCAACTTTCTCTGGGCGACACCTGGCGCGTTCCGGACCGGCCGTCCTCCCCGCGCCTCCCCAATACGCTGGGGATTGTGACTCAAACCGAGCTGGTTATGACTTCCGCCACCCTCCGCACCTTGGAACCGAGTGCCGTTCCTGATCGGGACAAGACGCCTGAAAAGTCCGTCACTGATTCCAAGCCCCCGAAGAGTAAGGATCCGAAGCAGGCAAACAATGCATCCCAGCCTCCCATGCCATCGGAGCCGGAGACCGCGGCTGAAGTTCGCCTCCAGGAACTCAGCACCGTATATGAGTTGCGGCTCCAAGATGAAGTTTCCGCGCCTTATGAGAAGGGGCTTGCCGATCTCAATACCCTCTATGAAAGCCGATTGAACGATCTCATCACCAAAGGGGCCACCACCCCGGATGAGGAATTGAAGGCCCAGGCGGAGCAAGAACTTGCCCGGCTCAAGTCCAACGCTCCCTTGCCCGAAAGCGATCCCGTCGAGATCCGTGTCGACCTTGCCAAGCTGCGGGGCATCTATCGGGAACAACTGACCAAGCTGTCCGACGACCGGGACACGGCTCGTCTCCCCATTCTCGAGGCGAAGATGGAGGATCTTCAGGCCCTGAGGCAGGAGTTTGTCTTCGTGGAAGACCTGCCCTCAGCGGAAGCGGTCCTGAAGGAAATGGAAGCACTCCAACCTCAGTTGGATGAGCTCATGGAGGAAGAGACGCTCGCAACGGAATTGCCCCTGAAACGCCCCGAATTTCCGCGCGCCCGCCCTCTGGTTCGCGGCAAGGTCATCGCCTGGCCCCGGGAAGCCACAACCCTCCCTTCGACGCTGCTGGAGGTACCCGCTGGCTTGTCATCATCGGTTTCCGCCATTGCCGGAGGCAACAAGCTTGCCGTTGCCCTCAAATCCAGCGGCTCTGTGGTGGGCTGGGGCGGCGACTTTGACGAGTCGCTCAAGGATGAGCTGGAGACCCTGACCAGGATCACTTTCGTCGATGTTGCCCATGACACCCGCTCGCTCCACCTCGCGGCGCTGGATCAGGATGGCGTTTTGCGAGTTGTCACCCGTGGGTGGGGAGATCTGGCGGACTTGGCGCGCACCTTGACCTCTTCCATCTCCCAACCTGTGGATTTCACGATTGGATCGAAGGGAGGGCTTGCCCTTCAGGTGAACGGACAGGCCTCGGCCTGGGGAGAGATCGGTATGGGGGAAGAGGACGTGGAGAGCATTCGATCCGTGGTAAAGCTGAAGGCCCGCGACGATCTGCAGATGGCAATCACGGAAGATGCCACCATCCTGAAATGGGGACCCATGGCCAAGCGAGTCCCGCAAGAGCTGACCAAGGCATTCGATATTGCCCTGAGCACCCATCGTGAAATGGGTGGTGTCGCTCTTCTACCGGACAATCGAGTGATGTGCTGGGGCGCCTTTGCTCAGTGGCAGGAAGACCTGAATTTCCTCAAGCTGGATGAAACCAAGACGGTGGAGAAGATCGTGGCAGGCTACAACGCTTTTGCCGTGAAGCTTAGTGATGAGTCCTGGCAATTCTTCGGGCACGATCTGGACGTTCAGCAAGCCGGGCTGAAAGCGGCCGGTTGCGAGGATATCGTCATCGCTCAGGACGCAATCATCGGTCTCCAGGACTGAACCTTTTTGCCTCTCTGAAGAAAGGTCGCGGATAAATCGCTTGGACTGGCTGCGTATTTTTAGGTACACACAACTCTTTCGGTACACACAACCTTTTTGGTACACGCATATTCTTAGGTACACACATCTTCCAGGTATACACGTCTTCTTAGGTACACAATC
>JBHIXE010000444.1:0-397 GCA_041984905.1 Verrucomicrobiales bacterium | reverse complement strand
TATCACCAGGATCAGATGTCCAAGGAATGGACGCGCTATGACGAGAGCACGCTGGCGCCCATGCGAAAGTTTGCAGCCAGCGAGATCACGCCGAACCAGGCCAAGAGCAAATTGGTGCGCTACATGTTCTCGGGCCCGGACATTCTCCACGTGCTCCAGATGTTTCCAAAGGCCAACACTTTTGTCCTCTGCGGCCTGGAGCCTGTGGGGGAAGTGCCAAGCCTGCGGGGACTTTCGAAAGCCCAGGCCAATCAAGCGCTTGGCGAAGTCCGCAAAGCATTGGAGGAGAGCATCCAGTTCAGCTTCTTCAAGACCATTGATATGAAGACGGATCTGCAGTCCGCGGTCTTTCCCGGCACCCTGCCGATCATGTGCGTTTTCCTGGCTCAGAATGGAG
>JBHIXE010000443.1:273-4378 GCA_041984905.1 Verrucomicrobiales bacterium | reverse complement strand
GCCCTTTCTGGCGGAAACCTTTCAGGCGGCCAAGGCTTTCACGCTGGAGGTGATTCTCTCCACCGAGTCAACGCAGCAAAGTGGTCCGGCTCGAATCGTCACGTTCTCAACGGATCCCAGTCAGCGGAACTTCACCCTTGGCCAGGAAGGCTCCGAGTTGCGAATGAGGCTCCGAACCCAATCCACCAATGAGAACGGCTTACCCGAGATTGCAATTCCGGTGATAGATGCCGGGCGCAACTATCACCTCCTGATCACCCATGATGGCGAGACGCTGAATGCATACCTGGACGGACAGCTCGTCTCCTCGGAGAATCTGCGCGGACACTACCGCGACTGGACCGGACAGGACTTCCTGCTTGGCAATGAAGCGACGCGCGATCGTCCCTGGCGAGGTAGCATATCAGGCTTCGCTCTCACCACGCAGTTTCTGGACGAAACCGCCGCCCAACAGCGTTACCTTTCCGCCACCCGTCAGATTGCCTCGGAGTCTTCCGCACCGTAGCGGTAGAGCTCCAAGAGATCCTTGGCGGCGAGATCCACTTCTTCTTCCTGCTCTCCCGAAGTTGGGTGCTCAGCAATCCGGGTGATCTGGTCCATGACCGGCCCGAAAGAAGCTGGCGGCATCTGCTCCAGAATCACGGTCAGGATCCAATACTTCCAGATGTTGTCATCCCCTTCCAGGATCGGCGCCAGATAAGGAATGACCGGGTCTCCCACTTCGAGCAGGAGCTGCTCGATCTCCCGGGCGACCGGCCAATTGTAGTCCTGCATCCATTCCAACAGGTCTGGAAGAATCGGCTCGATTCTCGGATACCCGGTCTCCCGCGCTTTCCGAGCCGTCTCCAAATCAAATTTATCCTTGGGAATGAGCTCTTGAATGTTCATGTAGTGTGCATGGCTCCCACTTTCCAAATCCCTCTTGCTGCCCTCGCCAACGCGATCATCCTCGGCACGCTCAGCCTGACTCTATCGGCGGCCGACTGGCACGTAAACCCCTACACCGGAAGCGATTCCAATCCCGGCACAGCCATAGACGCCCCTTTTTTGACGGTTCAAGCCGCGATCAATTCAGCCGACGCGGGTGACACCGTGCACTTGCACCCGGAAGGAGCGATCTATCGTCAGTCCTTTGTGTTGCGAGGCAAGTCCGATATTACCATCGAGGGCAACAATGTGACTCTCGACGGCTCGGATCCCTTACCAACCGATGGCTGGGAACAGCTTGAGCCAGACCTGCATCGCCGGAAATTGCGTCGAGGAGTCTTTGATCGGCACCTGCTGATGTTTGATGGCCAGATGCAGCGCATGAACCGCACTCAGGCGCAGAATCCCCCTCCGTTTCCCGAGGTGGGAGATCTGAAACCCGGTGAGTTCCGCTTCGAGAATTTGGGAGAAGAAAAGGAAGGCTGGCTCTATGTCAGGGGATCGATCCAGAAGCTGGAGTGGAGCACAAGAATGAACGGTCTCGCGACCAGTGGTCACTGCGAGAATATCCGGGTGCGGAACCTCCATGCGCGCCGCTTTCTCAATGACGGGTTCAACGTTCATGGAGAAGTGACCGGGCTCTATCTGGAGAACATTTCCGGCTACGACTGCTTCGATGAAGGCTTCTCTGCTCATGAAGCCTGTGAGTGTGAGATCCGAAACGGCAAATTCTGGGGGAATGAAAATGGAATCGCGGATGTAAACGAGACCGTGACGACCTACTACAACAGTCAGTTCTTCGGGAACTTTAACACAGACGTCCTCTTCGCCGGCCGCAAGCACAGGTTGGTGGACTGCGTCATCCGCAATACGACTTCTGCCGCCCTCGTGGTGGCCGGGCCGAGAGGCGATGCCTCTGAGTTCGAGTTGATCCTGGAGCGAGTGACGGTCGAGGGAACCCCAGAATCTCGATTCCGAGTGAGTGGAGGCAGATTGCAGATGATTGACTGCGACTTTGGTGAGGTGCCCCTCCAGTCCGAAGGCGCCACGGTCTCGACCTCCCAATAGGCCCCTCCCTATTCGTCCGTCCAGCTAAAGGCCGCCCGGCATTTCATCGCCGTTTCCAGGGCGTTCTCCCCGGTGAAGGTGACGTGGCCCATCTTGCGGCCGACTCTGGCTTCCCGCTTTCCGTAGAGGTGCAAATGCGCGACCGGCGTGGAGAGAATGGTGGCCCAATCCGGCTCGCCGTTTTGCCAGAGATCCCCCAGCAAATTCCACATCACCGCTGGGGTATGCGTCCGGGGATTGCCAATCGGGAGATTGCACATCATCCGAAGTTGCTGCTCGAACTGGGAGGTCTCGCAGGCATCGATGGTGTGGTGACCGGAATTGTGCGGACGCGGTGCGAGTTCATTGATGAGGAGCTTCCCTCTGGTATCCACAAAGAACTCCACCGCCAGGATCCCGGCATAGTCCAAGGCTTCCGCGACTTGCGTTGCGACCTCCTGCCCCAGCTTCAGAATTTCTGGATCCAGGGCAGACGGAATGATCGACAGGTCCAGGATATGATTCCGATGGCGGTTCTCGGCCGGCTCGTAGCATTGCGTCTCTCCACTACGGGATCGCACCACCAGGACGGAGAGTTCTGCCGCGAGATCGATCCTTTGCTCCAGAACAGCTCGCGGGGAGTCGAACTCGGTCCAGATCAACGCGGGATCATCGCCCTTGGAAACGCTCAACTGCCCTTTGCCGTCATAGCCGAACTCCGCAGTCTTGAGAATCCCTTTCTCTCCCGGCAACTCCGCGAACGCTTGTCCCAGCCCTTCCTCGGAATCCACCACCTGATACCAGGCGCAGGGAAATCCGTGCTTGGAAAGGAAGACCTTCTCCCGCTCTCGATGTTGCGCCGTGATCACCGCGGAGGGATCAGGAGTGAGAGGGATCCGTTCGGCGACTTGTTCCAGCAACCCGCGTGGAATGTTCTCAAACTCCAGGGATGCCACATCCGCCACTTCGCAAAACGTCTCCAGGGCCTCGGGCGAGTCGAAAGGATCCGTGAGGACTCGATCCGCCAATCCCGCCGGACCAGAGTCAGGCCCACCGATCCAGGTGAGCACCTTGTAGCCCATGCGCCGGGCCTCCATGGTGAGCATTCGGCCCAACTGACCGCCGCCCAGCATCCCGATCCATGTGTCCCCTGGGAGATAGCGTTTCATTCCGTGCGATCCGTCAGGGGCAGCTCCATGGTCTCCACCTTTTCCCGAAGTCTGTCCCGGTAAGCAGTCAGCTTCTTGCCCAACTCCGGATTTTCCATCGCGAGCATGGAAACCGCAAAGAGCGCCGCATTCGTGGCGCCGGCTTCCCCGATTGCGAAGGTTGCCGTGGGGATGCCTGCCGGCATTTGAACGATCGACAGCAAAGAGTCAACACCCTGCAGGACCCGGGATTTTACCGGCACGCCCAATACTGGAATTGTCGTGAGCGCCGAGGTCATTCCCGGAAGGTGTGCCGCCCCACCGGCACCGGCAATGATGCACTTGAGCCCGCGACCAGCGGCTTCCGTGGCATATTGATACAACTTGTCCGGTGTCCGGTGAGCACTAACGATTTCCGGCTCCCAGCTGATCCCGAATTCATCCAGAGTTTCGGCCGCTTTCGATAAGGTGGGCCAGTCCGATTGGCTGCCCATAATGATTCCGACCTGTGGTGCTGCGGTGTTGATTTCCCCCATAGATCCGTGGAATGAGCGCTAGGATTTACAGGTTCGTCAACTGGGAAATGGTCACCAATATGGGTTCTGCGTCGTTCACGTCACAGAATTGTTTAGAAGAAAACAATGCATCAGACAGATTTGTCTGTAAGGTCGACATCTTCCCACGAGTCCCTGTTCGGTCGGAGAGAAAGACCACTGTGTCTTAGCACAAAAGTTAAATGCACCTTACTCCGAAGGTGATATACTCTAACACTAGCACGCCACGCACTATGCCTTCCCATCTAAGGTTTTCCCCTAGTATCGCCTTTGCTTTACTCCTAGCGGGATGCTTCCGCCCTGCGGCCTCCGGCCCGGCACAGCCCCATGGAGGGATGCCCCTGAACCCGAGGCTCTGCTGCGTTTGTCATTCTCATGTTGAGCGATGTCGAGTAGCATGATGGGCATGCCATCGATTGGCCAGCTCAC
>JBHIXE010000443.1:0-263 GCA_041984905.1 Verrucomicrobiales bacterium | reverse complement strand
CCTATAAGGAAACCGTCGCCCTGAACGATGTTTACACCGGCCGCTTCGAAGCGGTGGAAGAAGTGGAGTTGCGATCCCGCGTCAGTGGTTACCTCGAGTCCGTTCACTTTGATGAAGGCACCGAGGTGGAGGCTGGAGCGCTGATGTTCCAGATCGATCCCCGGACGTTCAAGGCTCAAGTGGAGAACGCTCAGGCTCGGGTGCAACAGGCCAAAGCCGCGATGCAACTGGCCAAAGTCACCCTCGACCGAGCCGAAACTCTG
>JBHIXE010000442.1:0-4382 GCA_041984905.1 Verrucomicrobiales bacterium | reverse complement strand
TTGTGATTGCGGATCTGAACGATGATTTTGCCGGAGGGGGCTTCCACGGCGTGGAGCTCATGGTAGGCCTCCTGATCGTCGCCTTCCCGGGTAGGGATATCCGCGAGCCATTCCCAGGTCTGACCGTCATCCCGGGATTCACAGACGCCGACGCGTTTGGGCGATTCCCAGAGCGCTTTCCCGACATAGAGCTGCCGACCGTCCTTGAGTTGAATGGGGCCGTGAGGGCTGTTGACGGGCACTCGGTAGCGCTCGGAGAAGGTGATTCCACCGTCCGTGGAACGCAGCATCCAGGTGCCGAGCTCGGCCTTGCGCTGCTCCTCGGTCAGGCGTTCGTGAGCGGCCTTCCAGCGTGCCAGGCTCTCGCCCTCCTGTTTGGCGAGTTGGGACTGGTAGGCGAGCGAGGTAAAAGTAGTGACGAGAATGCTACCCTGAGCAGTCTCCAGGACACCGGCGTCTCGATCATCGCTCGGGCCATCCAGCAGGACGCGCGGATAACTCCAGGTCTCGCCCTCATCGGTGGAGCGCATCCATTCCACTCGGCCAAAGGGGCAGATGTGGCCGACGCGTCCTCCTGACCAGACAAGAAGCAGCTCTCCGTTGGCCCGGCGCGTCAGGGTTGGCCAGCCGCAGTAGTAATCCCGGCCCGGGCTGATGACTCGACTTTCCTTGACGGTTGCGGATGCGGCGAAGCTGTCAGATGAGAGAAGCAAGCTGGAACTCGCGCCAAAGGCGGAGCCGAGAAAACGTCGTTTGGTAATCATGGTAGCGGAGTTTTCAGTGATCTTGAAAATCCGCTCCCTGATTGTCTAGCGATAACGCACCAGAAGTGCTGGCTCCACCCGGCCGCTGGAGGCATGGGAGTAGCCTTCCCAGGCGATTTCGTCGCCACGGATGCGCTTTTCAAAGTAGAGACGGGCGCTCTGGGTGGATCCATTGGCCTCCAGAAGATACAGCTTGCCGGGAGTGCGGTTGTGACCTTGCAGCACGTAGGCGCGGAGATCGCCACGGGCGGGAGCATGGTGATAGAGGCCGCTGACATACCCATCCGGATACCAGCGCAGGATGCAGGTGATCTCGTTTCGCCCAATGTAACCTCGATAAGCCATCGGGGCTTCCGAACTACCCCGCAGTTCGTCGCCGATCTCCCCGATCGCGATGAGCGCCCGGATGTCGTACTGACCGCGAGTCATCCCCAGATCCAGATCTTCTCGCAGGGAGGTCAGAGGCAGGCCGGAGTAACCCAGCATGGACTCCAGATTGTAGATCCGTTCGTCGAGCGCCAGGACATCGGCCTGGTCTCCGTACCAATACGGGTCGATGCGCGGTCCCAACAGGTAGCCATACATGAAGTCTTCCACGAGATCCCAGTTGGCGCGAGGCGTGCCATAGTAGCGGCCGCCCGATCCATCGCCGCCGGCTTGCAGCGGAGGAGCGGGCAAAGCCAGGGTGATGCTCAGGATCACGAGCGCGGCAATGGAGTGAGTTTCAAGTTTCATGTTTCCGTTAAGTTGAGTGACTTAGACACACTCTACCGGGTGTCTGTCTGCGTGCAAGAGGGACTGACATACCTGCCTCTGGCACCTTTCCCACTTAACGGTTGAATCCTCATCTTGGGTGACAATTGAATTTCCGAGCGGCACCGCTTTGTGGCATGATCCACCCGTTGCTTCCCCTTTGAGCCGATCTCAATGAATTCTCTCCTGTTCCTGGTCCTCTCCTTTGTCTTCTATCTGTACCCCGTAGGCCTCCTGCTCTGCGCGATTATCCTGCATCGTCGTGCGAAAGGGCCGTTGGTACAGGTGATGGCGCTCGCTATGCTCGGCTGCGTGGTCATCCGTTTTCTCAGCCATAAGCTCAATGCGAATGAGGTTCTGGAACTCTGGGAAAAAATGCCCACTGCACGCCTTTATGAGCTGGGCTTTTCGGGGCTGCAATTGCTCTTCGGAGTTGGACTGGTCTATTTCATCTGGTCGGCCCCCAGGTTGAAGACCACTGTGGCGAGCACCTCACCCAAAGGAGAGGCATAGGCGGAGGTCGAGTAATGGAAGATCTAGTTCATCCTCTTTGGTACCTGCGCTGCGTGTTCTACATGCAGGGATTCTTCTGGGCACTGCTACTTGTCGCTGCCGTTGGATTGCTGCGACGGCAATACCCAGTGAGCTATGCGTGGATAGTCGTTCTTGGATGTCTATTCGTGCTGGCTCAGTTGATCTGGAATGCGCCGGCCTTTCTGGCACAACGAAGTCAAGAGCTCAAAGGCGCCTCTCTGAATGCCTATTTCGTCGGTGCCTGGGGAACTATCATGGCCGTGGTCGGCATGTTCCTCGCCCTCCTGTCTGGTCCCCGTCCGTCGCGGGAGTAGGAACGGACAAAAAATCCGAAATCCGAAATCCGAAATCTGGGGCTTGGCCTTACAACAACGTTCCCACCAGTCCTCCGTCCACGAGCAGCGTCTGACCCGTCATCATTGCCGCAGGCACGCCCGCGAGAAAGATCGCTGCCGCGGCGACTTCTTCCGGAGTGGCGAGCCGCTGAGCGGGTACCTTGGCGATCGCAGCGTTCATGCTTTGCGGATCAGGGTTCAGCTGGCGCAGGCGCTGGGTATCCGTCATGCCCGGCGCGACACAGTTCACCGTGATGCCTTCCGCGGCGACTTCCGTGGCGAGGGTCCGCGCAAAGGCCGTCACGCCAGCCCGGAAGGCGTTCGACAAGGTCAAATTGGGGATGGGCTCCTTCACGGAGAGGCTCGTCACATAGATGATCCGTCCCCAGCCGCGTTCCCGCATGGCGGGCAAGCAGGCGCGTGTCAGCCGGATCGCGCTCATCAAGGTCAGCTCGTAGCCCTTGGCCCAGGCATCTTCATCCAGGGTGCTGGGCAGACCGGGAGGAGGGCCGCCTGCATTGACCACTAGGATCTCCGGATCTCCAATTACGGCTCGAGCAGCGGCATGGAGTTGCTCGATTGAATCTGGCTGGCTCACGTCGGCCGAAAAAGCCGCAGCAGCGCCCATGGCTTCTCCAGCAGATTGGAGTGGGCCGTCTTCCCGGGAAGAAATGACGACGCGCGCGCCTTCTTCCACCAGCCCTTTGGCGATGGCGTTGCCGATTCCCTTGGAGGCTCCCGTAACGAGCGCGGCTTTGTCTGAAATAGAGAGATTCATAAGAGTGCTTAGATCCTTCCGAACATAGGGAGCTGGCCTCAATGCACAAGCGGCCATTCCGGGACAGGAGAGGGGAGCGAGCCGGGTTCGGAAACTATGTAAAATTGGAGAAATTAAGTTTTTTATAAATATCTTTTGATTGTTATGATTAGTTAACAAATATGTAGCTATTATCTTAAGCGCACTTCAACATCCGCCGTCATGTCCGATCCATCCGCCAATCCTTCTTCGAGTAATCCCATGAGACCCTTTGGGCCGGTTCACTCCAGCCCCGCAAAGGGATATAGCAATATGGATAGCCTGGATGATCTGCGGAAGAAGCAGTCGAGCGAGATTCGCGAACAACTGCTCTGCAACGCCAGTCAATGTCTCTATGAAGGACTGAAATCTTTAATGGAAGCGGTAGTACTGGAAGAGGCAAAGGAAGCCCGCCAGGAACCCAATGATCAATCCTCCTCGCCCGCAAATATGGAAGCGGCGGAGCGAGAGGATACCCTTTATGGCGAGCCTCCGAAGGTGACCTTGATCTCCCCAGCTCCGGAGCCGCCTCACTCTGTGGATTCAGAAGACCTGGACGGTCTGGACCATCATCCCACGATCTCCTGCTGGTCAGAGGAAGACATGGATAGCATGCCCTCAGTCTACTCCTCTACGGGGATGACTCCGGACCGGGAAAAAACCGCGAAGATCTCTTCGGAAGACATTGCCAAGCTGGGACCGTTATCTCCGTTCTACGACACGCAGGAAGTGGAAGGCACCAGCGTTCCTTCCCCGGAAGATCTCTACGGCAGTGAAATGGACTCCAAGATCACTCCGATGACTCCTCCGTCCTCCTTGACGGAACTCCATCCGCTTCAGGAGCAGGGCCAATCGGATCTGGACAGTCTTCAACCCGCTTCCCATTGGGCGGAAAGTCCCTTCAGCGTGGTCAACAAAGACCTGGCGGACGACCTATCTCAGACAACCTCTCATTTAACGCCGGAATCCATTCCCGCCGGTGAAGGAACGCCGGCCGGTCCAGATTCCGTGACTGACCCGCTTGATGGAGAACAGACATACGAGATACCTAAACATATACTATCATTCAAGAAACAGGGAAACTACCCGTTTCAAGACACGATTCCCTCACCCAAGTCGAAAAGAAAGGCGGGCTGAACGCCGCAGGCTTCACGGGTGGATGGGATAGTGGAAGGAGGAAGGTCTACCTCTATAAACATC
>JBHIXE010000441.1:4177-4388 GCA_041984905.1 Verrucomicrobiales bacterium | reverse complement strand
TCGTCCGTGCCCAGGAACTCCTTCTCCTTGGGACCGCGATCCCGGCGGCAAACCGCCACGCTGTTCTTCTCGAGATCCCGGGGGCCGATCTCGATCCGCACCGGAACGCCTTTCTTGATCCACTCCCAGTTCTTCACGCCGCCACCGAGGTCGCGGGAATCGACTTCGACTTCGAGGGGAGCGCCAAAGGCGGATTGATCCCGCAGGCGCT
>JBHIXE010000441.1:0-4165 GCA_041984905.1 Verrucomicrobiales bacterium | reverse complement strand
GCGGCCTCCAGCACCTGGGCCTTCGTGTCTTCCTTGGGTGTAATGGGCAGGATTACGATTTGAGTCGGCGCCACGCGAGGAGGCAGGATCACGCCATCGTCATCGCCGTGAGCCATGATGACGGTGCCGATCGTCCGGGTGCTGACCCCCCAACTCGTGGTCCAGGCAAACTCCACATTGCCGTCCCGACCCTGAAACTGGATTCCGGAGGCCTTGGAGAAGTTCTGACCCAGGAAGTGGGAAGTGCCCGCCTGGATGGCTTTGCGATCCTGCACCATGGCTTCCACGGTGAGCGTTACATCCGCGCCTGGGAAGCGTTCGCCTTCGGTCTTTTCGCCCGGAATGACGGGCAGGGCGAGGTGTTTCCGCATGAAGGTCTCGTAGACCTGGTGCATCTTCTCGGTTTCCTCGATCGCTTCTTCCTTGGTCTCGTGAGCCGTATGGCCTTCCTGCCAGAGGAATTCCGCCGTGCGCAGGAAAAGGCGAGGACGCATTTCCCAGCGCATCACGTTGCACCATTGGTTGATGAGGACCGGCAGATCCCGGTAGCTCTGCACCCAGCGCGCATAGGCGGCGCCGATGATCGTCTCGGATGTCGGACGAATCACAAAGGGCTCGGTGAGCTCTCCGGTCGGCACCATCTTGATCTTGCCATCCGGCTGCTTCTGGGTTTCCAGCCGGTGATGGGTGACCACGGCGCATTCCGTGGCAAAGCCTTCGGCGTGCTCCGCCTCTTTCTCCAGGTAACTGACTGGAATCAGCAGGGGGAAATACGCATTCTTGTGGCCGGTGTCTTTAAACATCCGGTCCATCTGCGCCTGGATCTTCTCCCACAGCCCATAGCCCCACGGCTTGATCACCATACAGCCACGTACTTCGGAATTCTCCGCCAGGTCCGCCGCGCGGACGACCTGCTGGTACCACTCAGGGAAGTTTTCGTCCCGAGTGGGGGAGATTGCATTGCTGGGTTGTTTTGCCATGGAATGGGTATGGGTTGATTGGGAAGCCTAGTCTGCTTCCAAAACGCGAGGCGTCAACTGGTGACGAAGCTTTGCCGATACAGGGATCGGCCCGGGTTCCAAGGGGTGGTGCGGAATCGAAGCTTGACGGAGCCGCTCTTGCCGCCCAACCTAACGTTGAGGCAATGGAGGTATTGATACCACTTCTGCTACTTCCTGTGCTCCTCGCCCTATGGTGTGGAGGATGCTGGCTACTTTCTCTTTGTGGCTGGTGGAACTTCGCGAAACGCTTCCGGGCCAAGTCGGATCCAGTGGGCCACTGGTATCGCGGACGCAGCGGGTATCTCGGCACCTATGGGGTTTCCTATCGCAGGCTGCTGGACGTGTGCCTGGGAGAGAAGGGGATTTATGTGGAAGTCATGCTGATCTTTCGCGTGGCGCATCCCAGCCTGCTGATTCCCTGGGATGAAGTCGCCGGAATCCGCAAACGTTCCGTCATGGGCTTTGAGTGGTTGGTGATCTTTCTCAATGAAGACGGTCGGCGCATGCGAATCCTTCTCCCCGCCGAAGCCGAGGAAGTTCTCCGAAATCTCTCCAGCGAGACAGCTGCCCGCATTCGCAGGGAAGGGCTGCCCGCAATGGCCTAGGATCATCTGCCAAGCGGCGATTGGAGAGATGAGGGGATGCCGGGCTTGTTTTCGCCCGGCCTTACCCGCTCAACCCTCACCCAACTGCGTATGCAACTCTCGCCAGTCATCCAGGTCATTGAGGATCGTCGATCCCCGCAAGACCCCGTCATTGGGCAACCCGCAACGCTGCAGGATATCGGCTCTGGACTCATCCGATTTCTCTCGAGACTCGATGTCCGCATTGAGCCGGGCAATGTTCTCGGGACTCAAGTCCACTCCGGGCTGTTCCTGAATCCATTGTTCGAAACGGGGATAGTCCGGCTTCGCCGTGAGAATGAACTCCCGGGCGGCTTCGGGGTCCACTTTCAATCCTTCCAGGGCCAGGAAGTCATATCCGGGGCGGATGTCCTTGTAACCCTCCGGCAGCCGGTCATAGGCCTTCAATAAGGTCTTGAGCCAAAGTCGAGGCAGATGACGCACGCCGAGCGGTCCGACGGTGCTGGAACTGATGGTAGGGACGATATCTTGCATGATGAGGCAACTATTGTAGGACAGAATGGGAGGGATGCCAGTCCTCTCCGGTCAATCGATTCCGCGCGGCCCATCCACCCAATCTCCCCGACGACAACCAATCTTCCGGCCGGCAAACTTGACGAGGAGGGGCGGAGCGTCTCCCTTGAAACAAGGTCGGCTCAAATCATAAGTGCCGACAGAATAGCGGTTTGTCTGCGGGGCTTTGAGCGTACGGGTTCGCTCTGATTTCCCCACTTTTCCGAGTCCTTTGGTTAGGACCTCAATTCCCCACCACGCGGGATGGATGCAGGCACCATCGCTAATGTTGGCGAGAGCCAATCTTCCAACCCGTTCGCATATGATTCAACGACGCAGCAACAGTCTCCATTCTCCGGGTAAGGCGCCACCTCGAACGTGGCCCTCGTTCCCCCCCGTTCAGATGGAGCGCTGTTACGCTATTGCCACGTCGGCAATGATGCTGCCCGGGCGCTGCTGTGTCAGCTTCCGGCGCCATCCAACTCGAAAACAATCCCTACCAATCAAACCGGACTAATGAACGTACCCTTCAAGACGCGTTATCGTGTTCAATTCCCCCCTAACGAGGCTCATGACCTGGGTCAGGACGAGGTCTTCTTCCACATCATCGAGAAAAACGGAAACCGGGTGAAGATCCGCTTTCACGATTACGATCAGATTTATCTGCGTCCGGGCCTCTACGAACAGCTTTTCTATGATCGGCTCAAATGCTGCTCGCCCACCGTGGTCGGCGAGGCTCTGGAGCGCGCCCTGGATACCGATCGGGACGTGGTGACGGAACTGCGGGTATTGGACCTTGGCGCCGGCAATGGTCTCATGGGGGAAGTGCTCAAGAAACGGCACGGCGTCGCCCGGTTGGTGGGCGCGGACATTATCCCTGAGGCGCGGGATGCATCCTACCGCGACCGGCCAGATGTCTACGACGACTACTTTGTGGGAGACTTCACCAAGCTTGATCAGGAAGCGAACAACCACCTGGAGGAGTGGAACTTCAACTGTCTCACCTCGGTCGCAGCTCTTGGTTTTGGCGACATCCCACCTCAGGCCTTCTTCAAGGCGCTCCAGCTGATCCGCAAAGACGGTTGGGTGGCTTTCAACATCAAGGAAACCTTCCTGGATCGTTCCGATCAGTCCGGGTTCTCGCGTTTCATCCGGGAACTCATCTTTTCCGAGTATCTGGATGTCTATCACCTGGAACGTTACCGGCACCGGCTTTCCATGGAAGGCACGCCCCTGTTCTACTTCGCCTTTGTGGGACGATTGACCGGGCGGATTCCGGACGACTTCCTTGAGAAGGTCGAAGCGATGGACTGATTGTGCTCCGAACGGTTCGAGCGCGTGGCGCTGGGAAATCGGGGTGGCTGCTCCCTTCTGGCATTGCCAGAGGTGGCCAGTTCCTCATAAAAATGGTCCAAGCCTCTCTAGATCATTCGGGCTCGTCCCGGCACAATCGGAGGGAGATATCACTACCATTCCATGAGCACCCCGATCGAAAATCCCCGCGTCGCGATCATTGGGCTCGGCTTTGGCGCCGAGTTCATCCCCATCTACCAGCGTCATCCGCATGCCGAGATGGCGGCCATTTGTCAGCGCAATCCCAAGTCTCTCGATGATATCGGAGACAAGTGGGGCATCGCCAAGCGATACACGGACTACGACCAGGTTCTCCAGGATCCGGACATTGATGCCGTTCACATCAACACGCCCATTCCGGATCATGCGGAGCACACGCTGAAGGCCTTGCGCGCCGGCAAGCACGTGGCCTGCACCGTGCCCATGGCGACCAGCGTGGAAGACTGCAAGGCAATCGTGGAGACCGCCGCGCAGACTGGTCTCAATTACATGATGATGGAGACCGTGGTGTATGCGCGGGAATTCCTCTTCATGAAGCAGATGTATGACAGTGGGGAACTCGGCAAGCTGCAGTTTCTCAAGGCAAGCCACCAGCAGGACATGGACGGATGGCCCGGATACTGGCCGGGGCTTCCCCCGATGCACTACGCAACGCACTGCGTCGGTCCCGTGCTC
>JBHIXE010000440.1:364-4409 GCA_041984905.1 Verrucomicrobiales bacterium | reverse complement strand
TCGCGGATGCCCTGATTCACTTCTGGTGGTCCCGGCATGGCGTCGATCTCCGCCGTGATGAAAGTCCCCGTACGAGGCCAGCCGTGGTGAATCCGGATCATCTGGATCTCTGCGGCTTGCGCGGGCACTGTCACGAGTAGCAGCGGCACCTCCTCAGAAAACTCCAGGATCGCCCGCTCCCAGTCTCCATTCACCATCGCGCGAGCTTCCAATCCGATAGCGTAATCACCAAAGTTCGAGAGGATCACAGCTGTGGTCACAGTCGAGTTCGCCGGCTTACGACGGACTTCCCACGCCTCCGTTCCTACAACAGTGCCGTCCGTCGCGACCGTCCCCTGAAGGCGGGAGAGTTCCACCTGTCCCTCTAGCCAGCCTAGCACCTCGAGTTCGACAAGTCCTTCTTCGACCCTTTCTCCCCGAAGCAGCGGAAACTCCACATCCTGAATATGCCGATGCTCCAGACCAAAAGTGACCTTGATCTTGGCATCGTGCCAGATCGCCAACTCAGCCTCTCCCCATACCAGATGCTGCTCTCGCCAGCTGTGAAAATCGTGGGGGCTGAAACCTGTTCCCACGTCCACTGCCTCAAAGAAGGTTCGTTCCACTGGCGCCGAGATCTTATCAAGGCGAAGCAGGCTACATACCTGAGGGATCGGCGCTCTGTCTTCATAGCCTAAGTTCACTTCGACCACCCCGTCACTCCGGACTCTCGCGAGCTCACCCAGTGCGACCGAATCTGGAAAATCCAGCCGCTCACCTGACAACCGGTAGGGCTGCATGGGCCACCATTCCTGCATCAGCCCGTCATCGCCGAAGGCGGGATAAGCCACGCCCACAAACTCGATTTGGCCATTGGCATGCTTACCTTGAAATCTCCCATCGGCATCGGCGCGACAACGCTCGAACCCGCCGGGAAGCGTCGAGTGCGCTTGCGGTTCCCAGGCAAAGATGAATCCCTCCTCGGACACATCCAGCACTTGTGGAGCCGGGTCTCTAACAAGCGGCAGCAGATCCAGCACGTCACTGGACCGCTTCCTGGAGTCGCCCATGAAGTGACCCTCCAAATCCATCGTGACCCCGGGATGGACACGATCCGATGGGATCTCCGGCACATAGGGCCCCTGCGACACGCCCCACCCTGCAATGCCTACCAAAATAAGGACAGCGCAGCCGGAGAGGACGAAGCGGTTCATGCGCGGCCATTATGAAGCCGGGATCGTTCGAGCCAAGCCTGAATCCTGGCCTCGACTGCGTAATCGCCATACGCAAAGGTTTTGCGATATCAGAATAGTTTATTTAGATTCGAAGGAAAGCCATGTCCAAAGAGGTCGAGATCATCAAAGCACTTCAGCCCTCACAGAGAAACCAAACTCGGGTCTACGAAGTGGGGCGCATGTACTTTCACTTGTGGAGTCGCCAGGCAAACTACATAGGTGACGGCTCCATAAAAAGAATCCCCATTCTCTCCGATCAACACCGGGGAGAAGAACTTTGGTCGGTCGATTTCCGCGAGGCCAAGATCCACCTGAATGTCAGGGAGATCCAACGGGAGTTCGAGACCTATCAATACGAGGAACTGGACGCCCGCCGGTATGTGGATGCCCTCTTTGATGTGGGGATTATTGCTCTCGTAGACGATCTTCTATCCTGTCAGGTGGAAGGAGAAATGGACCAGCGTACCGATGTGATCAGGTCGATTGCCGCTGACCAAGAAAAGGCCGCTGTCCTTGCCCGGGTAATCACGGTGTCCGAGCGTTCTCCCTACGAGCCGGAGATCAGCTTTGGGGAAGTCCAGGAGGATGAGAAGCTGGCTGAACTCGGGTTGGTGGAACTTGTTCGCCAGATGGTGCAACTCAACGTCACGGGACGAATCTGGGAGAGCCTCCGGAAGTGGGATCCAGCCCCCAGGGAGGGAGTGCCTCTCTGGGCAAGGAAGCATTTTGAATTCCTGCAGAAGACCTACTTTCAGATTGTCGGCAGTGGCCCCGAAAGAGAGGGGCGCGACCCGACCTGGGGAGACGAAACCCGCATGCGAGTTCTCCGGACTGAGGAAGCGTTCGAGAGTCTGGAGAAAGGATATGATCCCACCCGCTGGTGAGAGGAGCTTTGGATCCGGGTGCTAGGAACTGGGAGCTCAGAACCGACCATCCAGGAAGTGCACCGGATGCCCTTCCAGAATCGCATCCAGGCAGAACTCCATCCATTCCCCAAAGGAGGCCTGCTCCACAAACACAGGCGGATTGCCGGCGCTGTCTCCCCAGGAAAATACTCGCCCATAAAATGGGCCATTGACGACCAGGGAGAAGAAGAGGCCGCAGCCGATCTCCGCAACCGCCATGGAGCCGAACATAGGGTCCCACTCCTCCCGATCCCACTTGCCGTCCAGGTCTTCGATCCCCAACTTGTCCAGCCACTGATCCTCATGGTCTTCCGCGTCTGGTGTGATCAGGCAAGGCTGCTGCAGATGCTTCGACAAGCTCGTTTTGCTTATCCAATAGCAGTCCGCCCAACGCTCCAGCGCCACCAGACGGCAAGGGCCGTAACCGCCATTGGCCACAGACACCAGGAAGTCTCGATAGTCTGCTGGGAGATCGATCCCCGACTCCGATTCAAATGCTGCGACTTCCGCTTCCGTAGCTGGCGGCTGAAGACGCAGATTCGCCTGCTGAGCTTTCTCCAGAAGACGCGCCGTGAGATCAAGCTTGGGGGTCATGCGCTATGGTAGTGGCTTTCCACTTGGACTCAAGCTGGGCAACTATTCCGCCGCCTCGCCTTCCCACAATTCATCCAGCATTTCGAGCAGGTTCTGGGTCAGCTTGACGGAAGACTCCGGCTGGAAGCGGCAAGTGCCGATCCAGGTCTCGTAACCGCCCAACTCATGCTGTTTGGGAGTCGGCAAATAGCCGTAGGAACCGTTGGCCAATTCGATGGTGAAGGTGTGAGGGAATGGGCTCTTCTCCTTGATCTCCAGGCCGATTTCCACAAGGACCTCGAAGGGCAAACTGACAATCGCCTGATCGCCAATTCGGATGGCCTGAACAATGACGTCTTCAGTGCGATTGGGCTCCGTGTGTTTGAGCGTGGCGTTGGCGTATTGGATCGCCTTGAACGGCAGTTTGTCCTGTTCCTTCTTTGGCACGCCCAGCATCTCATGAGCGCGAGCCACGTCCGCATCGGTCACGGTGCGGTAGTCCAGGGTGACTTCCCGCTGCAACATCGCCACTTTTGGGGACTCGTCGTACGTCTCGATCTTCTTCACGGCACGCCAGGCGGCATCGGCGGTCTTGTTCGCCACGATCCGGACCTGCTCGAAAGGCGCCCGGGGAGCTCGCGTTCTGCTGAAATCGATGTTGTTAATATCGCCGCTGGTGCCGTTGGTCATCATGGCCACGAAGTTCTCCGGCGGATTGCTGCCGCCGACCCGGTAAGGCATGATCCGGGAGAACTCGCCAAAGTAGTCCGCGGAAGCCATCCCCATCTCCTTGCCGTCGACAACGCCCGTGGGCATACCACCCACATAGTGGAGCGCATAGTTGGCAATCAGGCCGAGAGCCCGGCCTTTTCGGGTGCGCACATCCACCACGCAGACTTCCGGATCCGTGGGCGCGGCCGGTTCCGAGATGTCTCTCGGATTTGGGTTCATCTTCACCTGGTCATACCCGCCGAAAGGATTCTGAGGCATGGTGCCCGGCTTCATGAACCAACGCCGATTGTAGACTTCTGTCGGCTCTTCATCAGAGGCGAATCCAACTTCAGCGGGCTCCAAAGACTGGATCGCCTGGACGATCGCCTGGACCATGCCATTGAAACGCCTCTCGCCGTAGGCCTTGCTCCCTGGAGTATCGCGACCTCCGGAAGGCGTGGTGTGAGAGTGCGTGGCCGCCACCAGCATCTCAGAGGTCTTCCAGCCGGTCTGTTCTGCGGCGAGTTTCTTGGCTTCGTCCACCTCTTCACGCCCCACGCCAATGGCATCGACCAGCGCGATCACCGCCCTGCCCTCGCCATTTTGAAAGGCAATCGCCCTCACGTGCAGGGGATCGTGAAC
>JBHIXE010000440.1:0-354 GCA_041984905.1 Verrucomicrobiales bacterium | reverse complement strand
GAGGCACGGGGAACACTTCCGGCGTGGTCTCTACCGCCGCGGTGCCGGCCTGCAGACCGGGATTGTCCTGAGCCGGAAGAGTCGGGCAAAGAATCCCGAGCAAAAGGGTGAGCAGCAGTCGAGGGGCGTTTTTCATACCCTCCAACACGGTTAGAGCCGCTCGATCTTTACATCCTTGAACCAGACTTGCTGACCGTGATTCTGGAAGCCAATCTTGCCACTGCGGGGAAAGTCCTTGAGAGCGGCTTTGAATTTGTTGGTTGTGCCATCCGGATTCAGGCCGGGCGTATCCCAATCGTCGATGTTCACATTGATGACTTCTTCCCCATTCAAGATGATGCGGATGTTCGGCCC
>JBHIXE010000439.1:0-4439 GCA_041984905.1 Verrucomicrobiales bacterium | reverse complement strand
ACATGCACCCTAGGGATTCTCCTCGTTTTCCAGTAGAGCGGTGGCTTAAAGCAGTGTGAGGATTTTGACGTGTGTTCATATTGCTATTGCCAAAGCCGTGCTATTGGCTAACATTGAGTCGGTTAGCCAAACAATCGGGTGAGCGACCTTGATCCACCAGCAACCCCTGATCCCAGTCTGCCAGATCTGATGCGGCAGGTTGGGGTTCTTTTGGGCAGGACGTACTATTCTTACCTCCAACTTGTTGGATGCATGCTTTCCGAAATGGGACTCAGTGACCGATTGAAGCCCGGCATGACCAACGTGCTCTACGTCCTCTGGGAGCGGGATGACCGCACGATGGGAGAAATAACTCAGCGTCTTCAGCTCTCCAAATCCACCCTGACTCGCCTGGTCCGCACCGTGGAGAGCGCGGGGTTGGTGGAGACTCGGCGCGATCCCACTGACAGGCGTTCCATCCGCGTCAAGCTCACGGGAGAGGCCAGTTCCATCAAGGAGGAAGCCCTGGAATTGGGGCGCCGGGTAGAGAGCGTATTGATCAGTGATCTGGCGGGAGACGAGCCCGAGACACTTCGCCGATTGCTCACCACTTTGAATGAATCCATTGCTCGACGAGTCGATGAACTGGAGGAATCCAGTGAAGGGGACTCGTAGGCATTCATGGGCAAGATTTTCATCGGCAGTCTGATCGCTGCGTTGGTCGCAGTATTAGTGACGTACGGGGTTCTTACGCGGCATGATCAGGAAAACCCTGTGGCCAGGCAGGCTGCAGTAGAGGCCTTGAAACGGCATGGCGTGCCCCTGGATCAGGCGGCGATCCTGTGGGTCGTGGATTACTCCAAGCCTTCCTATGCAAAGCGGAGTGTTATTTATGACTTGAAGAGCGGGTCCAGGCGGTTTGCTCGAGTCACGCATGGGAAGGGGAGTTCAGAAGACACGGAGCCATTCGCGACCCGTTTCTCCAACGACGAGGGGTCTCACCAAAGTTCACTGGGGCTCTACCGCATGGGAAAGGTGGAAGCCTCGCAAGATCACGGCAGCAAGATTCTCCTGCAGGGCCTGGAGCCAGGGCTGAATTCCCAGGCCGCCAGCCGCGCGATTGTGATCCATCCTCCCCCACCCGGGAGCAACTACCTTTCCCTCCAGGCCATGCTCATTCATTGGGTCAAGGATGGCTGGCTTGGCATCGGGCGCAGTCAGGGATGTCCCGTCCTGACGCCGGAGGACTATGCCTATCTAAAGGATTTGCGGGAGGCAACCGACGGCGGAGCCTATCTTTTCATCTATCATCCAGGCTCTTGAACTCCCTGGCGACCGGGAAAAAATGGTGGACCCTCTCTTAGGGACGGGATAGGGAAGTGGGTAGTATGAAACCCCTTCTCCAGATTCTCCTGGCGCTCTCTCTGGCCCCGTTCCTTCACGCGGAAAAGCCGAACATGATCTACATCTTGCTGGATGATGCAGGATACGGTGACTTGAGCGCCTATGGTCAGACCAAGTTTGAAACTCCAAACATGGACCGGTTGGCCAGGGAGGGGATGAAGTTCACCCAGCACTATGCCGGGAGTACGGTATGCGCCCCAACTCGCTGTGTTCTGATGACAGGCGTGCATACCGGAAAGTCCTTCGTGAGAGGCAACCGGGAGGTAAAGCCGGAGGGACAGGCTCCCATGCCTGCTGATATCGTGACGATTCCGCGCCTGCTCAAAGAAGCGGGCTACGCCACGGGAGCATTTGGCAAGTGGGGATTGGGAGCGCCGGGTTCCCCCAGCGATCCGGCGGAGCACTTTGACCTGTTCTACGGCTACAACTGCCAGAGGGAGGCGCATGTCTACTACCCGGATCACCTGTGGAAGAACAAGGAGCGCGTGGCACTGGATGGCAAGACCTATACCCATGACCTGATCATGGATGAGGCCCTGCAGTTTGTGCGGGATCACCAGGAAGAACCTTTCTTCATCTACCTGCCCGTCACCATTCCGCATGCCGCGATGCAGGTTCCAGAAGACTATGCGGCTCCTTTCCGGAAGCAGTTCTCTGAGTTTGAAGACAAGAAGGGCCGCTATGCGGGCACGGAGGTGACCAATCCCATCGCGATGTTTGCCGGGATGATGGTGAAACTGGATGATGGGGTGGGCCAACTCCTGGATCTGCTCAAGGAACTCGGGCTGGATGAGAACACCCTGGTGATGCTGAGCTCAGACAACGGTCCGCACAAGGAAGGGGGACATCGTCCAGAGTTCTTCGATAGCAATGGCCCCCTCAAGGGACTCAAGCGGGACCTGTATGAGGGAGGAGTTCGCGCGCCGCTCATGGCTCGTTGGCCGGGCAAGATCGAGTCGGGATCCACTAGTGACCTCATCTCCGCCCATTGGGACATGCTTCCGACCTTCTGCGAACTGGCAGGGGTGGAGGCGCCGGAGGGAATTGACGGGATCTCGATGGTTCCCGAACTCATGGGCAACTCGGAAGAGCAGCCGGAGCACGAGTATCTTTATTGGGAGTTCTACGAACAGGGCGGCAAACGCGCGGCGCGGTTCGGCCAATGGAAAGCAGTCCAGCTGGGGCTGAACAAGCAATCAGACCCACCGATCGAGATCTATGACTTGAGTTCGGATCTGGGAGAAGAGAACAATATTGCCGCGGATCACCCCGAGATTGTGGATCGTGCCCGGGAGATTTTTGAGGACGCTCATGTCCCCTCGGACCTGTGGGAGTTCGCAAGAAAGTAACCTGGGTCAGTCTAATCAATCGCGGGTGGAAAGCTATGTCCCCCAATGATAGACTAATTGCCCAATGAATTTGACCCACCGAAACTGGTTCTCCTACCTCAGCCTGAGTGCTGCGCTCATTCTGGGGACTTTGTGGGTGCACGGCCAGGTGTCCAAAGTAAGCCTTGGGCCTGAACCCCGTGAAGTCGCCCCGCGTCCTCCGCTGACCCAGGACGAGCTCTCGAACATCGAGCTCTTCGAACGCAGCTCGCCATCCGTCGTGCACATTGAGAGCATCGCGGTTCGCCGGAACATCTTCTCCATGAACCTGACCAAGATTCCCGCCGGGACGGGAACGGGATTCATCTGGGATGACAAAGGGCACGTGGTGACCAACTACCACGTGATTCGGAATGCGAACGCAGCCCAGGTGATCCTGTCGGATCGATCGACCTGGAACGCAACCCTGGTGGGTGCTGAGCCAGATAAGGACATCGCCGTGCTGCGAATCGAAGCGCCCAAGGACCGGCTTCCCCCAATCCAGGTGGGCAGTTCCAAAGACCTGCGGGTTGGTCAGAACGTCCTCGCGATCGGGAACCCATTTGGCCTCGACCAGACCTTGACCACGGGCGTGATCAGTGGGCTCGGCCGGGAAATCGAGGCGGTGACGGGCCGAACGATCCATGGCGTGATCCAGACGGACGCAGCCATCAATCCGGGGAACTCCGGAGGTCCTCTCCTGGATAGTGCTGGACGCCTCATTGGGGTAAACACGGCCATTTACAGTCCCTCGGGAGCTTATGCCGGGGTTGGATTTGCCGTTCCCGTGGACGAGGTGAACCGGCTGGTGCCGCAGATCGTCGAATATGGCCGGGTCATCAAGCCCGTGCTGGGTGTCTCCATTGTGGATGACAATCTGCTACGCCGCCAGGGAATCGAAGGCGTTCTGGTTCTCAATGTGATTGAGGGGACGGGAGCGGCCAAGGCAGGGCTCTTGCCAACGCGTCGCAGCCGCAGTGGAGAGGTGATGCTGGGCGACCTCATCGTCGGAATCGAAGGACAGAAGATCAAGGACTCTGAGGATTTGTTCGAAGCACTGGAGAAACGCCGGGTGGGCGATTCGGTGAAAGTGCAGGTGCAAAGGGGCAACGAAACCGTCGAGATTCCCGTGGTCCTCTCTGCTTCGGAGTAGCACCGGCAAACCTTAGGTTTCCGGATCGCAGGCCAGTTGAAAGCAGGCTGCCTGCGCCGAATTGCGGATGAGCAGATAGCTGCCGACCAAGGCGGGGACATTCCAAGTGGTGCCTTGGAGGGCGTCATCGAGTTTCGCCACTTCCACGAAGTCCTCGGGAGAGGCTTCCACCAGGGTGACGTAGCCGTCTTCTGCCTGCACAATGAGCAGGTCATCGACCAGGATATTCTGGCCGAACCCGTAGCGGCCTCCCTTCCACTGACGCTTGCCCGTCTCCACCTCAATGCAGGCCAGGATTCCCTCGTCCAACCCGTAGGCGAAGCCATCGCGGACCACAGCGCTGCTGAACTTGGTCTTCATCCGCAGATTCCGCCAGATGACCTCAGGCTCGGCGCCTTCCATATCCAACAGATAGGAGCCCTGCCCATAGCTGGCCGTGAGAAAGAGTTGGTCTCCTCCGATGACATGCGGTTGGCCGGCCTTGGGCCAATCCTGGTCCCAGGACCAGCGCCAAAATTGCGCTCCGCTTTCCGGGT
>JBHIXE010000438.1:0-4458 GCA_041984905.1 Verrucomicrobiales bacterium | reverse complement strand
GACGGAGTACGAAACGTCCGCCACTTCTGCTCGCGTAGGCCGAGCGTTGTCCACCATCGACTCCAACATCTGGGTTGCCACGATGACTTTTCGACCGAGGACCGCACAGCGCTGCACGATCGTCCGTTGGATCACGGGCAACTCCTCGATGTGAACCTCGATTCCCAGGTCGCCTCTCGCCACCATCACCGCATCGCTCGCCTTGATGATGTCGTCCAGGTTCTTGATGGCTTCCTGGTCCTCGATCTTGGACACGATCTCAGCGCGGAGCTCTTTCTCCTTCAGGATCCCCCGCAGTTCATAGACGTGCTCGTGTCCTCGCACAAAGCTCAATGCCACAAAGTCGACATCGAGTTCTGCGGCCAGGCAGAGATCGGCGCGATCCTTATCCGTCAGCCCTGGCAATCGCACCTTCACGCCTGGCAAATTGATGTGCCGTTTGCTGGTCAACTCGCCCTCGGTCAGGGCTTCGCAGATGAGCCGGTCGGACTTCTTCTCCAGGATCTTGAGATGAATCACACCGTTGTCCACCAGCATGGTCGCGCCCTTGCTCACATCGGCCATGAGGCCCGGGTAATTCACTGTGGTGGAATACTCCATCTGAGGCTCGGTATCTTCCTGCCGGATCTCCAATCGATCGCCTTCCTTGAGATGGATCGATTGTTCCAACCGTCCGGTGCGAATGGAGGGCCCTTGCAGGTCCATCAGAATCGCCACCGGGATTCCGGTCTCTTCGGAGCTTTGGCGAATGTTGCCCACGATCTCGCGTGTCCAATCGTGTTTGGCGTGGCTCATGTTGAGCCGGAAAATGTTCGCGCCTGCCCGGATCAGTTGCTCGATGGTTTCCTTCTTCTCGGTCGCCGGGCCCAGCGTGGAGATGATCTTGGTCTTTCGAAGCATCGCCCAGAGCAAAGGATGAGAGTGCGGGGGAAGCAACCAATTTGACCCGATTGACGGATTTGGCAGAAAGTCCCGTCCTAATTAGGGAGTTCGAAAGAATTCGAGGTGATGGGCCAAAGTTGATAGGTGTGGGGAGCTAGATGAATCGAAAGGGGAGACAGGGACGAAGGGTGCCTGCCGTGGTGACGGCGGTGTTTCTGTTGGCGGTCACCGCCTGGCAATTTGGCAGTCCCAAGCGGGCCTGGTACAGCTCGCCAGATGCGAAGCGCAATATCTACAGTCACAGCTTCAGCACGGTGAAGATGCCCTCAGCGCGGCCTTCACGGCCTCTGACGGCGGCGGATGTTCGCACCGAGCGGACCAAGGACCAACTGCACTGGGTCTGGGAAGAAAGGGAGAAGGATCTGGAACGGGAGCTGGTGCCCATGGCTCCGGCCATTGCATCGGCCAATACCGAGCAAGTAGTGACCTTTCCGAATGGAGGCACTTGTCGGGTGCTCTTTGCCTGCATGGGCTATGATCCAGCGTTCAAGAAAGTGGATGGCTGGGACATGGATCGGTTTGAGCCGACCAGCGTCCTGGTACGAGGCAGCGATTGGAAGCCGATGACTCAGGAGGACTTCCACAAGCTCCAGCACGACACCTTTGGCGAAGTGAAGTGGCAGGATTGGCAGGTCTCCAACTGGGATCCGGGAAGCATGGGGCTGACTCTGATGCTCCACTTTCAGAACGTCCCGGACTTCGATGGGTTTGCAGATGTGGAATGCTGGAACTGGAACACCACGAGCGACATCAGTGATGCGAGCGGTTGGATGCAGTGGCCCTCTCCAGGACCGGGCGAGGCCTTGACCACGCACAACTTCAAGATCCTCCCTCTGCACGCCGTAGAAGTGGGGTTTGGATTCGATCTTGCCTATGGTCCTGTTGAAACCGCGAAGGTTCCCGTCCAGTTGGGTAGCCAGATACACTTCTCCAATCTCGAGGGAGAAGTGGTGGCCCTGGATTGGATTCCCAGCAGTGGAGCCCAAGGCGTGTCGCTCTTGAAGAGGAAGCCATCGGAAGTCTATGCCTACCGTCATTTCTTGCGGGACTCTGCCGAGCCGAAAACTCATGTGGGCATTTCTCTGTCTCCCTCCCCATTAAGCTCCTACTGCGTCTTTGATTTCGCGAACCGGAATGGCGACTACGGCGACCTTCAGAAGATGGCCAGTCGTCACACCAGGATCGTCGGGATATCATCGCAATGGCCTGCCGACCAATTGGATCATCTGCGTGTCCGCTATTATCCCAATCAGGTTCGGGCGATCTTTCATCTGCCGCCGCTCCAGGGCGTGCCGAAAGGCAATGAGAAGGTGACCAATCTCTTTGACGTGGTGGTGCCGCACGCGGAGTTCAAGGATGCCCACGAGATGGAGAACTTCATCTGTGATCGAGCTGATGTGTCGCTGCATTTGGCTCCAGATACCGAGTTTCCGGAAGGCTATTTCCCGAAGCGGATGGAGAACCACACACTCGGCGAGATCCTGGATGAATACCTGGCTCACTCGCCCAAAGGCAGGCGCATGATGCTGGATCCTGGCACGCATGCCTTTCAGGAACGGCCGCCCTTTACATTGAAGGGGTGGTTCCAGGATCGGGTCGAAGAATTGCAGAAACGTTTTCCCTGGATGAAACCCTGATTCGCAAGGCAATGATAGATGCAGTGGTTGAGGCGTTTCTATCGGCGGTCGCTCGAGTGGTGGGCGCCATCGCCCACATCTTTTTCGAGGTTATTGTGGAGGTGGTCCTGTTTGGTGTGGGCTGGTTCGTGGTTTGGACCCTCACCCTGGGACGGATTCGTCTGGATCGTAGTTCCACCCAGCAACGGGTCATTGGCGCCGTAATCGGCTTTTTCAGCGTTGGGCTAGTGTCCTTGGGAGCCTTTCTCATCCAACCACCGGAACTACCTGGGTGAAGGTCACCGCCTGGATGCAGCGGCAGGGCACGCGCCTTCAGAGGTGGTTTTCTCGCACCCCTTGATCCGAGAAGCCTACGGGAAAGCTTTGGCGGGGCTGGACAATAGTGCTAGGATGGCGCCGCTATGGCGACAGGTCTGCTGTTGGATTCACTCTACGAAGAACACGATACGGGGACGGGACATCCGGAATCCCCGAAACGTGTCAAAGCCATCATCTCCCGGTTTCAGGAGGATGGCCTGGTGGAAAGGACTACCGCATTGACCCACCGGCCAGCCACGGATCTGGAGCTCCAACTCGTTCATAGCGAGAAATACGTGGAGACGGCCAAGGAGGACATCACGAGCGGCGAGAACTACCTGAGCACCGGTGACACCGTGGTGGGGCTCAGCTCTCTGGAAGTCGCGCTGGCAGCGGCTGGCGGGGTCATGAACGCGGTCGACGCCGTGTTTGGCAAGGAGATGGACAACGCCTTTTGCGTCGTACGGCCTCCGGGTCACCATGCGACTCCCGTCAAAGGGATGGGCTTCTGCATCTTCAACAACATCGCCATCGCTGCTCGCTATGCCCAGATGAAGTATGGCGTGGAACGCGTCGCCATTGCGGATTGGGACGTCCATCATGGCAATGGCACGCAGGACATTTTCTATAGCGATCCCTCCGTTTTTTTCTTCAGCACCCACCAGTATCCCTGGTATCCGGGGTCCGGTTCCCGAATGGAAACGGGGGAAGGCAAGGGGGAGGGCACGGTCTTGAATGCGCCCTTCCGTGCTGGGACGGGCATGGAGGACATCCGGGACGCGTTCGTGGGTGGCTTTCTCAAAGAGATGAAGGATTTCAAGCCGGATCTGGTGCTGTTATCGGCCGGGTTCGATTCCCGTAAGGATGACCCGCTGGGGCAATTCACCCTGGAGGACAAGGATTTCCGGGAATTGACCAAGCTGATGATGGGCCTGGCAGAATCCACGGCGGAGAACCGGTTGGTCTCCGTCCTGGAAGGGGGTTACAACCTGGATGGGTTGGCCGCCGCCACGTCTGCGCATCTGGACACCTTGATCACCGGATAGCCGTCGGCCTTTGCCAAGGCTCTCCTCCTTCAACCTCTCTGCACGATTTATGGAACCGCGTATCAGTATCATCACGCTCGGCGTGGACGATTTGGAGCGATCGTATCGCTTCTATCACATGGGGCTGGGATTTCCCACCACCCGCAAGCCGGATTCCGGAATCGTCTTTCTCCAGACGCGGGGCACCTGTCTGGCCCTCTATCCCGCGGAAAAACTCGCGTCGGACATCTCACCGGATTTCCCCAAGAAACGATCGCGCTTCCCCGGTATCACCTTGGCTCACAATACCCGGACTAAGGATGAGGTTCAGGAACTTCTGGAGCATGCGGAAGAAGCCGGCGGCAAGATCGAGAAACCAGCTCAGAAAACCAGCTGGGGCGGTTACGGCGGGTATTTCTCGGATCCCGACGGTTACATCTGGGAAGTCGCCTGGGCGGACTTCTGGGAGTTCCGGGAGGATGGGAGTCTGATTATTCGGTGAGCAGTGCGACAGTGCGACAGTGCGACAGTGCGACAGTGCGACAGTGCGACAGTGC
>JBHIXE010000437.1:0-4475 GCA_041984905.1 Verrucomicrobiales bacterium | reverse complement strand
CAAAGAGAGGCCGAGGATGGCGATTAGGAGGGGCATGCGCACAGTTGGACTGGATTCCGTGCGAGAAGTTTCACTTTGAAGCATCCTTCCGTTCTCTGCGCGCCGTGATGTTGGAGAAAACGCAGACTGAATCGCATCGTTAGCCAGCGCCTAAGCAAGCTACTCAAGAAACTCAACATGATTGGGGTCCGTCGGAGGAAGTAGCATTACCTCTACTTTCTCAAAGCGTCCGCCCCTCACAAAGACCTTTGCCCAGCACTCCTTTTCGCAACTGACACACGATGCTAAACCATATCTCCAAAAGTGCCGCCCCACCGTCTCGGTAGCTGGCTCGACGGGACTTTGAGGATATCGGGATTCCGAGGGGAACACGTTATCCCCAGGCTTAAGTTCGAGCCACTCCAGCTTCCCAATATCAGCCTGAAACCTAAATCCTTGAGAAACCCCACAATGGGGGCAGTCACCCTCGACCTCGAAGAGATTGTATCGTCCCATGCTTCAACGTTGTAACTCCTCCCCCCCGGCTCCACGCGACTGACCATCACGTCCGTCACCCAAATGTCCTGGCATTGATTCCGCCCCGGACTATGATGCCTGACAAACCTTTTCCGGTCCCATGAGCCAGCTCAAGATCTTTCTCTCCTATCGGCACGATGACCTCCTGGTGCGGGGCACCATCCCGCGTATTCACGAGCGGTTGGAAGCGGAGTTCGGGGAGAACAACATCTTCATGGACTTCGACGCTATCCCTCCTGGGCGCGATTTTCGCGAGGTGCTGACCGAGGCGGTGAGCCAGACGAATGTGGTTCTGGCCCTGATCGGTCCCCAATGGACAGAGATCATGATCCAGCGCCTTGATGATCCCCGGGACTTTGTCCAGGTGGAACTGGAAGCGGCCCTGGAACGCAACGTGCCGATCATCCCGATCCTGGTGGGGCACAACCAGATGCCCCTCGAATCCCAACTACCCACCAAGATCGCGCGGATTGTGTATCATCAGGCGATGCCGATGGATCCCAGCCGGGATTACGAGGCGCACATGACGCGGTTGGTGACAGATCTGCGCTCGCACTTCATGGGAACGGGTTCCGTCACCACGCCGGAACCGGCCGAGGTCTCTCACATGCCATCGCCGGGGAGCGAGTTCATCAATGGCGTGGGAATGGACATGGTATGGTGCCAGCCCGGGACTTTTCAGATGGGCAGCCCGCTTGATGAATTCGGGCGCTATGAGCATGAGTTGCCGCACCAGGTCACTCTGAGCAAGGGTTATTGGATCGGTCGCTACGCGGTGACGCAGGATCAGTGGGTCGCGCTCGTGGGCGAGAATCCCAGCCGATTCAAAGACGGCAGTTCTTCCGCGCCCGTGGAGCGGGTCAATTGGGAGGAAGCCGCCGATTTCTGCAAGCGTCTCAGCGAACGCGAGCGCCAGCGCAAGTCGGTTCCCGACGGTTGGGAATATCGCCTCCCAAGCGGAGCCCAGTGGGAATATGCCTGCCGCGCCGGAACGGACTCTCCCTATTCTCACGGAGACAGCCTTGATCCCGACCTTGCCAACTACGATTCTACCCGAGGGCAGACGGCGGAAGTGGGCAGCTATCCCGCCAATCCCTGGGGGATTTACGATATGCACGGCAACGTCTGGGAATGGTGCCAGGACTGGAATGGCGATTACCCGATGGGGCCGGTGACGGATCCCCGGGGCGCAGGGCATGGACGCGAACGCATCGCGCGCGGAGGCGCCTGGTTCAGTCCGGCGCGGGATTGTCGTTCCGCGGCACGGATGCCCTTGCCCCCGACGCAGAGTTTTGATTTCCTGGGGCTGCGAGTGGTGCTGACAGCCATGGCTTAGGGAGTTGAGGAAGCGGACAGATTGAGCGATCCAGTCCCCTTGCTGGTCCCAACTGCAATCAGCGCAAGCGCCTCTTCGTCTCACCTTCAGAACTCCATGATCCGCTATCTTCTCAACTCTGTCCTCGCCGTAGGCTTGCTCATCGCCATGTTCGCCATTTTCCGCAATGGCGAAACTACGGCCGCCCCTTCTCTAAAGACGCCGGCGCCTCCCGCGGTCGCGGAAAAGGCGGAGCCCAAACCGGAGAAGCTCGCAGAGGCGAAGACCGAGAAACCAGCCGCTACGACTGAGGAAAAGGCCAAGCAGCCCGCCAAGAAGAAGGACGCCATCGCCACCCTGGAAATCGGCGCGAAAGCTCCCGGCTTCAGCCTTCTGGGAATCGACGGCAAGCAGCACAAACTGGCTGACTACGCAGACAAGGACATCCTGGCGATCCTCTTTACCTGCAATCACTGTCCCACCGCCCAGGCCGCCGAAGCGCGGATCATCCAGATGGTGAAGGACTACGCAGACCAAAGCTTTCAACTGGTCGCTATTTCATCGAACGATCCAGGCGCCCTCCGGCTGGATGAACTGGGCTATTCCGTCTATGGAGATTCCTATGAGGAGATGAAGGCGCACGCCAAGGAAAACGGCTTCAACTTCCCCTATCTCTATGATGGCGAGACGCAGAAGGTCGCCAAAGCCTATGGCGCAATCGCCACCCCACACATCTTCATCTTCGATAAAGAACGCAAGCTTCGCTACCAGGGCCGCGTTGACGATTCCAAATACGAGACCGGCGCGAAGGAGTTCGATGCCCGCAACGCGATTAATGCCCTCCTGGCTGGTCAACCCGTGCCCGTTGAAACGACCCGAGCCTTCGGCTGCTCGATCAAGTGGGCGTCCAAGGAATCGCAAGTGGCAGACTTCGATGAAGCCTGGAAGAAGCGCCCGGTCACCGTGGAAATGATCGGCCCGGAAGGCATCGCCGAACTGGTCGCCAACAAATCCGACAAGCTGCGCATGATCAATTTGTGGGCCACCTGGTGCCCTCCATGTGTCGCGGAATTTCCGGATCTGATCACTCTGGGACGTCAGTTTGATAAGCGTGGATTTGAGTTCATCAGCATCGGCATGGATGATCCCAGCATGCATGAGGAGGTGGAGAAATTCCTCAAAGAGCAGCACGCCGCCATGGGACCGAAGACCACGGAATCCGTGAAGGCCGAGGGTCGCACCACCAACAACTACCACTGCAACACGGATGATCTGGACGCCGTGGCGGAGGCGCTGGATCCCGAGTGGAAAGGCGGCATGCCCCACACCATCTTGATCGCTCCAGGTGGCGAGTTGGTGTATCGCCACGACGAGCCCGGCACGATTGATGTCAAAGAAATGCGGGAAGTGATTGTGGGTTACCTGGGCCGGTTCTATACGGAGGAGTAGGCGCTTCTCTGCACTGCGATCGAATAGGTGGTGGAGAGAATCAGCCCAAGAGACGATCCCGAGTCACCCGATGTTCCTACCCGAATCCATCCATAGCTTCTCTCTCTTAATCCTGGCCCAGGCGCCCGCCTTTGTCGCTGACCTGTCAGAGATCCTCATTCCCGTCATCACGGGCTTGATCGGCTGGTCCTGGGGTCGGCAACGCGCGACGGCCAAGTGGAAGAAGCGAGAGTTCTTCGATCGGCTCAACATCTCCCTGAACATAGTGGAGGATGGTGAGCTTAAGATTCGCACCCTGGTGGAGAAGCGGCTGGAGGAGGTGTTCCTGAATTCCGCGGCTCGGCAGACGGTGCTTTGCAAGGCTCAGGAGACCAGCGCGGAAGACAGCATTCTGCCCCTGGCTGAGGATGAATACTGGTATTGCCTCAACCCTGTGCTCAATGAGATCAGCGAGCGCTTTGCCGCGGGGCACATCAAGCGGGACATGGGCTTGCCGATCAATTCCATGACCTACGTGGTCTGCATTACCTGCGAAGTCTCCGGCGAGATGCGTCAGCGAAAGGTCCGCGCCATGATGATGCAGAAGGCCGTTATCGAGAACTTTCCCGAGACTCTCAAGGTTTCCGAACCGCATCACAACACCCGGGTCAAGACCCTGCGCCAGTTGGCCGCGGAGTATGCGAAGAATCCGCACCGGTTCATCGAGCTGGAAGTCTGTCTCTAATCAGCAGAGTCTTAGCGGCATTCAGCATCCTCGCTTGACTTCGCCGGGACGAGCCGAGACGCTCCAGAGCTATGCGAGGAATCCCCTTTTTCTCCCCGGCATTGGTCACCGTTGCAGCTCTGATCCTGTGCGCGATGCCAGTGATGGCGGATGACGACGCCACTATTGAAGCCGCCAAGAAGGCTTACCTGAGTGGCGATTTCACCACCGCGATTGATCTTCTCAAACCGCTCACCAGCCAGGACTCCACGGATGAGACGGTCGAGACCGCCAAGGCCGTGGCAGCCTCCGCGCATCAACGCCGTGGCGAGATCCACTTTCAGAACGCCCGCATTGGAGAGTCCGTCGCGGACTTCGACCAGTTCCTGAAATACTTCCCGGAAGAAGCCCCGAGCCATTGGCAACGAGGCATCTCCCTCTACTACGCGGGCGAGTATCAGAAAGGCGTCGACCAGTTTGAGCTGCACCGCA
>JBHIXE010000436.1:0-4508 GCA_041984905.1 Verrucomicrobiales bacterium | reverse complement strand
ACCCTAATTATTTTATCCAGCAATCTATTATGCAGACTGAGGCCTTTCATTTCCACCACCTGCTACAGCTGTGGAATTCCCATTATAGCTATTTGGATGACCTGGACCTGGTGGTTCACCTGGGCGATTACATCTATGAATATGCGGGGATCGATGGTCGGGTTCGCAAGCACCTGGGCCCGGAGATTGAGCAAGTGGGGGAATATCGCGTTCGTTACTCTCAGTACCGGAGCGATCCGCTGCTCCAGGCGATGCATGCACGGTGTCCCTGGTTTGTAACCTGGGACGATCACGAGTTTGACAACAATTGTGCCGGCGCGATTTCCGAGGAGCAAGGCATTGACCCAGCGGCATACCTCCTGAGGCGAGCCAATGCCTACCAGGCCTACTACGAGATGATGCCCTTGCGGCCCAATGCGTTACCTCGCGGGCCTCACATGAGACTTTATCGACGGGCAAGTTTTGGGCGGTTGGCCGAGTTCTATGTGTTGGACACAAGGCAGTACCGATCCGATCAGCCCAATGGAGACGGTCGTGGACCTCTCAATGATGAAGCCTTCAGTCCGTCCCAGACGCTTCTGGGAGGGGCGCAACGGAACTGGCTTTACCAGTCCATGCTGCGTTCGACGGGCAATTGGAATGTGTTCGCCCAGCAAGTGATGATGGGGTTGGTCGACCGCTCCACCAAAGAGGGAGCCGATCCCGAGTATTCAATGGATCAGTGGCCCGGGTACGCCGCGGAAAGGAAGCGCCTGTTGGAGTTTGTCGCGGACCGCAAGGTGCCCAATCCTGTCGTGCTCACGGGAGATATCCACGCCAATTGGGTGAACGAGTTGCGCTTTGACGATCGGAAACCGGATCAGCCCATTGTTGCGGCGGAGTTCGTCGGCACCTCGATCTCAAGTGGTGGCGATGGACGCGACCAGCCCAAAGACATTGCCGAACTCCTGGCCGAGAACCCCTGCGTGAAGTTCCACAATCAGCAACGCGGCTACGTGAAATGCACGCTGACTCCCGATACCTGGACCAGCGACTACATGGTGGTCGATCAGGTTTCCCAGCCGGGAGGCAAGACAACCCGGCGAGCATCCTTCATCCTGGAATCCGGCCGGTCTCAGATTCAGGAAGCGTAGGTGCATGGTTCCAACTATTCTGGCTTTCTGCCAAGGAGGGCATCAAGCTGGAATGCCACTGCGGCGTCGAATTTTCTTAGCGCGTCCTGCAGCTTGGCAGCGTCTGCTGAGTGTTCCTTCATCAAGGTCAGAGCATAGTCTCGGGCCGACTGGAATTTGCCATCGCCATCTGCATCGATCCAGATGGGATTGGTGGAGCCAATGACTCGAGGCACAACCTTCTTACTAGTGGGCTGGTACGGGCGAGGAATCTGCCAGAAGGGTTCTGTAATGCCCGGTCCCGTTGCAATCGCCACGAGGTGAACGTCATTTCCTGGCTTCGGAATGTCCCAGGAGAAATGGGCCTTCTTGTCGGCTTGATAATCATCCTCGATCGCTTCTTGGCGAATCAGGATGCCATTGGCGTAGAGTTCAATCTGGTCGGCCCGCACCCAGGAAGGCCCGCGGACAATGGCTTCAACCTGCAAGGTGTCCCCGAGCCCCGTCGCCAAGTCTCCGGTTCTGAATTGCTGGTCGACAACTAGTTCAGTGAGAAGCCCCATGCTGACGAGCAACCGGCCATTCTGATAGCTCCTCCAGACTTCATCCAAATCCAGGTGGGAGGGATCGGAGTCATCTGCGGTAACATACGTACGTCCCTGACCAAGGATATACCGGCTGACATCATGAGTATCGCTGGAGCCCACGCCGGAAATGCGATTGCCATAGTTCAGCAGCGCGAACCAATCGCGATAGAGCTGGTGGATGTCGGATTGCATCGCTCCCGAGGTGACCAGCTCCATTGCGTCGACCTGGAGCAGGGCCTCGTGCTGACGGTGTTTGCCAGTCTCCGGGTTGAACTGGAGATCCCCCAAAGGAATGAACCCGTAGTGGGAATCCCTGGGATGATTGAGGGTAATGACCTTGGCCCCGGTGGTCGACCGAATGCCCGGGAGAAGTTTTTCCCAAGCCCTTTCACTGAAGTCCGGCACGGGGGAGCCGGGTTCGATGGGGAAGGCATTGAAATGGCCCCACTTCGTGGTGACCTCGTTCCCCATCACGGAGGTGAAGCTGTGCCCAAGACCAGCGCTCGCGGCGACGGGCGCGTAGTCGGTGTGATGGTTGTGATCCGTGGCAATGGCCAGCTCGATGCCCTCACCGGCAATCGTCAGCATACGCTCTTCGATGGAAGCATCGCCATGGCCGCTGTAGGTCAAGGTGTGGATGTGACTGTCCGCAGCAATCCAGCCCTCCGTGGACACTTCGCGGCTGAGGGCGAGTTCCAGTGTTTTTTCTTCTCCTGGTTGGAGGGAAATCTCTGTTTGGGCGATCGACCACTCGAATCCTTTTCCGGCGTAGAGGATGTAGTCTCCCGGAGGAGCGGTGAGCGTGGCGATTCCATTCCGGGAATACAGGACGCCGACTCGAGTCGCGACGTCTCTTGAGGGGCTTCCGGAAAGAGGCTGGAGGGTTCCGTCTTTTCGAGTCAGGGTGAGGCGACAGGGAGTCGCCTGCCCGGTGGCAGTGTCCGTGACCTTCACCTGCAGGGTGGAGCCTGCGAGATAGGTTGAAGGTGCATGGTTTTCAAGAATGATCGGGCCAACTTCGATGTCGTCTGGTTTGCTGGGCGGTTCGATGACCAGTGTATTTTCACCTTCCTTCAGGGCTTGTGGGGGAATGGCAAACAAGCTCTCCAGAGCGGTTTCCGTGGTCGTTAGACTTCCCAACTTCATCCCATTGAGTTTGACCGCCCAGCCATACTTGACATCCCGTTGCCAGATTCTGAGGGTTTTCTCATCGGAGTTCGGGACCGCTTGGAATCGCACTTCGAGTGTCTCGGCATCGATACCCCGGTTCTCGAACTCCTCCCATTCCACGAACCCTTGCTTCCCCAGACGCAGCGTGCTCTCCTCCAGGATTTCCTCTGCGGTGAGGGCAAGGGGACTCAGCACCAGAGAAAGCGCAATGAGGCGGTAGAGATGGAGGGAGTTCATAAGCATCAGGATCGATGGAGAATTTGCGAACAAGGGTGCTGGAGAGAGAATATCTAAGGCAAGGTCTCGCACAAACACGAGTTCCATTCTCACAAAGTTAACCTCCTTAGAGTCAATGGTTGATACAGAGTTGTGCATCTCCTGGAAGCAGGGCAGTATTCCATCTTCCATGAAGCAATCCCCCATTTCCCACCTGATATTATTGGCTTTAACGGCCCTTTGCTCACCCCTCGCTTTTGCGGACGACAAGCCTGAGATCATTCAGAAGGACGACTCTCGCACCGGCAAGTATCGGGTCGTGTGGGTGACAGATCCGACGACCACGGCGACCATCGCCTGGGATCAGGAAGTGGGAGAGCCGGCCAAGGTTCACTACGGCAAGACCGATCATCGACGCCATGCGGATCGCTATTCCCATGTGCTGGAGCCGCAACGAGCCGTAGAGTACGACGGCATGGTGAATTGCTTCGCCCGCATGACCGGCCTGGAGCCTGACACCGAATACTTCTTCTGCCTCAAGGACGCTGCGGGGGTGGGGCCGCGTCTCAAGTTCCGGACAGCGCCGAGTGATTCCAAATCCTTCACCTTCATTGCGGGCGGCGATTCCCGAAATTTCCGGGATGTCCGGATCGAGGCGAACCGGCTTTGCGAAAAGCTACGGCCGCTCTTTGTGGCCTTCACCGGAGATATGATCAACAAGGATGAGGCGGAGGAATGGGTGGAATGGCTCGATGACTGGCAGGAGACCATTGGGGAAGACGGGAACATGATTCCGATCGTGGCCCATCGAGGCAATCACGAGCGCCGCCCGGAGACGATTCCAAGCTTCTTTGACACGCCCGATGATGCCTACTACGCTTTCGGTATTGGCGGTAAATTGTTTCGCTACTACGCCCTGAATAGCGAGATCCCTGCGGAAGGCGATCAGGAGCAGTGGATGGAGAAAGACCTCTCTCAACATGCCAAGGGCGTGACGCATCTTCTGGCGGGCTACCACAAGCCGATGCGGCCTCACCAAAGCAAGAAGAGCGAGGGATCCAACCCCATGCAGTGGGCGGACAACTTTTATCAGCACGGCTTCGACCTGGTCTTGGAATCGGATTCTCACGTCATGAAACGTACGAAGCCGCTCAAACCAGATGCAAGCGGTCCAGAGGGCTTCAGTGCCGCACCCAAGGATCCTTCTGCGACGGTTTACATTGGTGAAGGATGTTGGGGCGCTCCGCTTCGCCCAGCAGATGATGGGAAGCCTTGGACTCTGGATATGGGATCCTTCAATGGCTTCGATTGGATTCACGTGACTCCGGCCGAAATTGAGGTCAAGACCGTCCATATTGAGAACGCCGTTGGAGTAAAACGGGTCGACTCCACTTCCTCCTACAAGACTCCGAAAGGTTTGCGG
>JBHIXE010000435.1:0-4540 GCA_041984905.1 Verrucomicrobiales bacterium | reverse complement strand
AGATCTCGCAAGCCAAACCAAACTTCGGTAGTATCCTAGGACACTACCCAAACTTCGCTCCGATCACCGGGCATGGAATCAGAAACATAAAGCGCGAAGTGCTGAGGACCTCAGTAGACGGGGAGTGACCGTAGGGAATCCCCCGGACTCCGTGCCACAGCGTCTTGCCACGCAAGTGGCGACCGGATCGGGAGAGTCTCGCCGCTACGCGGCTGATATTCTATATTCATCCTCCCGTGGGTTCCCTTCGGTCACACCACGGCTACTGAGGTCTTCAGCGCTTCGCGCTTTCTCCAACGCTTCTCTGATATCCTAGTGCGACTACAACCTATCTCCAAAATAGTAAGGTTTAGTCTTCTATTTTGCACACTGTCCTCAGGCGGTCGAAAAGCTGCACTGAGTCCTGCCTCATTTCTCTGACAACCACCCAACTCCACGAGAAACGCATCTGCCTCGGCCAGGGTAGCCTGGTAGTCTTCCTCGCTCTTCTTCTGATTGAAGAAACCGTGGGCGCGGCCTTCATAGCCGCGCAGGTTCACCTTGGCTCCGAGATCGTTGGCCTTCTTCGTGAAGTCGTCCACCGTGGAGTAAGGCACGGTGGTATCGGCCTTTCCGTGGAAGATGATGGTGGGAGGCAAGTCCTTGGTGACGTTCTGATAAGGTGAGATGGAGCGAATGGTCTCCGCACTGAGGTCGCCCCACCGCTCCTGCATGCGTGGGAAATCCAGATTCAGCGCCGGATTGAAGAGCATCAGGGCATTGGGCACGGGACTCACGTCCTGGTCATCCTGCGGATCATTCAATGGCACGGTCGCGATGGCCGCCGCAAGGTGTCCTCCCGCCGAACCACCGCCGGCGGCAATGCGATCTGGATCTACACCCAACTCATCGGCATGCCCTCTCACCCAGCGGAAAGCACTCTTGGCGTCCTGCGTGCTTTCCACGGGAGTCGATCCGTGCCGGGACTTGAGACGGTATTCGACGCTGAAGGCCACCATGCCACGCTTGGCAAAGTGCTGGCAGTGAGGATCGAATTGGTCCGGTGTCCCCCCACTCCAGCCTCCTCCGTGATAGAAGACGACTGCCGGTCGCTTGTCCTCCGCCTTCCAGCCTTCCGGTTTGTAAATCCAGATCTCAAGCCTGGTATCCTCACCAATTGTTTTGTAGACCTGACGTTCCGGCTCGGCTGCGAGGTTTGCGATGGCCAGGCCCAGGGCGAGAAACGTGATGAGAGCAGACGGGGATTTCATGGTGCTTAGTTGAATGCGGTCCGGCATCCGGATCAAGCCTTACCATCCGACCTTGAATAAACCGAAGAGTGGCCCCTTCTTGGAGCCACTCTCAAAACCTCGCCAGTTGCACTTGATCTCTCCGCTACCACTGGAAGGTCGCGGAGAAGAACCCGTTACGACCGGGTTCTTCCAGGAGAATGCTGGTCCGCTCGTAGGATTGGTCGAACAGGTTATCGACGCCAACGCGGAGGGTGAAGTTGTCCGTCACACGCATGGTCGCAAACAGACCGTAGAGGTCGTAGCCGCTGGTTTGGAAGAACGGATCCGAGACGATGTGTTCCTTACCGGCATTCCAGATGCCATACATTCCCAGCTCATACTTCCCATCCTTGAAACGAGTCCCCAACGTGGCGGACAACTGGTCGCCCAAGAGCGAGTTCAGATTGGCGCCTGTCGTGCTGTCCTCGCCGCGAACGGAGCCAAAGGCCAATCCGCCGAACCAGGTGTCCGCATCGTATTCCAGCGAGAACTCGGCCCCGTAAATCTCCGTTTCAGCACGGTTCACGGATTGGCGGAAGGCTTGGGTCAGGGTGCCATTGAAGTTGATGCCGGTGAAGAAGGTCGCGGTGGGACCGAACGGCCCAAGCATGGCCGTCTCCGCAGGCACGTCATCCGGAGTCGCGAATCCGCCATCGTACGGATTGGTGACGGCGGTTCCCACGATCTCTGAATCTACCGTGTTCTTGCCTTGTTTGTAGAATCCGTTCACCCGGGCAACCAGCTCTCCCCCAGCGAAATCCTCGTCCTCGAAATGCAGGCCGAGCTCGAAGTTGTCACTTTCCTCGGGCAAGAGTTGATCATTCGGCACGAAGATTTCCTCGAAGTAGTTCACATTGATCTGGCCTGCTGGAGGAACATTCGGAGGCAGGAAGAACCCGCCGGAAGGCTCGGTGATGGTTTCGAAGAACGGATCATTGGGTACGATGCCAAAGTGACTGCCATCATTGTAGAGCGAATTGAGGGTCGGCTCCGTGAAGGCCCGGGAATAGCGGCCTACCAGAGAGAGCTTCTCCGTCAGGTCCAGGTCAAACCCGATGTGCGGTGACAGAGCGCCATCACTTTGCTCGACGATGCTCCCGATCGTCTTGCGAGTCTCATAGGAGTCGTGGCGAAGCCCCGTGAAAAGCGTGAACCGGGAGCTCAAGTCAATTTCGTCCGTCACATAGATCCCCAGGTGATCCGCTTCCGCATTGGGGCGATTGGAGGAATAACCCGTGGCACCTGGGATAAAGAAGGTGTCGCGAGTTTCCGTTCCTTCCTGCGTCTCGGTGAAGAACTCCACGCCAAAGGTCAGTTCATGTTCCAACTCGCCCAACATGAACTCACTGCGGTTGGCAAAATCCACCCCAAGAACATCCAGTTGGTGGATGTTCTGACGATTCATGTTGGAACCCGTAGGGTCCAGATAGTTCCGCGTTTGGGAGGTCTCGTTGTAGTAAACCGTCAGGTCCACATGGATGAGTTCCGTTCCAAATGGGTTGAACTGATAGTCGCCTGTCCACTGACTGAAATCGATGCCGCGCCCCACCCTCGCATTGCTGGTGCCGACATCCGCCTGAGGATTCGCGCCGCCTTCATCGGAGGTATCATAGCGGGAGTAGCCAAGTTCGAAGCGGTGTTCTTCGCTCGGCGTAAATACCATCTTGGCCAGGTGACTGTTCCGATCGATGGACGAATCCGGAACGAATCGTTCTTCTCCCATGTCCCCTTCAGGAAGGCGAATGTCATTCCCCTGCCGGTCCGCATACCCATAGAGGAAAGAGAACTGATCCGTGCCGACAGCGCCCATCCAGCTATTCGCCCATTCTTCGGAGTTGTCGTTGTAGGTATTCCGCATGCGGAAGCCCCATCCGTCCGGATTGAGGAGATCTTCCGGATCATAGGTATCCAGATTGATCACCCCCGCCGAACCGCTTCCATAGAGGAACGATCCCGCTCCACGCAGGACATCCACGCGCTTGAGAAAATCGGTCTCCACAAAGAAGCGCTGACCAGCATGGCCGGAAACGAAGTTCTGCCGGGCATCGTCCACCCGAACGGTCACTGCGTTGCCCCCCTCCCCGCGGATGTTCACTTGCTCGCCCAGATAGCGAGGGCCGCCCTGGGTCTCAACGTTGGGGGCCATTCGAATGACATCGTCAAAGGAGCGAGGTGCAATCCGCGCGATCTCTTCATCGGGAATGACCGTGATGGACACCGGCACGTCCTCCAGCTTTTTCTCGGAACGGGTTCCCACACTGGACGTCTGTCCCGTGATGACGGTGGTCGGCAGAGTGCCGACCGGAGTCGCCTCAGAGTCCGTGGATTCTGAAGCCTCGGAGTCCTCCTGAGCCCTCAAAGACACGGAAGCCAAACCTGCAAAGAGGACCATGACCCAGAGGAAAACACTTCTGTGATCAGCGATGGAGAAGCGAAGTTGTGCGTGTTTCATGCGAGCACCCTTAATGAGACTGAGTCCCAGTATCAAGCTAAAACCTCTCCTTTTTGAGATTCGGTCTCAATTTGATTCTCAGGCATTACCTTTTCAGAAGCCCCATCTCTCCACACGCTGCCTTCGTTCGCTGCCCCTCTTCCTGCCCCCAGCCTCAGTTCTGACGGCACCTGCAGGTCGGGTTATGGCCCCCAAAAAGAGAACATAATTGTCACACTTCGATGGTCTTGTGGAGATCCCGGTAGTCATGAAGGAGTCGCCCCCGGAAGGCTCTCAGCATCCTGGAACAGAATCCTCCCTAAGAATACCCCGCCCTTACACCCATGAATCAAAAGACCACACGCCGAAATTTCTTAAGAGTCGTTACAGCTTCATCACTTTCTGCTCCATGGGTGGGATGGAAATCGACCGCCAATGCAGGAAATCCTTCTGATCATATTCGATTTGTTTGTTTCGGGGCGGATGGCAGAGCTTGGAAAAATATCGAGGAGATGACGGCTCAGGTGCCCAACTCCAAACTCGTAGCCGTGGCGGAGGTCGATCTCGCCCGGACAACCAGGGTCCGGAAGCTCCATCCAGAAGCCCACATTTATCAGGATTGGCGGCAACTGCTGGACAAGGAAGCGATGAACTTTGATGCGGCGATTGTGGCGACGCCGGATCACATGCACGCCCCTATCGCCATGAGCACGATGCAGTTGGGCAAGCACACCTATGGGGAAAAGCCCCTCACGCGCACGCTTCACGAGTGCCGCAGGCTGCAGACCTTTGCCGCGGATCAACCGAAACTGGCCACCCAGATGGGGAACCAGGTGGC
>JBHIXE010000434.1:0-4548 GCA_041984905.1 Verrucomicrobiales bacterium | reverse complement strand
CATCCGCACCGCGCCTTCGATAGCCTTGGGCATATCTCCACTTAAAATGCTCTAGAACCCCGTTGGGGTTCGCCAGTTCTGATTGTGTTCCGGTGGTGTCGCTCGTCCCTCGCTATACCACCGGCTAACGAACTTGTAGGCCTCCGGCCTGGAGAATGGACTTTCTGTGCATTCACATCTTGCGAAGCTTCCTTGTGATTCGCGAAGCGAGGATGCGGATACTTCCTAAAGCGATGAGGTTGTTGTCTTCCCCCAACTCCAATTCACAGTTTCTCGACATCTTCCAGGTCGGGATCGCTGCCGCCGAGGACGAGGGATTCCTCTTCCTGCACCACGTGATTGGGCCGGGGGAAGTGATAGCATTTCTCCGAGGGCGTCCGGACCATGAAGATTTGCACGCCGTAGTCCCGGTTGATGTTCAGATCCTCCAGCGACTTGCCCACCCAGCGTTCCGGCGCCTGCATCTCGATGATGCTGAATCCCTCGCCGAGCGGGAGGAAATCCAGCAGGTTGGGCCGTTGCACCGTGTGCGCGATCCGGTCCGCGATATCCCGCTCCGGGATGAGGGTGTTCTTGGCCCCAAGCATATGAAGAATCTTCTCGTGATCCTCATTGTTGGCTTTCACCAGGATGCGGTCCGGATCCACGTTCATCTCCTTCAGATAAAGCATCACCAATACGCTGGCATCCAGCCTGGCTCCCAGCGCGACGACAATCTGGTTCATGTCTTCCAAGCCCAGCTTCTCGAGGGTCTCCCGGTCGGAGACATCGGCGACAAGGGCTCGGCTCACCAGCGTGGCCACCTCATCCACGCGTTCCTCGTCGATGTCGACCGCGAGCACTTCCATTCCCATCTTGCAGAGCTTGCGGCAGAGGAACGTGCCGAAGCTGCTTAAACCCAGGATTGCGACGCTTTTCATGAGGAGAAGAGGGGAGATTACCCGACCAGCACTTTCTCAGCGGGGTAACGATAGTGTTGGGGTTTCCGGCTTTCAATAGCCAGAGCAATGGTGAGTGGTCCAAGACGGCCCACGAACATGGCCAACGTCAGAACCAGCTTGCCGATGGCGGAGAGTTGAGTTGTCAGCCCGGTCGAGAGTCCTACGGTTGCGTATGCCGAAGTGGAGTCGAAGAGCGCGCGAATAAACAACCCGCGGTCGGATGGGTAGGAGGCGCCCACCTTCGCTTCGGTGACCAGGAGCACCAGGGTGCAGGCCGTAATCAGGGCCATGGAGAAGAAGGTGATGACCACCGCTCGTGCCAGGGTCTCCATGGGCACCCGGCGTTGGAAGAGCACCACGTCTTCTCTGGCTCGGAATTGGCTCCAGATGGAGGCCAGCACCACGGCTGCGCTGGTGGTCTTGATTCCGCCGCCGCAGGATCCGGGAGAAGCGCCAATCAGCATCAAGATCATCATCAGCATGAGCGTTGCGTTCCCGAGATCGCCGATTTCTACGGTGTTGAATCCTGCCGTTCGAGCTGTGACGGACTGGAAGAAGGCGGCGTAGATCTGTGCGTGGAGCGGTTCGCCAACGAGGGTGTAGGGAAATTCCACCAGCCAGAACCCCACCGCTCCCACCACGATGAGTCCACCGCTCATCCACAAGACCACCCGGCTGTGCAGGCTGATATGCGGCTTGAGACCCCGCACCCGGCGGCTGATCTCCAGCAACACCACAAATCCCAGTCCGCCGCTGATGATGAGGAAGGCCATCGTGAGATTCATGAAGGCATCATCCCGGTAGGCCATGAGACTCTGAGACGACAGGCCAAACCCCGCATTGCAGAAGGCCGACACCGAGTGGAACACCGCCCAGTAGGCCGCTCGCCCCGGCTCCATGTCCTGCACGAAGCGCGCGAAGAGCAGCACTGCGCCAAACGCCTCCAGGGAGAACGCGGTCAGGAACACCACCTTCAGCAGCACCTTCAAGTTGGTCTCCGCGCCGAAACTCAGGGTCTGGTCCACGATATCCCGGTTGGCGAGCGAAAGCCGGCCCTGAAAGAGGTAGAGGACAAAGACGGAGAAAGTCATGATCCCCAGCCCGCCCAATTGGAAGAGGGTCAGGATGACGCATTGGCCAAAGGTGGTGAAATCGTTGCCGGTATCCATCACCGTCAATCCCGTCACGCAGACGGCGGAAGTGGCGGTGAAGAGCGCGTCGACAAAATTGACATGGCTGTTCTCATGGCTTGCTCCCGGTGTCATCAGCAGAAAGGTGCCGATCAGGATCAGCGCGAGGAAACTCAGCGACAAGGCGCGTGAGGGCGTCGCAAACCGCTCCAGGCGATTCCAGGAAAACAGATCAGACAGATCCATGTGCGGGGGGTGCGTCCCTCATTTGGGTGACGGATGCACCCTTCATTGGTTCAACCGGCAGAGCGCTCCAGGATTGGGCGAACCGCATCCCAACTATCAACGCCTTTCAAGTCGAATTCTCCCCCTTTTTCCAGGATTCTTCGGGCCCCTTCCTGACAGCCATCCGGCAGGGTAATGGCTCGCGAAGTGTTCAGCAGCCGTTGGAGCATGCCGATCGCGGCTCGGAAGCGTCCATAGGACTTCTGCCTTGCGGCAATCTCCACCGCGGAAGCGAGCAACTGGTGGGCCGCCTCACTCTTCAGATTTCCCATGCGGAAGAACAATTGATAGTCGCCGCCCTCGCGCTTCCACGCCTCGTAAGCCTCATAGCGAGTGGCGGATTCCTCGTAGTAGTTCTCCAGAAGCAAGGGATGAGGATGCTCCCTCAACAGGTCAAACTCATAGCTCCGGTCGAGCGCCTCGTCCGGCATCTCACTCTGTCTCTTCAGATAGCGATTCCAGAGATCGGAAACGTAATCGCTGAACGATTCCGCGATCTCCTCCATCCCGGCACACTCGATCACGTCCTCACTGGTGTAACAAAGCTCTTTGTCAGCGAACCAGACACCCTCTCCCGATTCGGCCGCATTGAAGAAGAGGATGCTTCCCCCCGGATCCTGGCCGATCGCGAGAAACTTCACCGGCCAACCCGGATTGGAGAGCCAGCCGTCTTTCCTCAGCCGGAGGTTATACGCGATGATGCCTGAAGGGTCGGTCAACAGGTCCGACTCTCCTTCCGGGAGCCGCTCGGGATGACCCACAATCGCGCGATAGGAATCCGGCATTGCCGAAAGACCGGATTGAGTGAAGAAGCGTTCCAGGTTTGAGACCTTGGCGTTGAGAATCAGGGTTTCCATTGGTGGTGATTTTGTGAGAATACCCGGAGGGCGTCCTCTCTATCCAGCCCAATCGTTTTCCCGAAGATCCTTCGTGACAGGCCGTAGCCGGATGGCTAGCGTCGGGTAATAACCCCGATGAAGAGTTCCCCCATGAGATCCCTCACTCTGCTTGTCTCCCTTTGCTTCTCTCTTGTCCTTGGCAGTTCCCTGATGGCGCAGGACGCCGCCAAGAAAGCGCCCAAGCCCGTCAGTCCCGCGATGGCGCCGATCGAAGATGTGGAGGGGCTGCCGCGAGTGCTTCTCATCGGCGACTCCATCTCGATCGGCTACACGCTCACCGTGAGGGATGAGCTGAAAGGCGTGGCCAACGTTCATCGCATCCCCGCCAATGGTGGCCCCACCAGTCGTGGGTTGGCCAGCATCGACAAATGGCTCGGGGACGGGAAGTGGGACCTGATCCACTTCAACTGGGGCATTCACGATCTGCGTCACATGGAAGACGGTAAACGTCAGGTGGAACCCGCCGACTACGAGGCCAATCTGCGCCAGCTGGTCGACAAGCTTCAGGCCACCGGCGCCAAGCTCATCTGGGCCTCCATCACGCCCATTCCCGAGGGTAAACTCAACCCCGATCGCACCTTCGGCAAAGTGCCGGAATACAACGCCATCGCCGCCAAGGTCATGGAAGAGAAGAGGGTACAGATCAACGACCTCTACACTCACATTATGCCCCAGTTCGACGAACTGCATAAGCCCGCCGATCTGCACTACCTGCCGGAAGGCTCGGTGGTGCTCGGAAAGAAGGTGGCCCAGGAGATCCGGGCAGCGCTTGGTGAGTGAACTCGCTAGATGGGGAGACTGTCAGACCTTCAGACGATCAGACGAGGAGATGCATGCCAAAGCGAGCGTCTTCGTTCGCTGACGCAGACTCCCGGTTGGAGTTCACGCTTCAGCGTGCGCGGAGACTCTGGGGCAAAGGGGTTTGTTGTCGGAGCGCGCGCGGCTCGCTCGCCGGCGGATGAAGTGGTAATCAGGCGCCGAAACCGACCGCCGGAGATGTCGCGTTGCTCAATCACCGGCTGCTTGTGTGCTGACCAAAGCCCTTGGCATTGGTCGAATCCTTGGCCTTTTCGACCAGCAGCTTTTCCAGATAGGGATTCTTCACCGCAAAGCTGCCCGAGAGCGTCTTGTGGGTGTAGATGTTCGCCGGGATCGGCTCGATGCAAGCCGAGGTGCCGCCGCAGATGATGCTGATCGACGCGGTCGGCGCGATGGCCATCTTGCAGCTGAACCGCTCCATCGCGCCCATATCGGCCGCATCGGGGCACGGCCCACGCTCCTGCGCGAGCAGCA
>JBHIXE010000433.1:4315-4556 GCA_041984905.1 Verrucomicrobiales bacterium | reverse complement strand
CGAACGCAGCTGGAACCTGCTGCTCTCTAACCGGTCCCGACTGGAACAATACTTTGGCCGGGTGGGACTTTTGTTAGTGGTGGATGAAGCGGAAGGATTCGCCTATCTGCGCCAACTGGACGATGACGAACTGCCGGGAGACTACGAGAGCCTTCCCAAGCTGATCCGCAAGAGCCGGTTGGGTTATGACCTAACCCTCTTCTGCGTGCTGCTGCGTGACGAGCTCCGCCGCTTCGACGAG
>JBHIXE010000433.1:306-4305 GCA_041984905.1 Verrucomicrobiales bacterium | reverse complement strand
GTTCAGCCGTTGTGTGGTGAATCCCAAGGACCTCATGGCGCGGTTCTCCGAATACGTCACAACGACGGAGGACCAAGTACGGCTGAAAAAGAAATTCGACCAGTTGGTAACCCGCGCTGTGGAACTCGGCTTTCTGCGTAAGCTGCCAACACAGCCCGTTTCGTACGAAATTCGCCCCATCATCAAGGCTCGCCTCCCCGTGGAACGACTTGAGGAACTGAAGCAACAAATGGCGGACTACGCCAACAGCCAGGCGGCTACCCACAACTCTGACGAAGAAGACTCCCAGGATGGATGATTTGCTGCACTCCACCGGTTTGCCCGGGTATCGACTGCACAAAGTGCAGATCATGAATTGGGGCACCTTCGACTCCAAGAAGGGCCAGATTCATACCGTCCGTCCCACAGGCCGAACCTCGCTCTTGATTGGGCAAAACGGGAGCGGCAAATCCACCATGGTGGATAGCGTGTTGACGCTCCTGGTGCGTCCGGGCATCCGAAATTACAACGTCGCGGCCGGCTCCACCGGAAAGAAGAAGGAACGGGACGAGCGCTCCTATCTGCTGGGCGCTTACGGACACGCCAGTTCCGATAGTGAGAACAAGGCAGCGACTCTTTATCTGCGGAAAGACGCCCGGCACTTGAGCGTCCTGTTAGGCTATTTCTACAATGAAGCCACGCGCAAAGGCTTCACGGTATCGCAGGTCTTGTATTTGGGAGCGGAGAACAAGGTCGAGAAGATCTTCTGCTTCGCCCAGGGAGAGAAGGACATCGCTGCTGACTTCGCGGACATCAAGTCCGTGGACAAGATTGCGCCCAAGCTGGAGTCGCGCGGATTCCGCACCTCGCGCACCTATGCCCAGTATCACAAGTGGCTCATCGCGGAGACGAACATGCGGCCCAAGGCCATGGACGTCTTCAACCAGACGGTTGCCGTCAAGGACATCCGCAGTCTCACCGAGTTCATCCGCAGCCACATGCTGGAAGGCGCGAACTGGGGCGAGCGGATCGAGCACATCCTGAGCCATTTCACGCAACTCTCCGACGCCCACCGCATGCTGGTGGAAGCGCGGGAACAGATCGATGCGCTACATCCCGTGGCCCAGAAGGGTTCAGAGTACCAGAGTCTGCGCCGGGAATTGGATAAGCGTGAGGGGATCGAGCGCGCCTGCGATTCCTTCTTCCGTGTGAAGACGGTCTCGCTCTTCAGTGCACGCCGCGAGGAACGGCTTCGCGAAAGCCAACACGTGCAGCTGGAGCTGAACCAACTCGGATCCCAGCTCGACTCCACCGAAGAACAGCTGCGCCGGCTTCAGAACGACTTGGAGAACTCGGGCGGCGAGCGGATGCGTTCCCTGCCCTATCTGATTCAGCAGAAGGAAGAAGAGTCGCGCCACCGGCGGGATCGCTCGGAGCGCTATCACGATGCCTTGGGCCGTGCAGGGGTAGATTCCGCCGTCACGGACGAGGAAAGCTTCCACATGGCGGCTCATCGGTTGCGGTCCCTGAACGACCAGACCAGTGACGAGTTGCAGCGGATCGAGGATCAGAAACTGGAGAGTGCTCTCCAGGCTCGCAATCTGGAGAAGCAGCGCGAGGCTCAGGAAGCGGAGATCGCCGCTCTGACCAATCGCGGCTCCAAGCTGCCGGAAGCCTATGAGCTGATGCGGACCCGGATTTGCGAGACGCTCCAGACGGATCCTCGTAATCTCCCCTATGCGGCCGAACTCATTGCCGTAAAACCCGGTGAGGAAGCCTGGGAAAGCGCGATCGAGTCCGTTCTGCGCACTTTCGGCCTGAGCCTGCTGGTCCCTTCCCAGATCTATGGCAATGCCAGCGCCGTGATCGATCGGAGCCTGCTGGTCGATGCCTCGGGCGAAGGGCAACGGCTGATCTATCACCGCATTCCAGAGAACCCGATGGTGAGTCCTTCACCCATCGAATCCCTGGCGGGCGATTCCATCCTGCGGAAGCTCGACTTCCAGGAGCATCATCCCCTGGCCGGTTGGGTGAAGGCCGAGCTGGAGCAGCGTTACAACTTCCACTGCTGCCATTCCCTGGAGGAGTTCCAGCAGCATCGCGTCATGGCTCTGACCCAGGACCGGCACGTGAAGCTGAATTGCGACCGTCACGAGAAGGATGATCGTGAGACCTTTACGGATCCGCGTCATCACATCCTGGGTTGGACAAACGAAGGGAAGATCCGGATCCTGCAAGCGGACCTGAACCGGACCTTTGCCGAGCTGGAACAGGCCTTGGTGCGCAAGGATCAACTGACCTGTGCCGCCAAGGAATTGCGCAATCGCCAGGCGGCGATCAAGGAAGCCCTGGAACGCAAGGGATTCGCGGAGATGAACTTTGCGCCGCTCGATGCGGAGATCTCTGCCCTCCTTCGCGAGAAGGAGCAGTTGGAAGCTTCTGACGAGTCCGTACGCGCCATCGCCACCCAACTGGACGGCGCCAAGGCTCAGAAAGCCCAGCTCAAGGAAAAGGAAGCGCAACTCATCAAGCGCATGGGGGTCCTGGAGCGGGAACTTGCCCAAGCCAATGAGCTGATCGAAAACGCGAATCGCCAGCTCAACCAGACCAAGGCGGAGGGCGATTACTCGCATCACGAGACCCAGTTCCTATCCATTGAGGCGGACGTCTTCAACATGGGCGGCGATCTCTCCGCGGACACCTTGTTCGAGCGTTCCGCGAGCTACACTTCTGAACTGCGGAAGGCGATCAACAAGATCCGGGAACGACTCGAACCGCTGGAGAAATCGCTTCTTCAATCCATGAGCCGCTTCCTACGGAAGTTCCGTCAGTTCGAACAGGATCTGAAGGATGACCCGGCTTACCTCGATGACTTCATCGCGCTGCACGACCGGCTCGAGAACGAAGACCTGCCGAAGCATGAACAGAGCTTCAAGGAACGACTCAACGAGAAGGTCACCACGGAAATCGGGATTCTGAATAACCAGCTCAACAACGAGCGGGAAGAAATCCTGACCCGGATCGAGACCCTCAACAAATGCCTGGAAACGATCGACTACGACCCGCTCCACGGTTCCTACATGCAACTGGAGCCCAAGCCCGTTCGCGATCGCGAACTCGATGAGTTCCAGCACCTGCTCAAAGACTGTCTCTCCGGGGCGTTTGAAGGGACCTTTGAGGCGGATGAAGCTCGCTTCAAACAGATCGAGGCCCTCATCGCCAAGCTTCAGGATGATCCTCGCTGGCGGGAGAAGGTCACGGACGTGCGTCGTTGGTTTGATTTCGGCGCCCGGGAAACCGTCCGGGGAACTGGCGAGGAACGCGGCTACTATTCCGATAGCGCGGGTCAGTCAGGCGGGGAAAAAGCGAAGCTCGCGTTTACGATTCTGGTCGCCGCTGTCGTCTATCAGTTCGATATCGATCCTGAGCAATCCGCCAGTGACCGATTCCACTTCGTGGTCATCGACGAGATGTTCTCCAAGATCGACGACACCTACGCGGAGTATGCCCTCAAGCTCTTTGAGAAGTTCGGGCTGCAATTGCTCATCGTAGCGCCCTTCGACGCCAAGGCCAAGATCACGGAGCCTTACGTGGATTACTACATTCAGGTGGTGAAGAAGCAGCATCGTTCCCGGGTCCTCACCATGACCTCCGGTGAATTTCAGGAGCGCTGCAACGGCGGCGGTACGCCTGCGCCCATGCCCGAGAGTCGGAATGAGTTCCCAGCCGAGCGCTACGACTATTCTTCGTCAACGGAGTTGCCAAGCTAGCGTCTCGAAAAGGTTGAGGCATCTCGGCCGGCTTGGAGGTGAGTCAGATCCCTCAGCAGGAAGCGCGGAGCGCTGAGAACCTAAGTAGCCGTGGTGTGACCGAAGGGAACCCACGGAATCCGGCCTCAATGACTTGCCACGCGAGTGGCGACAGCATTCACGGTTGTTAGGGCGCTCGTCTCGCCGCTACGCGGCTGATATTTTTTCTTGGTCCCTTCCGTGGGTTCCCTTCGGTCACTCCACGGCTACT
>JBHIXE010000433.1:0-296 GCA_041984905.1 Verrucomicrobiales bacterium | reverse complement strand
AGCAAGGTTTTCTCAATTCAATATTAAATTATTCAATATTTAGATTGAATTCTTCAATCAATCCTGCAACTCTCATCCCAATAGCCCAAGAACTTTGAGCTCATCCCAGAAACGACTAACTGCCCGCTGTCCCTTTTGCAGCGGCGCTCTCTCCATCAACCGGCTGTCCTGTCAGGCTTGTGAGACCACGATCGAATCCAACATCAGCGTGCCGCCGTTCTTCCGCCTGCCAGCTGATCTGCAGGAGTTCGTCCAGGTCTTCTTACGTTGCCGGGGAAATATCCGCGAGGTGGAGA
>JBHIXE010000432.1:0-4583 GCA_041984905.1 Verrucomicrobiales bacterium | reverse complement strand
GGGCCGTTCCTTGAACCCTGCCAGATCAATAGACTCCCCATCCAGAAATAGCACTTTTCCTTTCGGTGGCACTTCGAATAACTCAAGAAGGAACGCTTCTAGCGCCGCCGCTCTTACCGCTTCAGGCGGGCCATCGCCACCAGCCGCTCCCGCGGACAACAGCGAGACGACAGCACAGAAACTCCCAATCGACCTCAACCTCATATTCAATGATAGCGAACACACTTTATCGTCCGACTTCGACCCACCCACTAATTAGCCACTTCCGCCATCCACTGATAACAGGCGATCGCCTCTAGCGAGGCTGCCAGCTCTTCCTTATCGAACTCGGGGGTGGAGCGATTGTTGCCGCTGCGCCACTCGGTCTTGATGCTGGTGGTTCCGAGCAATTGGAGGGCCGCGTCCAAAGCTTCGCCTCGCAACTCGCTTCGGTTCATGCTGTAAGCGCCGTCTTTCCCCTGCTCGATGGTGCTATCGCCGGGTTGCACTTCGATGGCAATCCGCTGGTTGGAATCGCCCCAGATTTCCATGCCATCGAAGGGTTGCCCATTGAATCGCGCGGTCCAGCCCTGCGCCCGCAGGATCGGTTGTCCGGTGGCGTCCACTCTCAGGAGCACCAGGGTCTGCTTCCACTTCCGATCGTCGTCATCCCAGTCTTTGTGGTAGAAGGCCGTCAGGCCATTGGCCGAGACCGTGTCAAAATGTTCCCGAAGGCGCGTCTCCAGCATCTTGGTCTGCTGATCCTTGGGGAATCCCGCGAAGTTGGCCCTTTGCACCTTGCCGATTCCGGTCCGCAAGACCACATCCGCGCCGAGATAACCGAGGCCGGGTGCGCGAACGATCTGACCGTCCGGCCCCTTCCAACTCAGCTCACCAAATTGGGGCTGGGTGCGTTGCTCAGCAAACGCACGCAGGGCTTCGTCAGGCTCGGCCGTCGCGAGCGGAGCGGCGAGCTTGCCCGTCCAGGCACCCGTCTGTTGAAGCTCGGCAATCCTGGTGTAGGCGGAGGTCAGGTCGTAGAGCGCCACCAGGGACTCCGGGGTCAACCGCACCTTCTCATTGCGGCCCGTGGCATTGATCAGCTCGACGACGAGCTTCTTGCTGCGGGCCCCTTCCAGAATGACCGTCGCCACTTCCGGGTTGCGATCCGGCGCGACGTTGATGGTCACCTTGCTGCCGCTGTTGTCATTGAAGGATTGCACGTCGGAGGCTTCATACCCCACCGCAGCCTGACCGTCCTCCCCATCGCTGAAGCGGACCGACTGATACTGGGCCAGGTCGACGCCGGGCAGATTCACCCACACTCCCATCCGGCAGGACTCCTCCTCAAAGGTGAGATAGCCGGAGACATGTTTGTTCACGTCTTCGGTGGGAAAGGCGCGACTCTGATAGTAGTCAAAGTTCCCGCTCGAACTCCGCTTCTTCACATAGAGACTCTCGAGCCGCAGCTTGAGGAGACTGACCTGGTGATGCGGCGCGAGTTGGGTATCGGCGACATTGAGGACCTTCCCATTGGCCGTTCGCAGCACGACTTTGTCGCCATCGAACCGCATCATCTCCGCCTGAACCACATTGCCATTGAGACTGGTCCAGGGTTGCATCGGCAAGAGCGCCTGTGCGTGGAGGCAGCTTGATACCGAGGAGAAAAGGAGGAGTAGCCAGCCGAACCGACCCTGAAGCGTCATGGCGAAAATTCAATCAGGTCGCCATGACGCTAGCAAGACCATTTAGAGGGGATAACGACGGTCAATCCAGCCGGACACCCTTGCGCAAAATCATGGCTCCCATGAGGGCCAGCCAGAGGGATTGCAGGTGGAAGACCGGGGCAAACACTTTGAAGTTCTCGCCGGAGGGCATGATCACAGCAATGGCGGCGAAACCCATGAGGATCCCGATCCAGCCGAGCCAGACAGGGACGGGTCGCCACTTCACCAGACCCACGCTGTAGATGAGGATGCCGAGTCCTCCGAAGAGCCGGCCAAAGCGCATCAAACAGGTGACGTATTCTCCGTCCATGCGGATGCTTTGGATGTATTGCACGATGGCGTCCGTGCCCTGTCCTTCCAAGGCGAGCGAGCCCCAGTAACCGTGGTGGTAGTAGTAGGCGCAGCCCAGCGCGACGGAGAACATCCCGCCCGCAGCGACGGTTGCCCCAGGCCAGACGACGGCTCGCGCCTTGCTCATCGAAAGCAGGGAAGCCAGGGCCACAATGGCGACCACGGTGAAGACTGCTCCGAAAAAGAAGGTGCGGTAAGACCAGACGAAGAGCATGCGGTTTGCTTCGACGACGCCAAAGTCGGCCTCCTGCATGTAGGGACCAACGGGAACGGGGATGAGCATCCAGCCTCCCCACATCATGAGTGCGGCGGCCAGGAAGGACCAACCGGTGAATTTGGTAGAGAAATCGTGGTTCATGAGATGTGACCTAAGCCTGAACTATCGCTATATCGCTATCAAGTTATTTTCTGCCCAAGTTCAACATCCGCTGGTTCTATCGCAATTCATGCAACGTTCAGGATTGCCGGGAATTCCCTCCTACCGCGAGGATCAGGCGATGTTCGTGTAGACCGCTTGCACGTCGTCGTCATCCTCGATGCGGTCCAGCAAGGTCTCCACTTCCTCCATCTGCTCTTCGGTCAACTCCACTGGAGACGTGGGGATGCGGCGCAGGCCGGACTTGGAAGGTTCGATACCCATCTCCTCGATCGCCTTGGATAGCCGGCCGAACTCCGTGTAGTCGGCGTAGGCATAAGCCACTCCGTCCTCCACGACCAGTTCCTCCAAGCCCCCATCGATGAGGTTCAGCTCCACCTCTTCCATCTCCAGACCCTCGGTGGGGAACTCGATCACGGCCTTGCGATCAAAGAGGAACTCCAGCGAACCTGAGTTCACCATCTCACCGCCGCACTTATTGAAGTGAATCCGCAGATTCACCACGGTGCGATTGGTGTTGTCCGTGGCGCACTCGATGAAGAAGAGAGACCCATGCGGCCCTTTCCCTTCGTAGTTCACCTCAGCGAAATTGTCCGCGTCCTTGCCCGAAGCCCGCTTGATGGCCTTCTCGATATTGTCCTTGGGCATGTTCTCCGCCTTGGCGTTGATGATGGCGGTGCGCAGCTTGGAGTTGGACTCAGGGTCCGCCCCTCCCTCCCGAGCGGCCATGGTGATGGCTTTGGAAAGCTTGGGGAACACCTTGGACATCTTGTCCCAGCGTTGTTCCTTGGATTTGCGACGGTATTCGAAGGCTCTGCCCATGGGAAGTTTCGTTCAGATTTGTGGTAGGGAGAATTCTCCCTTCACTCCTCATTTCCGTCAATCGGGAACCTTCACCGCACAGAATCCAGACGGGGAAGAGGGATCGAAATTGAAACCGCCCTCCTGCTGAAGTGAGTATAGTCCAACAGCCGATGCTCTACGACGCCCACTGCCATCTCCAGGACAAGCGACTCGCCCACGTCACTTGGGATCCGCATGAGCATGTCAGCGTGGTCAACGGGACCCAGGAGTCCGATTGGGAGAATGTGGCGGCTCTAGCCAAGGATTTCCCAGATACAGTGGTCCCCTGCTTTGGCCTGCACCCCTGGTTTGTGAAGGAGCGCTCCTCTGACTGGCTGTCGACGCTGGAGGGATACCTCGATGAATTTCCCGAGGCTCACATTGGCGAAGCTGGATTGGATCGCTGGATCGAGGACTACGATTTGCCGGATCAGGAAACGGTGTTTCGCGCCCAACTCGAACTCGCCGCCGAGCGAAACCGCGCCATCTCGATCCACTGTCTGCAGGCCTGGGGCCGGATGCTGGAGATGCTGCAGGAAGGACCGCGCCCGGAACGTGGCTTTCTGTTGCACTCCTACGGTGGCTCCCGGGAGATGGTGGACCGGTTCGCCGAACTCGGCGCCTACTTCTCCTTCCCCGGCTACTACCTGCACGAGCGCAAGCACAAGCAGCGCGACGCCTTCCGTGCCGTGCCCTTGGAACGCTTGCTAGTGGAGACGGATTGCCCGGACCAGCTCTTGCCGGAGGACCTGGACCAGTATCAGGCGAAGGACGAGAACGGCGAGCGAATCAATCATCCGCAGAACCTGGAAGCGGTCTATGAAGGGCTGGCGAAGGTTCGGGAGATCAGCATGGAGCAGCTCACACTGGAGGTGAAGATGAATTGGAAGCGGCTTTTCATGAGTTGAGTGACTACCCAACCTTCAGTTCCAGGCATTCTCCGCTTCGGCTAATCACAAAGCGTTCGTGCTCGGTCAGAACCAAAGGCAGCACTTCAAAAACTCGCTCCTTGTCAACGCCTTTGGCGATTTCAATCCGTTGGAGCCGGGGCAACGTCGACTCTATATAAAAGGAGTGCTCAAACTCATCCCTTCCCGAATAGGTCAGTGCAATTCTTCCGCTCCATTTCATAGTATAGCCTTCAGAGTTTAGAGGTCCCAGTTTAATACGATGATCGGCGACTGAATCATGCCCTATCAGATAGATCTCAAACGAGAGCTCATCATCAAGAAGATCCTGATAGGCGCCCGGCAGGGGATCGATGCAGTATTCGGAATCCTCCAACCTGTCAATCGACACTGGATCGC
>JBHIXE010000431.1:0-4594 GCA_041984905.1 Verrucomicrobiales bacterium | reverse complement strand
TTCCCTTGATCTGCTTGATGGTCTCGCTATCGCCCTGGCGATATTCGAAGACGACGGAGTTCGTGTCCGTATCGATAAACTTGGTCTCGGTCCAGACCATGGCTTCCTTGGCCAGGAAGCCCAGCAGGATGGCCACCCCGATGATGGCGAGGTGAAGCGCCAGGGAGTCGACCGAATCCGAACTCACCGTCTGACGACCTGCTTCTGGACGCTTGTCGACCGGATAGATCCCGGCCAGTTCCTGCTCCGTCATAGAGGAGATGGGGCGCAGCTTCTTTACATAACCTTTGCGCACGGCCCAGTTGATCAGGATGATCCCGAACATGATGGACAGGATCAGACCGAAGGTGGCAGAGGTCAGAGCGTAGTCGTAGAGCTCTGGATTGCCGATGTCTTCAAAGGTCTCCTTGAGACCGCCGGCGGTTCCGTGGCCTCCTTCGAATCCCACCGGCACGACGACGCCAATGATCCCCTTCAACCCGAACAGAGGTCCCAGGATCAGGAGGGTGAAGCCCACGCCTACCATGTATTGTCCCCAGGCGACAATCTGCCCGTAAGCCAACTGGGTGCCCGCTCGTTTCCAAATCACGGCGAGGGGCGGTATCGCGACGCCCAGGAAGAGGGCCGCAAACACGATATTGATAAAGATGCCCGGGATGGCTCCCCAACCACTGGTCCACATCTGCAGAAATTCCGCGATCGAGCCCACGGGGTTCCCATCGGCATCGCGCTGTTGCATCGCCCCAAGGATCTGGAGCAGGAGCAGACCGATCAACCCACCAATGACAGCCGATGGGAGATAGAGTTTCTGGATGAACTTGATCTTTACGCGGAGGATCTTTCCAGCCAGGAGAAGAATGCAGAGTCCGCAAAAGGAGGCGATAACGGTTTCCATCAGGGGTCTTTTGGACGGTTGAGGGGTTCGGGAAGATGGGGAGGATCGCCGGTATTACAAGTCTTTTAGGGGAGTTAGAGGGGATTCTGTTAGTTCGACGTCACTTCAACCCAAAGAAATCAATCGCCGTCCGGGTCGTCTGGTCCGCGATCTCCGCCAGACTCACTCCTCGCTTCTCGGCGATGAAGGCGGCCACGTGACGGACGTAGGCAGGCTCATTGCGTTTCCCGCGATGGGGAGTGGGGCTCAGGTAAGGACTATCCGTTTCTACCATGAAGCGATCGGCAGGCACAAAGCTGGCGGTATCCGCCACGTCGCCCGCGCTTTTGTAGGTGACGACCCCGGTAAAAGAGACGTGGAAGCCTAGATCGATAAGTTCCGCCGCTTCTTCCCGGGTTCCCACATAGCAATGGAACACGGCGCGGACTTTGCCGGAATAGGGGCGCATGATCGCCAGCACATCCGCGGCGCACTCGCGTTGGTGAATCACCACGGGTTTGCCAAGCTCGGCCGCGAGATCCAACTGCGCTTCAAAGAACTGAGCCTGCCGGGACCGCCAATCCGAAACCTCGCTGCCGTCTTGGGGAGGGTGATAATAATCGAGCCCGATCTCGCCGATCGCAGTGACCTTCGGAGCTGCTGCCAGTTCGCGAATGGTGTCGAGCCAATTGGAGGGCTGCTCGTGAATGTAGGTGGGATGGATGCCCACCGTAGTGAAGACTTCCGGATATTGGGCGGCCAATTCGACCCCTTGCTGACTGTCCTCGACATCGCAGCCAATGTTGACGACTCGAGTGACATCGGCTTCCCGGGCGCGTTCGAGGATCGCGCTGGTCTCGTCCTGTAACTGGCGGCTGAGAAGGTGAGCGTGAGAATCGACTAACTCCATGTCACCACTGGATGACAGAAGCCGCCCAAGTCAACCCGGCTCCAAAGGCCACCAGAAGGACAATGTCACCTGGCTTGATGGCCTCGGTCCGGTTGGCTTCATCGAGGGCTATCGCGATCGCGGCGGCGGATGTGTTGCCGTAGCGATCCAGATTCACAAAGGTGCGTTCCATGGGAATGCCGAGACGTTCGACAATCGCTTCGATGATGCGGGCGTTGGCCTGATGCGGAATCACCATGGCGACGTCTTGAGCAGTCAGCTTGGCCGCTTCCAAGGCTTGTTGGCAGGCAAGCTTCATGGCGTTGACCGCATACTTGTAAACTTCCCGGCCGAGCATGCTGATGGTGTTGAGCCGTTGGTGGACATTCTTGGGCGTGATCGGGCACTTGGAGCCTCCCCCCGGGACGACCAGGATGTCCGTCTGATTGCCATCACTCCCCATCACCGTGGAAAGAACCCGCCCGGAGCGGTCGGAAGTCTGATCGTTGCGAACCAGGACCGCGGCACCGGCGCCATCGCCAAAGAGCACGCAGGTATTGCGATCCGACCAGTTGGTCATGCTGCTCAGCTTTTCCGCGCCGATGATGAGGATCTTCTCCGCGCTGCAGGAGTTGATGAAGTTCCGGGAAATCTGCAAGGCGTAGAGGAAACCTGAGCAGGCGGCGGACACATCAAAGGCGGCCGCTTTCTTGGCCCCTAGCTTGCTCTGAACGTAGCAGGCTGTGGCGGGGAAGAAGGTGTCAGGAGACACCGTGGCTACGATGATCATGTCCAACTCTTCCGGATTGACCTGGGAGTTCTCCAAGGCTGCCTGAGCGGCATAGAAAGCCATATCACTGGTGGCTTCGCCTTCGGCGGCAAGACGCCGTTCCTTGATGCCGGTTCTGGATGTGATCCACTCGTCTGAGGTGTCGACCATCTTTTCCAAATCCGCGTTGGAAAGAACCTTCGTGGGTGTGTAGCTGCCCGTCCCCACGATCGACATCACACAGCTTCCATTCGATATCATCCTAGACTTTCAACTTGGCGATTTCTTCCTCGATATGGGGGTTCACTTCATGCTGGATCGCTTCTGCTGCAACCCGAATTGCATTCATAATGGCCACGGCATTACTCGAACCGTGACCAATAATGGTAACACCCCTCACACCAAGCAAAGGACTACCGCCCACACTATCATAGCTCGTCCGCTGTTTGACTTTTGCGAAAGCAGGCTTGGCAAGTAAAGCCCCAAGTTGATAAACGGGGCTTTCATTCATGGCGCTGCGGATGGATTTGCTGACCATCTTGGCGGTTGCCTCGACGCTCTTGAGGATCACGTTGCCGGTGAATCCATCACACACCGCCACGTTCAGCTTGGTGGAGAAGAGATCGTGCCCTTCCACGTTGCCCAGGAAATTCAGGTGGGATTGCTTGAGAAGCGCGAAGGTCTCCCGGGTAAAATCGGTTCCTTTTTCGTCCTCCTCACCGACAGACATCAGGCCGACGACCGGATTGTCATCGCGTTGGACCTGCCGGGCATAGACTGCGCCCATAATGGCGTTGTGAACCAGGTGAAGGGGCGTGGCGTGCACGTTTGCCCCGGCATCTACGATGTTGCAGGGGCCGAACTCGTTGGGGAGGGGAGATGCAATTGCAGGCATTTCCACACCTTCCAACGCTCGGAGTTTGATCCGGGACGCGGCCACGACGGCGCCTGTATTTCCGGCGCTAACCATAGCCTGGGCTCGGCCCTGCTTAACCAGATCCAGGGCAACGCTGATCGAGGAGTTCTTTTTCTGCCGGACGGCCTTCAGGCCAGACTCGCCCATGCCGACGACTTCTGAGGCATGGACAATTTCGATACGGGGATCCGTCACGCCCTGCAACTCCATCTGTTCCTTGATGGCGGTTTCATCACCTACCAGGAACAACTCGGTAATGGCTCCGTATTGAGCCAGCGCCATGCCGACGCCAGCGATGACCACGCTCGGTGCGTGATCTCCTCCCATTGCATCAACTGCGATTTTCAACGTGGTTCGAAATCAGGTTAGTTCACCGCAGCAAGGGATTGGCGATACCGCCAAGACTTCCCCCATGCAAGCGCAGCCCCACAGTTTCGTGAGAAGCGGCGTGGAGCGCTGGAACTCCCCAACTTAAAGGTCGACGGAGACTACCTGGCGGCCGTTGTAATAACCGCAGGACGGGCAAGCTGTGTGGCCTTGCTTGGCGCTGTCGCACTCGGGGCAAGTCTGCAGCTTGGCGGGACGCCAACGGTTTCCGGAACGGCGCAGCCGCTTTTTCATTTTCGAAGTTCTACGCTTCGGTACTGCCATGATACTAAAGGTGTAAGAAGGTGACTATTTATCTTCCGTGGACGGCGAGAAGCCATCCAGCCCTCCCCAAACGTCAGAGTTCCCTGCCTCTTCAGCCACTTCAGACGACGGTTCGAACCGGTTCGCAGCGGGACACTCGCGATTGGTTCCCGCCTCACAGTGGGGGTGAATCGGAAGGACGAGGAGAATATCTTCCCTTATCGGGTCCGTCAAGTCGATGGTGGAACGACCTTCAATCGGCTCACTGTGGGCGAATTCGTCCCGTTCCAGCGTTTGCTCAAAAGGCTCGAGGCATCGCACGCATTCCATGCGGAAAGTCGCGCGCAGCGTTCCCTGAACGAGGATGGAGTCTGAGATGACGGAGACATCCAGATCGTAGTGGAGCGGCCCGACGGGTTGGGCGTCGCTGGGCTTGAGCTGGAAGATGTCTTCCTGGATGTCACCTTCCAGGTGCAAACCTTCTTCGGGGATGTCGCGAACTTCGATTTTCATGAG
>JBHIXE010000430.1:0-4651 GCA_041984905.1 Verrucomicrobiales bacterium | reverse complement strand
ATCCGGGTGATGGAGTCGAGCAGGAGGAATACATGCTCTCCCGCTTCAACAAGACGTTTGGCCCTTTCGATCGCAAGCTGGGCAATCCGGGTGTGGCTGCGCACATCCTGGTCGTTGCTGCTGGCCATGAATTCGGCAAAGGGCAGGGACCGCATCAATTCCGTCACTTCTTCCGGACGTTCGTCCACGAGCAGCACCATGATCTTCATGTAGTCATGGTTCTGGTGAACCGCCTCAGCCATCTGCTGAATGAGTGTGGTCTTGCCCGTTCTTGGAGGAGCGACAATCAATCCCCGCTGGCCCCGGCCAATCGGCGTCACCAGGTCAATGACTCTGGTAGTGTAAAGATCCGGCCGGGTTTCCATGATGATCCGTTTGGACGGGTTCACCGCGGTCAATTCTTCAAAGTAAGGCAAGTCCCGGCAATCTTCGGGCTTCTTACCACAGATCGAGATCAGTTCGCTAAGTTGCGGCCCACGATTTCCTTCTCTGGCCATGCACTTGAGCCACATGCCGTCGCGAAGCCCATACTCACGGACCAGTTCAGGGGTGACAAAGATATCGCTGGGAGCCTGTTGGAAATTGGTTTCTTTCTGGCGGAGGAACCCGAATCCTTTGCTGGAGATTTCCAGGAGACCTTCGCCTTCTACTGGCGGTCCAGTAGGCACATCCTTTTTCCGTTCCTTGTTCTTCTTTTTCTTGTGACGCCGGTCGCGTCCACCTCCGCCTCCACCACCTTGATTCTGATTGTGGTGATGAGATTTCTGACCTCCGCCACCGCCGCCTTCATTTCGGGGGCCGGAGTCTCCGCCCTGCCCGCCCTGGGACTTGCCAGGATTTTGCGGGTTGGATTGATTCTGCGGAGTCGATTGAGAAGAATCCGGCTGTGGGCCCATCTGAGATTGCTGGCTTTCCTGCGCCTGAGGCGCACCGGTTACACTTTCAGATGCCTCCGATTTGCGATCTGCAGAGGCAGCCTCCCCCTTTTCCTCAAAGAGTCCAAGTTCGGCGGTAGTGTCGTTCATAAACATTGGGGGTTAGAAGATCGGTTTCTTCTAACTTGCGAGTTTGGTTAAAGAAAGAACTCAGTCACCTAACGCTTCCTCCAGAATAGCGTCGGGAATGTCAAAGTTCGCGAATACATTGAGTGTGTCATCGTAGTCGTCCAGTGCCTCATAGAGCCGCAGAATTTTGGAGGCTTCTGAGGCGTCCTCAACGAGGACTGAGTTCTCAGGCACATAGACAAGGTTCTGTGATTGCAGGTTCAGGCCGGCTTCCGATAAAGCAGCGGCAACGGCCCCCAACTGATCGGCAGCGGTGTGAATCACATGGCTCTCTTCATCCGAAGAGATGTCTTCCGCACCGGCGTCCCCTGCCTTCTCAAGCAGTTCATCTTCAGTCACATCCTCCAAGGCGATCCGGATTTCTCCGATCCGCTTGAAGAGGTAAGCCACACTCCCCGAAGTCCCCATATTGCCATGGTTCTTATTGAAGAGCATGCGGACGTCCGCCGCAGAGCGATTCTTATTATCCGTGGATACTTCCACGATTACGGCCACGCCACCACTGGCGAAGCCTTCATAGGTAATTTCTTCAATGGCGTCCCCACCCAGCTCGCCGGTTCCCCGCTTGATCGCCCGCTCGATGTTATCCTTGGGCATCGAAACGGCCTTGGCATTATCTACCGCGGTGCGAAGACGCGGATTCATTCCAACATCACCCCCGCCGTCACGGGCGGCGATAGAGATTTCCTTGGACAATCGGCTAAACACCTTGCTGCGCTTGGAATCTTCACGCGCCTTGATGTGCTTAACCTTGGACCACTTGTTGTGACCTGCCATGGCTAACGGAATAAATCGGTGCTGAAATGTGGGTGTGTTAGAGTGATGCCCCCATGGCTTCCGTCGTTGGTTAGGTCAGTAACACATTGCCACCCTCCAAGGGTGCCATACAGACTTACCACAGCGTGGGCTTCAACTCTTCAACATGGTTGATTGGATGGTCCCCGTAGAAGGGCAGGCTCTGCTAAAGTGTTCGATTTAAAGACCTGAGAGCCGGTTTCGGACGGGGTTGCCGAAGAATCTTACTGCGCCCACTAAGTAGGATGTGGCAGCGGGACGCAAGCCATTTTCTTGATTCTTCGAAGAAACTTTAGCCTCTTTTCCTCCGATTGACTAGGGATTTCCCAGTTTGAATCCCCTTTTTCCGCGCCCTCTTCCCCCTTTGCGAGGCATTTTCCTTGATTCCCTCCTTCTTTGGCTCCTAGTAGAGGGCTCCCTTTACCACTTACACTTGGCAAAGAACTCCACCTATGGGTCAACAACATCGAAAAGTAGTCAAACGGCAACGTCGCAAGCAGTATTTGAGGCGGCTGAAAGATCGGCAGAAGAACAATCCCCTGAGCGCTAAACCCGCCCGGAACAAGTCTGCTGATGCAGAGTCCGCTCCCCCAGCTGCAAAGAAGACCAAGAAGTCCGTTAAGAAGAAGGCAGCTGCCAAAAAAGAAGCTCCCAAAGAGGAGACTCCGGTAGAGGAAACCAAGCCCGTCGCGGCCGAAGCTCCGGCAACAGAGGAAACTCCCGCTCCTGAAGAAAAGGCCGAGGAGAAAGCTCCCGCCAAGAAAACCGCCGCCAAGAAGGCTGAAGAAGCACCTGCGGAAGAAGAAGCCGCTGAACCTGCCGCCGCCAAATCAGAGGAAGAGCCGGCCGCTGAAGCCAAGGCCGACTCCGAAGAGAAGAGCGGAGACGAGTCCAAGTCCTGACCCCATAATTTCACCCGGTCCCGCAGCGATTTCCACGTCCAAATCCCATGAGCAACGAAACGAAAGTGCTCCTGGTGGACGGGAATAACATCATCCACGCCTGGGAAGATCTGCGGGAACTACACCAGCGCAGACGCGGCTCCGCCCATGCGGAGTTGTGTAAGCGACTCACCAACTACAAGGATTTCTCCGGAAATCACGTGGTGGTGGTCTTTGACGGTCGCGGGGCGAAGATCGAGCAAGAGGCTGAGTCTCAAGGGATTCAGATCTTTTATACCGATTCTGCCCACACGGCCGATGACATCATCGAGATGTTGGCCAATAAATACGCCAGGCAATACTCCATCGTCGTGGCAACCAATGATCGCACCGAGCAGGATGGAGTGATCGCCGCAGGTGGAGAAGCCATTTCCGCAGAAGCCTTTCGTGACGACCTGGACCGCATGGAGCGCGGCTTCCGCTCTCAATGGGGGTTGTGATTTGCTAGGAAGCCCTTAGACTGGTTTCCGTTGAATGAAGTGGTTTCACCAGGTCGTACGCCACGCCCAGGCCAGTGCTTCCCTGGCTCAAACCATCCTGCGCGACCGATCACTCCGGCGCAGCCTCATGTTTTGGGGAACGCTGGCCACTCTGTTTGCCGCATTCCTGGGAGGATTCGTGCTCATGGATTCCCTGACGCAATCCCCCATGGCCTTTGCGGTCTATTGGTTAGTCGTCGGCTTTCTGGTGATCTTTCTCCTCCTCTTATCCCTTTACGACATGCTTTCCGTGCCCCGCGAGCTTCGCAAAGAGTCCAAACTTGAGGACCCCGATCTTCCTAACGCAAACAGCGACGAGCCCCACGACTAGCGCCTCCATCTTTTTGCCCAACCCCGCCCATGACACCTTCCACACCTTCGCCCTGGCTCAAAACCCGGCCCCAAATTGAACAGGACGAGCGTTCCGCCCTCGCCTCCTACGCTCAACTCACTTCCGAGTCCGCCGGCCGGGTCCATCCGGAACCCCAACACCCTTTCCGGACTGCGTTTCAGCGGGACCGCGCCCGGGTCATTCACTCCCGTGCCTTCCGCCGGTTGGAGTACAAAACCCAGGTATTCTTGAATGGCACAGGCGACCATCTCCGAACTCGCCTGACCCACACCATTGAGGTCGCATCGATCAGCCGGACCGTCGCATGTGCTTTGGGTCTCAACGAAGATCTGGTCGAAGTCATCGCTCTGGCCCACGACCTCGGGCACTCTCCCTTTGGTCATTCCGGCGAGGAAACCCTGAACCGGCTCATGAAGGACTTTGGAGGGTTTGAGCACAACATCCAGAGCCTGCGTCTCGTCCAGAAACTGGAGCTCAAATATCCTAGCTTCCCGGGTCTGAATCTTTCCTACGAGGTTCTGGAAGGCCTGCGGAAGCACGACCGAGGTTACCTCCGTCCCGCTTTCGAAGATCATCCCGAGGAACGTTTCCCCATGCCCTCATTGGAGGCGCAAGTGGCGAACCTCGCCGATGAAGTGACCTACTACAGCCATGATCTGGACGATGGCCTCGATCACCAGTTGATCGATCCCGAACAGTTGGAGGAGCTCGAGATCTGGCAGATCTGCGCCGGACGGGTTCGCAAGCAATTCCCTCAGCTAAAGGGAAAGAAGTTACTCACCTACGCGATTCGCAGTCTGATTGACTTCCAGGTGGCTGACCTTGTGGAAAGCACTGCGGCCCGGCTCGAGGAAGCCGGCGTGGATTCGGCCGATGACGTACGGCGGCACAAAAAGATGCTGGCGGGATACAGCGATGACCTGCGCCGCGCCAATGGACAACTGCGCAAATTCCTCTACGAGAATCTCTACTACCACGAGAAGGTGGCGGAAGCCAACCGGCAGGGCTGTGAGATGATCG
>JBHIXE010000429.1:4431-4728 GCA_041984905.1 Verrucomicrobiales bacterium | reverse complement strand
GATGTCCGTGAAATTCATCCGGTAGAGCTGGTCCCCGCTGAGAATCAGGAAGTAATCGAATTCGGGGCGCAGGAAGTAGCGCAGGTTCTGCCGCACTGCATCCGCGGTTCCCTGATACCACTCACTTCCCTGAGGCGTCTGCTGGGCCGCCAGGATTTCCACGAAGTTCTTGCGGAAGTGATCAAACCGGTAGGCGGAATTGATGTGGCGATGGAGAGAGACGCTGTTGAATTGCGTCAAAACATACACTTGAAACAGGCCGGAATTAAGGCAGTTGCTGATCGGGATATCCACCAA
>JBHIXE010000429.1:0-4421 GCA_041984905.1 Verrucomicrobiales bacterium | reverse complement strand
ATTTTCCGCCTAGAGGCACCGCGGGTTTTGAACGATCCTTGGTTAGCGGGAACAAGCGGGATCCAGCGCCTCCCCCCATGATGATGCACAAGGTACGGCTTTGGATTTTATGCAGACTGTTTTGGTCCATCTCGTGGTCAGTGGTGGATTCTTATAGAAATTATCGTATAATTTAAATTCTAGGGGATCCGAAGGATCGGATCTGGGGTATTTCTTCGCCAACTTCTACAACGCAGGTCTCTTTCTCAACAATGTGTGGAATCATCGGATACGTGGGTCATGAAAGCGCAGCCCCCATCATGTTGGAAGGGCTAAGGCGCTTGGAATATCGTGGTTACGACTCGGCGGGTATGGCTGTCATTAAGGATGGCGAAGTCGACTTACGCAAGTGTTCCGGAAGAATAGATAACCTTAAAAATCTACTGGAGCGCGACCTCCCCTCAGCGGTGTATGGGGTTAGTCACACACGCTGGGCAACACACGGGCCTCCAACGGATGGTAACGCCCACCCTCACTTGGATCAAAGTGGAAAACTCGCACTTGTACACAATGGGGTCATTGAGAACTATCAATCCCTGCGCGATACCCTTGAAAAGCTGGGGCATGTCTTCAAATCCCAGACGGACACAGAGGTCCTGGCCCACTTGATTGGCCGCTATTACGACAAGATGTCGAACGGCAGCGACAAGGACCGGCTCGTTCAGGCGCTGCGGTCGGCGCTATCCGAAGTGAAGGGCACCTATGGGATTGCCGTGGTGCACGCCGACATTCCAGATTTTGTCGTGGGCGCCCGGTTGGGCAGTCCGCTGGTGGTTGGACTCGGCAAGAACGAAAACTTCCTGGCAAGTGACGTTGCGGCCCTGGTCGCGAGAACTCAGGACGCCATTTACTTGAAGGACTACGATCTGGTGGCCCTGACGCCTTCCGAGTTTCAGATCAATTCCCTGCGAGACGGACAGAAGTCCAAGTTTGAAGTCCAGCAGGTGGAATTCACCAAGGAAGACACGGAGAAAGGGGATTATCCCCACTTCATGCTCAAGGAAATCTTCGAGCAGCCGCAAAGCATCGCCAATGCCTACAGAGGCCGGCTCTACAAGGAAGACTCCACCGCAATGCTGGGCGGGCTGAACATGACGCCCCGGGATCTGCGGAATATCGACCGCATCGTCCTGGCTGGCTGCGGCACGGCGCATCACGCGGGCATGGTGGGCGAGTATCTGATCGAGGGACTCAGCAACATTCCCACGGAAGTCGAGATCGCCAGTGAGATGCGCTACCGCAATCTGCCGCTGGACAAGAACACCCTCATTTTCGTGATCAGCCAATCCGGTGAAACGCTGGATACCCTCGCCGCCTTGCGGGAAGGGCAGCGCAAGGGGCACCGCGTGCTCGGAATCGTCAACTCGGTGGCCAGCACGATCGCCCGGGAAAGCGATGGCGGCTCCTATCTGCATGCGGGACCGGAAATCGGCGTCGCAGCGACCAAGAGTTTCACCTCCCAGGTGGCGATCTTGACCTTGTTGGGCCTCTGGCTGGGGCGGATGCGCACCATGGGGCCGTCTGAAGGCAGCGAGATCATCGATGAGCTCGAGCAGATTCCGGAAAAGGTCACCCAGATCCTCAAACTCAGCGATCAGATCAAGGAGATCGCGCTCAAATACATTGAGTCAGAGGGGATGCTCTTCCTGGGTCGCCAGGCCAACTATCCCATCGCGCTGGAGGCGGCTCTGAAGATGAAGGAGATCAGCTACATCTACGCGTCCGGACACGCCAGCGCCGAGTTGAAGCACGGGATCATCGCCCTGGTGAAGCCGGAACTGCCCAGTGTCTTCATTGCCCCAGATGATCACATCTACGAGAAGAACGTCTCCAACATTGAAGAGGTTCGCGCTCGCAAGGGCCCGGTGATTGCGATTGCCACCGAGGGGAATTCAGAGATCAGCCGGGTGGCCAATGACGTGATCTTCATTCCGGAGGTTCACCAGTGGCTGAGCCCCTTGCTTACGGTGATTCCGCTCCAGCTTCTGGCTTATCATTTTGCCGTGGCGCGCGGATGTGATGTGGACAAGCCACGGAACCTTGCAAAGAGTGTGACGGTCGAGTAATCTGGCTCTCTTTCCTCACTCTATACCGTGGCAACCCAGGGTCCTTCAAACGACACCACCAAGATTCCGGGCACTCCAGTCTGTCAGCTGTCCGTATTTCTGGAGAACCGGGTGGGAGCATTGCTCTCCATCGTCAAGTTCATCAATGATCTGAAAGTGGAGGTGATCGGCCTCAGCGTGGTCGATTCAGTCGACGCGACGGTGGTGCGCCTCATTTTGACCGATCCGGAAGTGGTAGGCACCATGTTCATGGAGCGTGGGATCCCGTTTTCCGAAACGCGAATGCTGGCCGTGGAGCTTGATGCCGCCGGGCACGGAATGGCCCAATGTCTGGCCACGCTCTTGGAAGGGGAGATGAACATTCACTTCGGATATCCGCTGCTTTCCCGTCCCAATGGCAACGCTGCGCTGGTGCTCTGCCTGGAAGATCCGGATTTTGGACGATCTATCCTTCACAAAGCCGGATTTCGGCTGTTGTATCAGGATGACCTCAGTCGTTAAATAAGCCCCGATAACTTTTGAATCATCCCTCAGAGGGATTGTCCAACTTTCTCCAACCCCCAGTTGCCCGGATCTCGCTCCCAATCGCAAGGTCTTCGAAATGAAGTCTTGCAGGGACTTAAAGATTGGGGCAGTAAAACACCTCTCACATTGGTGAGTTCAACCAAGATATTGTAACTTTTCCGTTCAAATGAGCGAAGTCGAGTCCCCCGATGTGGCCCAGCCCAGTGGTCGTAAAGGGCTGAAAACCGAAGACATCCGCGATGCCGTCATTCGACTGGCCGGGGATTCCCAAGATGGCATTCAAACGGTTGGCGGCATGCTGGCCAAGCTGGCCGGGCGAGCTGATCAGGAAGTCATCACCTACATGACCATTCCATCCACGATCTCTGGTGGTCCATCCATCTTTCAGGTCCGGTTAGGGTCTGGAGAAGTGTTGAGCCCTGGTGACCGCGCGGACTTCCTGGTCGCTTTCTATCAGCATAGCTACGACAACCACATCGAGTCGCTTCGCGAGGGTGGGGTTTGCTTGTATGACTCCGACTTCGTGGAGCCCAATTTGGACGACAAGCGCTTCCATTTCGTGGGTGTGCCGATGACGAGCGCCACGGTGGAAGCGATCGGCGGTTCCGCCAAGGACCGCGGCAAGAACATGTTCGCGATGGGGTTGCTCTGCAGCGTGTTCAGTCTGGACCGCGCCAAGCTGACTTCCATTATTGAGCGCAACTTCAAGGGCAAGCACGAGAGCATTCTGCGCAATGCCATGCTCGCATTTGATGCCGGCTTCAGCTATCCGCTGGGTGACGTTCTGGAAATTGCCTATGCTTTGCAGCCCGGGGAAGCGCTCAACCAGGAGCGGGTGACTACGGACGGCAATACCGCGCTGACTCTGGGGCTGATCGCTGCGGGTGTCCGTTTTGGAGCGGGTTACCCCATCACTCCCTGGTCTCCCATCATGGAGCAGCTGCGGGTGGAATTGCCCCAGTATGGTGGCTCCTTCATTCAGGCCGAAGATGAACTGGCCGCCGTCTCGATTGCTCTTGGCGCTGCCTATGCCGGGCACCTTTCCGTCACGGGCAGTTCCGGTCCAGGGTTGTCTCTCAAGATGGAAGCTCTGGGATGGGGAACCATGGCCGAGCTTCCCCTGATCGTGATCAATGTCCAGCGGGGCGGCCCCTCTACGGGTCTTCCCACGAGTGTGGAACAGAGTGACCTGATGCAGGCCATCTATGGCAGCCATGGCGATACCCCGCGGGTGGTATTGGCTCCCAAGGATGTGGAGGATTGCTTCTATGTGGCCGTGGAAGCGGCTCGCATTGCCAAGAAGTACAGTGTCCCCGTGATCATCCTTAGTGATCAGGCCATCGCCACCCGGATTGAGGCCTTTGAGATGCCTGACTTGAAGACGCTGGTGCAGGATCCGGTGCTCGACCTCACTCCTCCGCCTGCGGATTTCAAACCCTATCCTCTCGACAAGCTCACCAGGCACGCGCCTCCCGGCACGCCCCTGGAGGAGGGTAAATACCCTGTGGTGACAGGGTTGGAGCACGATGAATGGGGACACCCAACCGCGAGTCCGGAACTGCACGCCAAGATGAATGCGCGTCGCCGGAACAAGCTGCGCCAACTTGAGGACGAACTCGAGACTCCGGAAGTGTATGGCGAAGAAAGCGGCGAAACCCTGGTGGTCGGCTGGGGATCCACCTGGGGGCCGATTCGTGAGGCCGTCAATCGCCTGAGAGCTGAAGGCCGGCGGGTTGCTGCGATGCACCTGCGTCACCTCAATCCGATGCCCAAGGGACTGGACGAGATTTT
>JBHIXE010000428.1:0-4730 GCA_041984905.1 Verrucomicrobiales bacterium | reverse complement strand
TCGCCTCGACGGTCCCAAGCGGGGCCCTGGAAAGCGTCGTGAAGGCAGGCCCGTGCCTCGCTTATCACCGGCTGACGAACGTGGAGGCCTCCGGCCTGGAGAATGGTTCTATCCAACATCACCGGGTGGAGTCTCGTCCCGCACAGTTGCAAGCCAGCCTACTCTTCAGTGTTCGTGAGCGGCTCGAATTGATCTAAAGCCAAAAAATCCTGAAAGGAACTGCAATACACCATCGACGAAGTAATCAGCAGTAGTAGATCCCTGGCCTGGAGGTGGAATCATCTCCGGGCCATTTTCGTCTTTTCGAACTTGGGCACGACCCGCGAGGGCAGCCGGAATCCTGCAGTTCTCAGGAGAAGACCTCAGATCGAACCCTTCAGAAGCAGGAATCCCAGACAACCAAGCGCAAACACCAGGTTGAGCAGGTTGTAGATCTTGAAGGGCAGAAGGATCTGCAGGAGCACGGCATAGAGGGTGAAGGAGTAGACGAGCGACTCCCGGAATCCCAGGCCGAAGTATTGGAGGAGGATCAGGGCAATGAGCCAGAGCGCTTTGCAGTAGTAGGCCCACTTGGCCGCCTTCATCGGATCCGTGTCCGCCTTGCGGTATTTCTCGAAGACATCAATCTGGCGCCGGCCCCAGACCTGGAATTCCAGGGTGAGGTGTACCGCCACGATCACGAGGATGAGGACGTCGAACAGGGTAAAACTGCTCATGCTGGATTCAGCTTCGGTGGGAACCCGCATTTGTTCAACTTCGCTCCTGAAAACAGCAGTTGAGCTCGAAAGTGAAACGATCCTTGCAAGTTTCCCGCGTCCGCGCGCGTGTGATGGGTAAATCCCTGACGGGCAGGGATCCGCGTCGGCCATGAAATCCTCTTTCCCGTGTCTCCTGCTGCTCCTGAGCGGCCTCGGCACCGCCTTTGCAGCGGAGTCTTCGAGCGCTGCGGGACGCGCATTTTTCGAGACCAAGATCCGCCCCGTGTTGGTGGAGCAATGCTACGAATGTCACTCTGCCGAGTCGGAGAAATTGGGAGGCAAACTGCTGCTGGACCAACGAGCCGGTTTGCTGCAGGGAGGCGAGTCCGGACCTGCCATTGTGGCGGGAGATCCGGAGGCCAGCATCCTGGTGCAGGCGTTGCGCTGGGAACATGATCTGGAGATGCCTCCAGAGGATCCGTTGGGAGAAGCGGTGATTCAGGATTTCGTGCGGTGGGTGGAGATGGGAGCTCCCGATCCTCGGAGCGGTGAGGTCAAGGAAGTCGCCGGGAAGGCCTATGAGGAAGGTGCATTGTGGTCCTATGAGCCAGTAATGAATCCCACGCCTCCAGACGTCGCGGACCCTCAGTGGAGCCGGGATGATTTGGACCGGTTTGTCCTCGCGCGCATGGAGGAAATGGGGCTGAGACCGACTCAGGATGCGACGCCCGAGATGCTGATTCGCCGCTTGTATGTGGATCTATGGGGATTGCCGCCGCGCCTCGAAGATGTGCGGGAGTTCAAGGCGGATTTCAGGAAGGACCGAGAGGCCGCTCTCGCCAAGTGGGTGGATCAACTGCTTGCGTCCCCACATTTTGGCGAGCGCTGGGGCCGGCATTGGCTGGATGTGGCGAGGTATGCGGAGTCAAACGGGAATGATGGCTTGAGCCGGAACCCGACCTTTCCCCATGCCTGGCGCTACCGGGACTACGTGATCGAGGCGCTCAATGCGGACATTCCCTACGATCAATTCCTGACGGAGCAGATAGCAGGTGATCTCTTGAAGGCGGAGTCCGCTGAAGAACGGGACCGAAATCGCATTGCCACGGGATTTCTCGCGCTCTCGGCCAAGCCGGCCAAGGCGATGAACAACAACTTTGATATGGATGTGGTGGCGGACCAGATCGACATGATCGGTTCCGGCATCATGGGCATTAGCGTGGCCTGTGCCCGTTGTCACGATCACAAGACCGATCCCATTCCCACCAAGGATTACTATGCGCTGGCGGGGATCTTCACGAGTTCTCAGACCATGTGGGGACTGGCGGGCAACGAGAAGCTGACGGCTCCGCCAACGGATCTTTTTGTCTTGGAGGCTGCCCCCAAGGTTCTCCCGCCGGAAGGATTCGTGGAGACGGTGATCCTGAAGGAATCGAACACGGGCAAGCCCAAGGAGATCCCCAAGTCCAAGTGGGAACCTGGAACTCCACTCGCCATGGGGGTGAAGGACCAGAAAGGGGAGAAGATCGCCGATGCTCAGATCAATCAGAAGGGCGATGCCAAGAAGCTGGGCGAAAGCGTGCCTCGCGGTTTTGTGACCGCTTGTGAAACCGAGGTGGTTCCCAGCGTCAATCCCAAGCAGAGCGGCCGCCTGGAGCTGGCCCAATGGCTCACCAGCGGGAGCCATCCCCAGACCTCCCGAGTCATGGTGAACCGCATCTGGCAGCATCTCTTCGGGACGGGAATCGTCGCGACGCCAGACGACTTCGGCGTCTATGGGGATCGACCCACTCATCCGGACTTGCTGGATCATTTGGCGACCCGGTTTGTGGAAGAGAAGGACTGGTCCATCAAGGAGATGATCCGGACCATCGTCCTGAGCCGTACCTACCAGTTGAGTAGCCTGGCGGATGCGGAGCTGCTGGCAGCAGATCCCGAGAACCTCTGGCTCACCCGCCATGAGCGGCGTCGCCTGGATGCGGAGACCTTGCGGGACAGTGTCCTTCAAGCAAGCGGTCAGCTGATTACCGAGCCGGGAGATGGCTCCATCATCCGGCACCGGGATATCCTGGTGAATCTGGCGGGGAACCTCCATGAACCGGACAATCACCGGAGCGTCTACCTCTGTTATCTCCGCAATTCGCCACCGCCGGATCTGGCGGGATTCGATCTGCCGGACTTCACCAAGGTGAAAGGCAAACGAGAGGTCAGCACCGTACCTGGCCAAGCGCTGTTCCTGCTGAACAGTCCCTTTGTGGTCGAACAGGCGGATCACTTTGCGGAGCGGGTCATCGGGCATGCCAGCGATGCGGAGGAGCGAATCAAGTTTGTCTATCGCCATGCCCTGAGCCGCGATCCCGCCGAAGGGGAGATCTCCGGTGCCCTTAGCCTGGTGAACCTGACCTTTGCGGAGCGAGGTTCAGAAAAGGACGCCTGGGCGAGTCTGTGTCAGGCCTTGCTCTCTACCAACGAGTTCCGTTATATCGACTGATCCACTGCTGCTACCACCATGTTTGAAGTCTCACGCCGAAAAATGCTCCAAACCGCTTCCTGCGGGTTTGGTTATCTGGCTTTGTCGGGATTGGCTCACGGAAGTCTCGCGAATCGACCGGCCCTGCATTCACCTCGAGCCAAGCGCGTCATTTTCCTCTGCATGAGCGGCGGACCGGCCCAGTTGGATACCTTCGATTACAAGCCGCAGACGGGGAACAAGAAGCACCCGGGATCCGTCTTCAATTTCAGCCAGCACGGAGAGAGCGGGTTGTGGATCTCTGAGCTGATGCCGGAAACCGCGAAGCACGCTGACAAGCTTTGCCTCTTGAACGGCATGTATGCGGATACCGGGATTCATGCGCAGTCCTTCCTGCAACTGCATACGGGCGACCGGCTTCGGGAACGGCCCAGCATGGGTTCCTGGGTGAGCTACGGTCTTGGCACGGAGAACCAGAACCTGCCAGGCTTCATCAGCCTCAATACCTCCCGGCCCTCGGCCTACTCCAGTTCCTTCCTCCCATCGATCTATACCGGCACACCCATTGGCGTGAATGGGGAAGACATGTCCCACGCCACCATTGCCAACGTGACGGGCGATCACCTCTCGCTGGCCAGCAAGCGAGCCCAACTGGACTTCGTGCAGGCGCAGAACCGGGCGCACCTGGCACAGCGTCAGGAAGATGCGCACCTGGATGGTGTGATCCAGTCCATGGAACTCGGGTTCCGTATGCAGATGACCGCTCCAGAGCTGTTGGACATCAGCAAGGAATCCAAGGCGACCTTGGAACGCTATCGCGTGGGGCAGCAGAAGGATCCTGTCGGGACCTGCCGCGTGTCCGACTTTGGACGGCAATGTCTCCTGGCTCGGCGTTTTGCAGAGGCTGGGGTGCGATTCATTGAGGTCAATCACGGGAGCTGGGATCAGCACAAGAATCACCGGAGGGACCTCGAAGCCAATTGCCAGGTCACGGACGCTCCCATTGCCGCCTTGCTGGAGGATCTGGATCAGCGAGGCATGCTGGAGGACACATTAGTGGTCTGGGGTGGTGAGTTCGGCCGCCCAGGCTTGACCCCGGAAGACGGCAAGGACGAGACGGGGCACAATGCCAATGGCTTCACCTTCTGGATGGCTGGCGGAGGGGTGAAAGGCGGCTTCGTCCACGGCAGCACGGACGAGAAGGGCGCACGGGCTGTCGAAGGAAAGGTTCACTTCCGGGATCTGCACGCGACGATTCTCCACCTCATGGGCTTGCCTGCCAATGACCTGACCTTCCATCATGCCGGTCGCTTGCACCGGTTGACGGGACCGGAAGGCGGAACCGTGGTGAAGGAGATCTTTGCCTGATGGCCGACAGCCTCAGAGCGATTCTGCGGACGAGCCTGGTTTGGCTCTCGCTGGTAATCGCGGTAAACGGTGAGGAACTCCGGTTGGCTGTCTTCAAGGTGGACGCGACTCCGCCAATCGGGTCCGCCCTCTGCAATGGCGGCCGAGAACCGGTCAAAGCGATCACGACCCCGCTCACGGCCAAGGGCGTGGTC
>JBHIXE010000427.1:0-4738 GCA_041984905.1 Verrucomicrobiales bacterium | reverse complement strand
CCGAAATCCACTGGAGCCGCAAGCGGATCAAAGCCGGCCACAAACGCACACTCTTTGGCTATTTCATCAAAGAGCCCAACATCCTTGATAACAAGGTCCATTGTGAAGCTAATGTCCCGGCTACCGTTCAAGATGACCTGCGACTCTGTTTCATGGACAAATGAGTTCCCGGACGATATCCGAATTGCCTCATAGGTCGTATTGAGATCCATTCCCGCCTTCTTGGCAACCGTCAACGCTTCCGCGAGAGAACAGAGATTCACCGTTGCAAGATAATTTGTCATGACTTTCAGAACTGACGCCGTTCCGATTGGTCCCGTGTGAAGAATTCGCCGGCCGAGTGTTGTTAGGACCGGCAAGACCTTCTCAAATGCCTGGCGCTCTCCACCGATCACTGTGGAGTGCCGGGCACGATTGTCCGATGCCAAGGGCTACAACATCCTTGTCGCCAGCGATACCAAGGCGTCCATGAATCACTGGGAGCTTTTCTCCATGAATGGCGACGGCACCTTCACCGCCTATCTCCCTGGCGCACGGCCGGATCACGTACGTAGCGAAGCGGTGATCACCGATAACAAGTGGCATACTCTAGGCATTCAGTACGAGGAAGACCGAGTGCGGCTCTACGTCGATGGCAGGCAAGTTGCCGAAGAAGCAATCCGTCGCAAGCCACTGACGCGAGTTCTCCCGGGCGATCTGGCCCTGGCCCGACTCGTCGAAGGCCACATCGGTCTCCGTGGTGAATTGGGCGAGGTCTCCATCCGGTCCGGGATTCACGATGATCTGGTGGCGGATACGACCAAGGCATTGCCCCAGGAACGAAACGCCCAGATTGGATACTGGGTGTACTCAGAGGTGGTCTCCTCCTCCGACAAGACCGTTTCACCGATGAAGACCTTCGACCGTGCCCCAATCGAACCGGAGGCCAATCCCTTTTGGAAGGCCTATGTCAATCGGGACCGCGAATACGATTACTACGCCAAGCAGGCGCTCTTCTATGGGAAGCAGAAGTGGGAAGATTTGCCGGAGATTCTCCCGGAGTTTCCCGGCCTCGATGGCGCGGGCACCGGGCATTGGGGGAACCAGAACGACGACGAAACCTGGAAGGACGGCCGCGTCCGCGACATGGATCACGGCTCCATGGTGAGTGGCGTATTCAAGGGCGGCGGATTGACCATCCCACGAGCTGTCAGCCTCAAGTTGGGCGATGGCTATCATGCTGTCTTCAATGAGGATACGCTCCGCTTTGAATACGCCTGGAATGGGAAGCATGTGGAGTGGTCCGACGTACGTCGTGGATTCATGCATGGCATCCCTCCCGGCCCCAGCAAAAAGGTGGACTTGGAATCTGCTCCAGAGGCCGGTTCGGATGCGAGCTACCTTGGGCTCTACCGAGTCGGCGATGAAGTCTACTTTGCCTACGAGGACGCTGGGCAAACCCGTTACCGCCACGCTGTGGTGAAGGATGGCAAAGTCGTGGAAAACGTGCTCACGAAGATTCCGGGACCCGGCAAGCCCGTCTGGCCAGAGCGACCTCGGACAACGGGCGAGCTCGGCAAAGAACAGCCTTATGCCATCGATACCCTGACGCTTCCCTATGACAATCCCTGGAACGTGCTCTTCTTCTCCGCGGGAGTCGATTTCCTGGCAGAGAACCGCATCGCCATCTGCAACATTCACGGCGATGTCTGGATCTGCGATGTCTCCGGCGAAGGCCTGCAACAGCTGACCTGGAAGCGATTCGCGGGCGGTCTCTATCAGCCCCTCGGACTTAAGGTGGTCGACGGCGTCATTCATGTGATGTGCCGGGATGCCCTTCTCGCGCTGCACGATCTCAATGGCGATGACGAGGCCGACTTCTACGAGTGCGTCTCCAACGTCCATGAAACGTCAAAGGGAGGCCACGATTTCATCACCGGTCTCCAACGTGACAATCAGGGCCGCTGGTTCTTTGCCTCCGGCAACCAGGGAATCTGCCGCGTTTCACCTGACGGCAAGAACCTGGATGTGCTGGCCACGGGCTTTCGCAATCCCAATGGCCTCGGCATCAGTCCGGACGGCAGCGTTGTTCTCACCAGCGTTCAGGAAGGGACCTGGACTCCCGCCAGCGCCATCTGCGATGCGAGCCTTGGCGGTCACTACGGTGCAGGCGGCCCCAAAGCTGGCCCGCGCGGCTACGTTCCGCCCATGCTCTACCTGCCTCGTGGCGTCGACAACTCGAGCGGCGGTCAGACCTATATCGAGAGCGATCGCTGGGGGCCAGTCCAGGGCCAGTGGGTCCACTACTCTGGCGGGTTTGCCAAAGCGTTCCTGGTTCTGCGGGAAGTGTTTCCAGACGGGGAATCCCAGGCCGCGGCGATTCAGATTCCCGGCTCCTTCCTCTCCGGCGTGCATCGTGGACGATTCTCCCCGTACGATGGGCAACTCTATGTCGCCGGCGCTCAGGGTTGGGGGAACTACGGCACTCAGGACGGATGCCTGCAACGGGTTCGCTTCACGGGTGGAAGTTATCCCTATCCCATCGCCTTTGAGACGCGGGACAACGGGATCCTCCTCACCTTTGCTGAGCAACCCTCGGAAGCTCTGACGGACAAGGACAAATGGTTCGCCCAACAGTGGAACTATCTCTACGGACCGGGCTATGGCTCCGCGGAGTATTCCGTGAAGCAGCCTGAGACCCCAGGTCACGATCCGCTCCAGATACGCTCCGTGCATCGAGTTGGCGATGGCCGGCAGCTCTTCCTGGAGATCCCTCAGTTGCAACCGGTGCATCAGCTGCATCTCCACTGCGCCAACGATCCACGGCTGGAACTCTTCGCAACCCTGCACCAATTGGGCAAACCCTACACGGAGTTTCCCGGTTACGAACCGATCCAGAAAACCTCGCTTGGTGGTGAGGCCTTGACGGCAGTTGATGACTTCAGTCCTGCAGCCCTGATGCAGGCTTGTGCTGCCTGCCATCATCCCACCCAAAAGGTCGTTGGCCCGCCTTTCGCCGAGATTCGGCAGCGTTACGCCAACAATCCGGACGGCATCGTGAAGTGGGCGATGAATCCCGAAAACAAGAATCCGGAACTACCACCCATGCCGTCGTTCAACTTCCTGGGTGAGGAGAAACTGCGCATCATCGCGGATTACATTCTAGCGGGAGACGAGTAGTAGGTAGTAGCGGAATCCGTGAGGATTTCGACTCTCAGATCGGGCGAACCAGGGTGCCGATCGAAATCCTCACGGATTCCGCTACATTGACGAGTCGCCTCGATCGATAACGTAGACGACATGCTTCATGCCAGTCTTGGGGCTGGTCGCTTCCTTCCAAAAGGTCATCCCCACCCGTTCCGCAACACGGCGTGACGGCCAGTTGTCCGGCGCCATCCACGAGATCAACCGTGGGAAATCCAACTGGATGAACCCGTAATCCTTGCAGCCTAGAGCCGCTTCGGTAGCCAGACCTTTGCCCCAGTGATCTTTGTGAAGCTGATAGCCAATCTCCGGCGTCGGCTCGCCATCGACCAGCTGCAGCGTGATGCCGATGTTTCCAATCACTTCCCCGCTCTCCTTGAGCACTGCCGCCCACAGGCCAAAGCCGTTCCGTGCATAGCTCCCCAAAGTTCGCTCGATCCAGTCCTGCGTGTCCTCCCGCGTCATGAGGGCTGGATAAAAGCGCATGGTGCGAGCATCCGATTGCCAGGCCTGAAGCGCGTCCAGGTCCTCCATCGTCAACTCGCGCAGAACCAATCTGTCGGTTTCCAGGATCACACCGCTCTGACTTGCACGGCCACCTCCAGCGTCCGCTTCTTGCCCCCACCCTGCAGACTGCCGCGGATGGGCGCAACATCATGATAATCCCGGCCAAAGGCCACGGAGACATAATGCTCGTCAATCCACATATTGTTGGTGGGATCAATGCCGACCCATTCCAGACCTGGGACGAAAACCTCCACCCAAGCATGGGAAATCTCAGCGCCAACATAGTCCGGATGCCCTCCTTCCAGGCCCGGATCAAAGAGGTAACCGCTGATGTAACGAGCCGGCATCCCCAGAGCCCGGCAATACCCCACCAGCAGGTGGGAGAAATCCTGGCAGGTACCGGCCTTGCAGCGCTGCACTTCACTGGCCGTCGTCATCGTGTGGATGGCCTTGTCCTCGTACTTGCAAGACTTGAAGATGTATTCGCTGAGACCTTCCACTAAGGCGCCATAGGTCGGCGCACACTCGCTCTTCACATCGAGCGCTTCCCGCCAGGTCGCTGGATCCTTCTGGACAAAGGTCGAGTCCGTCAGGAACTGGTGCACCGACACGTCGAGCTGCTCGACATCCAGGGCATCCTGGAGCGGCACCTCCATCGCTTTCTGATGCAGGTGCGCACAGTCCAGCGTTTCCGTGACGGACTCGGACTGGATCCAAAGCTCCCCATGCGGCCCCTCGATCTCGAAGGTTTGCACCAGATTTCCAAAGAGGTCCCGAGTCGTCTCGATCTCGGTATCCGGCTGAGGACTCACCGAGATCGATGCCGTGCCCGGCCGTTGCCGGTAGTTCTCTTCGGGCAGCAAGCGCAGCTCATTGGCATTGGCACGCGCCACCATGCTGTAGGTGTACTTCGTGGTATGGATGACGCGCAACTGCATGTGGGAGAACAGAGTAGATACGCGGGTGTCGAGGGTGTTGCAACCCTTTGGGAGGGATTCAGTGCGACAGTGCGACAGTGCGACAGTGCGACAGTGCGACAGTGCGACAG
>JBHIXE010000426.1:0-4754 GCA_041984905.1 Verrucomicrobiales bacterium | reverse complement strand
AGACACCCGGCCCGATCCCGAGCAGATCAAAACACATGGATTTAGCTATTTCGATGAGAATATTCCTAATCCGGCCCAACCTCAATTAGTCTTTCAACTGGCTTCGATGCACGAGATTGGATTCTACTGGGGTGATATGGGAGCAGTTTATATAGGTCGCGGAACCGGGAAGTATTCCGATCAGTGGTTCCTTCGTCATGGATGTGGTTAGTTGAACTATGGCGCAGGAGGTTGTGGTCCACTATTTAGCTTGCTGGGCTATAGACGTGAGATTGAACACCCCTGACATTCACCACCATGCGATTTAGATCTATTCGACTTGACGTAGAACCACAAAGCGGCCGGAAGTCAGCTAGTCCAATCTTTGCGAGTAAGAAGGCGAAGATAGGAGTCACAGTGGTGGCTCTTGTATGTCTGGCGATTGGCCATTTGTCCTGCCGGATGATCGAGTTTTGGGATTGGATGCATCATGGCAGACCCAAGAACGCGGAGGTGGTTGAGCAACTCTACCTGCTCTGTGCGGCAGCAAGTGCTTTTCGAGAGGATGAGGGGCAGTTTCCTCCTGAAAAGAATCGAGAATTTGTGAGCGCCATGTTGGGAGAGAATTCCTCGCAGCGCGAGTATCTGAGTCCGGAATTGTTTACCTTCAACGACCGGGGTGAAGTGGTGGATCCCTGGGGGACGCCATTCAGTATTACAGAATCGTGGATTGTGTCTGCCGGAGAAAACGGAAGGTTTGAGACAGAAGCCAAAGAGACCGATGACTATCGGATGATTGAAGCGCGGATCGATCCCAAGGGAAGGATATGGAAACTTCTTTACTACCCCTTTGACATGCCTGGACCGTGAGTTGATGGGGAAGGCTGGGAGATCAACCTTATGCTGTGTGGTGAATAATTCTATCCTTCAAGTTGGGCTTGCCTTGATGGCTTGTGTTGGAGTCACGGTCTTCCTTCCTGCCCAATTGGTAGCCAGGGAGATTCCGAGTGGGCTAGACCAAGCAAAGCGATCGAGGAACATGGCTCAACTCACCCAGTGTTTCTGGGTCTCGAAGGAGTTGAAAGTGATGGTCTTCGATGGAGGTGGCGCGACCGATGCTTCTCCCACAAAGGATGTGTATTTGTCCGTTCACAAGGTGGGGGAAGTCGGCAGCACCTACGCCAACTTTCACTTGGGAACCTACTTCAGGGTGATTTCAGCTGAGAAGGAAGCAAGCGCGCCTGGCACCGTCGTCGTAAGACTGCTTGCGGAGGATCCTTTCAATGCGGCGATGCCATTCAAGGCTTATCGCGTTGACGTGACCCAGGCTCTGCAGGATGTCGAGAAAGCTCATGCCTGGGACAGCAATCCTGAACGCAACGGCGACTCGGTGAACGTGAAGACCACGATCACTCTTCTGGATACAGGCGAATAGGGGGGGACCATCATCATTCGCCGATGAAGGATAGCAGAGTATTTGAGAATGCGGCGACATCTCCCCTGAAACAGCCTCAGACTTCTTCCTTGAGCGTCAGACCACTTCCTGAATCACCTTGCCATCGCCCACCAGGAATTGCGGCCGACCGGTGGTATCGATGACTTGGGCGGTGCGGGGATCGATCCCCAGGTTATGGTACAGCGTGGCCATCACGTCCTGATAGCTGATGGGGCGGGTCGTCGCCTCGCCAGCAATTCTGTCCGTAGCGCCGATAACTTGGCCCGCCTGCATGCCGCCGCCGGCCAGAATGCCCATGCCCACTTTGGGCCAGTGATCCCGGCCACCCTTGCTGTTGATCTTAGGGGTGCGACCAAACTCGCCCCAGGCAACGATGCTGACGTCATTCAGCATGCCACGCTCGTCCAGATCCGTGATGAGGGCATGCAAGGCGTGGTCCACGATGGGGACAAGGTCTCGCATGCGCGGGAAATTGGCGGAGTGGGTATCAAAGTCACTGATGGACACACTGACCACCCGCACTCCGGCCTCCACAAGGCGCCGAGCCAGCAACAGCTTCCGCGCTGCCTGCGGTCCTTCCGCCGTGTAGAAACGGTCGGGATTGTCCAAAATGGGCGGGGTGTAACGCGCCAGAACCTGAGGGTCTTCCTTCTCCAGATCCAGGGCTTCGGCGAGTTTGCCAGAGGTCAGGATGCGCACCGCCTGTTGAGTAAACTGATCCATTGCGTGCATGGAACCGTCCGCATCCACACTTCGTCGCAGGCTATCCAGACCTTGCAAAAGACCGAGGCGGTCCTCCAGTCGACCGATAGAAAGGCCTTCGGAGAGCGTGAGAGGGGCTCGCTGCGCCCGGCTACCCAGGCGTTCCAATTCCCCTTTCATACCGGCTTCCAGCTCGCGGGGAAAGTCGTCGGAGATATCCGGGCGGAAAGGTTTGTAGGCCGGGCCGAGGAAGCCGGGTCTGGCGCTATCCCGAACCAGGGGGCGCCCCTGCATGATATCTACAAAGGCAGGAGAGGGATCCTCAGGAGAACCCAGGAGCTTGCTCACCACCGAACCCATGGATGGACGACCGCCGATTCCACTGAGATCTTTGGCGCTGAAACCGGTCTGGCACTGAAACGCATCATGCCGCCCCACCGAACCCACCAGGGAGCGCAGAAAGATGAGCTTGTGCGCGATGCTGGCAGTCTTCGGCATGAGCTCACTCACATGCACACCAGGCAGGGTCGTGGGAATCGAGCTAAACTCGCCCCGCAATTCGGCAGGCGCATCCGGCTTGGGATCGATCATATCCATCTGGGGCGGACCGCCATCCAGGTGGATATTGATCACGGCCTTTTGTGAGGATCCGATTCCGGCTTCTTGTTCTGCTTGAAGGAGCTGAGGCAGGGTCAATCCAGCGGCAGATAGCATTCCGGCTTTAACAAAGCTGCGCCGGGGCAAGCCATCGCATGTCGTGGCGCGCTGTCCGTGTATGGTGAGCATGTGGAAGACGTGGTTGACTTGGACACGGACGCCACGGCCCGAGTCTTACGGTTTCCTCTCGCAAGGGCTTCGGTCTCACGGATACCCGGGCCGAACGATGGTCGGGGCGATACGATGCACTCAACGCGGTGAAAAAGGCGTTGCCCCGACCGATTGCCTTGTTCATGCTGCCTGCTTCACCCTCAACTCGATTCCTCGAACCAACCCTCGAATGAATACCCGCCGTCAATTCCTGCAATTCACCCTCACTAGCTCCACCGCTTTCGCCGGAAGCGGCTGGCAACTGGCTCAGGCTCAGGACACCCCCGCCGCAGAGGCGATCTCCTGGACGAATGCCGAGACCATGCCGATCGAAGGGCGAGGGTGGCAGGATCAGGAGCGATTGCGATTCTACGACCGGCTACCGGCAAAGGCGGAGAAGACGGTGCGGGACGCCGTGTGGAACTTGAGCCGTCACAGCACGGGAATGGTCGTACGGTTTCGGACGGACGCGACCACCATTCACATTCGCTACTCGCTCCTGAGTGCCACTCTGGGGAAGGTGAACATGCCAGCCATGGGTGTTAGCGGGTTTGATCTCTATGCCCGGGACGGAGAGGGAAAGCTGCGCTGGGTGAACGTCACCAAGCCAGCCAAGCAAACCGCGGAAGAGAAACTGGCGGATGGGCTGGACGCCGGGGAACGCGAGTTCATGGTCTATTTCCCCCTCTATAATGGAGTGGATAAGGTTGAGTTTGGCGTAGCGCCGGGGGCCAGGTTTGAGCCGCTTGCAGCACGGGAGAAGCCGATCGTCTTTTACGGCACCTCCATCACGCATGGCGCCAGTGCGTCTCGACCGGGCATGTGTCATCCGGCGATCCTGGGCCGTCACTTGGAACGCTCCGTCATGAATCTGGGCTTCTCTGGAAATGGCCGGATGGAGATGGAGGTGGCGGATCTCATGGTGGAGTTGGACCCCAGCATCTATGTGATCGACTGCCTTCCCAATATCACCGCGCCCACGGTGGCAGCGAATACGGAGCCTTTGGTACGGCGCTTGCGCGAGGCTAAGCCGGAGACGCCGATCGTGCTGGTGGAAGATCGCACCTATGGCTATAGCTGGATCAAGGCGGGTCATCGGGAACGGCACGAGACGAGTCGCGCCGCGTTGCGCCAGGCATATGACAACCTCACCGCGGCGGGGATGAAGAAGCTGTTCTATATCGAAGGCGCGGATCTGTTGGGCCACGATGATGAAGGCACCACGGATGGATCTCATCCCAATGACTTGGGCTTCCTGCGTCAGGCCGAAGCGATGAAGCCAGTGCTGAAGGAAGCGCTGAGCGTCAGCTGAGACCTATTGAAGACCGAAACGCTCGGTTGGGGGGGAGAGCCCAATTCCTCTGGGGGTGAATGCGTTGGGCCGAATGCCAGTCTTACCTGGTCCACTTACCACTGCTATGAGGGACTCCATCCTCCAACTTCTAGCCCAGCGCGAAGCCGAACATGGGTTCCGGATCGTCTATGCCTGCGAATCCGGGAGCCGCGCCTGGGGCTTTGCTTCGGCCGAGAGCGACTACGACGTACGTTTCATCTACGTCTGGCCCCAGGAACAGTATCTGGGGATCTACGACCCCACCGAGACCTTGAACTACGGTGTGGACGCAGACCTGCTCGACGTGACGGGTTGGGATTTGCGCAAGGCTCTCGCCTTGTTCCGCAAAGCCAATGGCTCGCTCATGGAGTGGCTGTTCTCTCCCGTCGTTTATCGTCAGGATGAGGCGGTCATGGACGAATGGCGGTCTCTTGTACCGGCGTATTTTCTTCCGAGGAATTCCGCGGCGCATTACCT
>JBHIXE010000425.1:237-4758 GCA_041984905.1 Verrucomicrobiales bacterium | reverse complement strand
CCATCTGTTCAAGCTGCCGGGTTCCCTATCAACCCAGTGAGTCGCTCCTCAAGAAGCTCAATCTGACGCATGCGGACATTGGCGATAAGCAATTCTACACCGGCGCCGGATGTGACGTCTGTAACGATACCGGATACAAAGGTCGCCAGGGCCTGTTTGAGCTCTTGGATATGACCGATCCGCTCCGGGAACTCGTGACCCAACGGGTGGGCACCGTGGTGCTGAAACAGAAGGCCCGGGAATTGGGTATGAAGACCCTTCGTGAAGACGGCTTGCGCGCTATCTATGATGGAGTCACCACCATTGAAGAGGTGCTCAAGTATACCTAACCCAACGCTCTACCGGGGCTCCTCGATAACCTCGTGATTTTCACGAGGCAGGGTGCCTTTTTGCCGGTGGGAAGTTTTTGACTTCAACATCGACAAGGTTTTCGCGAATCTCTACACTCTCGGAAAAGAGCTTTTCAATTTTGTATTTTCATTGTAAACACACCGACTAACCCCTCACCAAGCCATCATGCCCAATTTTGAATATATCGCTCTGGATGCCAAGGGGCAGGAAACCACTGGCACCATCGCGGCCGCGAACGAAGCGGATGCCTACACCCAATTGCGACGCAACGGGCTTTACCCCACCAAAGTTGGTGTGCAGGGGAAAGGCGCAGTTGCCACGGGAGCCAAGAAGAAGGCCGCCAAAGCCAGAAGAAGCGCGCCCAATCCTCCCGCAGGGTAAAGGGTTCCGTCGGCAACAAGACACTCATGCTCTTTACACGCCAGCTGGCGACGCTGGTCGATGCGGGTCTCCCTCTTCTCAAAGGACTGACGGTGTTGGGCAACCAGGAGAAGAACAAGGTGATGCGCAGCACCATCAATACCTTGGCGGACAGTGTGCAAACTGGCTCAACCTTCTCGGAGAGCCTGGGCCAGCACCCCCGGATCTTTAACAAGCTCTATGTGAACATGGTGAAAGCCGGTGAGCTGGGCGGTGTCTTGGAAGTCGTCCTCAACCGTCTTGCCGAGTATCAGGAAAAGGCTCAGAAGCTGAAGAACAAGATCGTTGCCGCCATGGTCTACCCGATCGTGGTTATGGTCATCGCCCTGGCCATCATGATCTTCCTCTTGGCGGTCATTGTTCCCAAGTTCCAGGAAATCTTTACCGACATGCTGGGTGGCAAGTCTTTGCCGCCACTGACTCAGTTCGTGGTCAATGCCAGTGACATTGTGCAGGACAACCTGCTCCTGATCATTGGTGGCTTTGTGGCCTTGTTTCTGGGCTTCAAGGTGCTTCAAGCCACCAAACCTGGCCGGCGTATGCTTGACCAGATTGCGCTCGTGATGCCGGTGTTTGGTGCGGTGCAGCGCCGCTCCGCCATCGCACGTTTCTCACGAACCCTGGGCACCCTGGTCAGCAGTGGTGTGCCCATCCTCCAAGCCTTGAATATCACCCGGGACACGGCCGGGAATGTGGTGGTTTCCTCCGCCATCGACAAGGTGCACGAAGCGGTGCGTGAAGGGGAATCCATCGTCAACCCGATGCTCGCCTCCAAAGTTTTCCCGCCCATGGTCACCAGTATGGTGGAAGTGGGTGAAGAGACCGGTCAGCTCCCGGACATGCTTTTGAAAATCGCGGATGTGTATGACGATGAAGTGGACACGGCAGTGGCCAGTTTGACCTCCCTGTTGGAGCCGATCATGATCGTGCTTCTGGCTGTGGTGGTCGGCACCATCGTTCTCGCACTGTTCCAACCGCTCATCAGCGTCATCACCGGTCTGAACGACAATATTGGGTGATTGCGCTCAACCTCCCACCAAGGAACAAAACCCTATGATACTACACCCATCCAAATCCACCCAGAGAGGGTTCTCCCTCTTTGAACTCATCATCGTGATGGTGGTCATGGTCGGCCTCGCAGCCATGGTTGCGGGAGCCATGGGTCCCGTGAAAAAGACTGTGGCCCGCCAGAAGGCTAAAGGTCAGATCCGGATGCTCGAGTCCGGCCTGAGTGGCTTTCACTCCGACTATGGCACCTACCCCATCAATGAAGACATCAACCAGGGCGGCCACGTGCTCTACAAAACCCTGTTTGGTGACTACGACGGAGATGGTGAGCCCGATCAGTTGAGCGATTCCACCTCTCGGGACAACAAGGACGTGCACACGTATGTCTACGAACTTCAACCGCCCAAGCTTGACGAAAATGGGGAGCCCATTGGCACCAACAACATGGTGCGCCTCGTGAATGACGTCGATTATCATGTGGTCGATCCGTGGGGTAACTCCTACCTCTACATGTGCTACCGCAAGACCTCTGAGCATCCGCTCGGCGGCGGTCTCCACAACCCCACTTACGACCTGTGGAGCTTCGGTGAAGATGACGGCACCGGCTCTGCGGAACAGCGGGAAGCGAAGTGGATTCGCAACTGGTAAGCCAAGCCCTTCTCTTCTCCTTACAATCTGATTTCGAACAAGTGTCGCACTTCGGTGCGGCACTTTTCGTTTCGTGCCCCCTGGCGCTTCTCTGCTCCTACTGGTTGTATTTGCCGCTCCTGCGGTGCAAGCTAGTCGACCATGAAAGCTCTCGCCTTTGCGTCCAGCATCGCGGCACTTCTCCCCACCCTTATGGCTGATTCTTCCAAGCCCTACCCTGATACTGAACGCCAGGATCTCGTGGAGACCCTCCATGGGGTCCAGATTGCAGATCCCTATCGTTGGCTGGAGGACGTCGACTCCCCGGCTACCAAGGCCTGGGTGACGGCTCAAAATGAGCTCTCTGACCAGTATTTTGCAGATACAGCCGGACGTGAGAAGATCCGGACTCGCCTGGAGGAGTTGTGGAACTACGATAAATACAGTATCCCGCGCCAGGAAGCCAACCGGCTCTTCTACTCCAAGAAAGAGGGCCTCCAGAATCAGGGGGTGCTCTATTGGAAAGAAGATACCTCAACGGCGGAACCCAAGGTCCTCCTGGACCCTAACACTCTCTCCGAAGACGGCACCGTGGCGCTCAGCAGTTGGAGCGTCAGCGATGACGGCACCCTGCTCGCCTACGGTCTATCCGACGGTGGTTCCGATTGGATGGAGTGGAAGATCCGTGAGGTGGATACCGGCAAGGACCTGGATGATCACCTCAAGTGGATCAAGTTCTCAGGCGCCTCCTGGGCCCGGGACGGCAGCGGCTTCTACTACAGTCGCTATGACGCTCCCGACAGCGGCGAGGAGCTGGAGGAGGTCAATCTCAACCAGAAGGTCTACTTTCACCGGATTGGCACGCCTCAGAGTGAGGACGAATTGATCTACCACCAAGCTGAATTTCCCAAGCGCCGCTATGGCGCATGGGTCACGGAAGACGGTCGCTATCTCACGATTGGGATCTGGGAATCGGCCGGAGACAAGAACGCCTTCATCTATCGTGATCTGAGCAGGCCAGACTCTGATTGGGTGGAACTGATCCCCAAGATGGAGCACAACTTTGGTCTGCTGGGCAATGACGGTCCCCTCTTCTATTTCCGCACCAACTACAAGGCTCCCAACTATCGCGTCATCGCTATTGACACCGATGCTCCCTCCGAGCCCTGGAAGGAGATTATCCCGGAGAAGGAGAACCTGTTGGATGATGTATCACTCATTGGGGATCGCTTCATTGCCAGTTACCTGGTGGATGTGCTGACCCGCACCTGGATATTTGACATGGCAGGACAAGAACTGGAAGAGATTCCCCTGCCCGGAGTGGGTTCCACCTGGGGGTTTGGCGGCAACCGGGACGCCAGGCAAACCTTCTACTATTTCTCCAGTTACACCGTCCCCGGCACGGTCTATCGCTACGATCTCGAGACCGGAGAAAGCTCCACCTTCGCTGAACCGAAAGTGGACTTCGACGCGAGTCAGTTTGAAACGCAACAGGTGTTTTATCCCAGCAAGGACGGCACCCAGATTCCCCTGTTCATCACCCACCGGAAGGGAATCGAGCTGAATGGCCAGAACGCCACCTATCTCTACGGTTACGGTGGATTCAACATCTCGTTAACTCCCAGCTTCCAGACCTCCGTGGCGACCTGGCTGGAGATGGGAGGCATCTTCGCAGTGGCGAACTTGCGTGGCGGCGGCGAATACGGCCGAGCCTGGCATGAAGCCGGGATGAAGGAGAAAAAACAGAACGTCTTCGACGATTTCCAGGCCGCTGCGGAATACCTGATTGCCGAAGGCTATACCAGCACGCCCAAGCTCGGGATCGGTGGAGGCTCCAATGGCGGACTCCTCGTCGGCGCCTGCATCAATCAACGCCCGGATCTTTATGGCGCAGCGATCGCACAGGTCGGCGTTTTCGACATGCTGCGTTTCCACAAGTTTACGATCGGATTCGCCTGGACCGATGACTTTGGGGATCCCGATAACGCAGACGAGTTTCCTGCGTTGTTGGCTTACTCACCCGTGCACAATACTCAGTCGGAGAAGCCCTATCCGCCCACCCTGATCACCACGGGAGACCATGATGACCGCGTCTTCCCTGCGCATAGCTTCAAG
>JBHIXE010000425.1:0-227 GCA_041984905.1 Verrucomicrobiales bacterium | reverse complement strand
GGACGCAGGTCACGGTGCTGGCAAACCCACTTCCAAAACCATCGAAGAGATCGTGGACAAGTGGAGTTTCCTGGCCCGTGAACTGGGGATGGATCTCAGCACTTGGCAACCCTGACCAGACCAAAGGCCGAACTTGCTTCGGTCATCCCATGTGACACATTTGCTCTATCCATGCCCGATACCACAACCATTGAACCGCGTGACTTCATTCGGGAGATCATTGTCGA
>JBHIXE010000424.1:0-4786 GCA_041984905.1 Verrucomicrobiales bacterium | reverse complement strand
CGTAGTAGCCGCCATACGGGCCGAAGAAGCCCGGGCCCTTGCCCTCACTCACGGGGATGTTGAGGTTGAACCCAAGGGTCTTGCCCTCATCGGTGGTGTAGTTCTTGCTCAGGTTCAGCGTGGCGGCGTTGTAGTGGCTGTTGCCGCCGTTCTTGGAATAACCGATGCCGGTGGTGAAGCTGCCGGACACTTTGACCTTGTCGTCGGTCACGTCGGCGATCTTCGCATCGGCGCCTGCGGCAGCGTCAGGTCCAGGCCAGCGGCCTGCGGCGCAGTGGCGCCAGCGGCGGACTGGGCCAGCACGGTTCCCGGCAGGGCCAGGCACAGCAGCAGGGTCAGGGGGCGGATCATGACAGCGCTCCAGCGGACAGGTGGCCACGCAACACGCGGCGGTACAGGCCGACGCTAGCAGGGGTTGCTTGAATGATGCCTGTCGGCGCCGGATTGGGGTAGAGCCGGGCCATGCCTGGCTGCACGCTACAACCGTTGGAACCCGAACAGGCCTTCCAGCGCATGCTTGCGCCGCTCGATCCGGGCCCGCAAAAGAAGATCTCCCGCCTCACCCCCCATGGTTCCTGGCTCGCCCATTCCGGCGCAGCGGATCTGCTGCCCTTCCCTGATTCCCTTGGGGATGTGGACGCGGATGGTAATCTCCTCAGCCGGTTTCCCAGGATGGGGGCTGGGACGATGGAGCCTCAGTTGCCGGGTGGCTCCTTTCATGACCTCATCCAGACCAACCAGCAGGTCACTTTCGATATCCCGGCCCCGTGCCCGTCTCCGCGTACGGGTGCGAGCTTCGCCATACGCCTGCTGGAAGGGATCTCCAGCCGAGGCCCTGCGGCCAAACAAACTCTCAAAAAAGTCGGAGAAGCCCGTCGTTCCCCCAAACCCAAAGTCATATCCACCAGATCCGTAGTCGAATCCGCCATAGCCACCGGTTCCAGGAGGCGGCGTGAAGTCACTGCCATGCTGCCAATTGGGACCGAGAGCGTCATACTTCCGGCGCTTCTCCGGGTCGCTCAGGACCTCATAAGCCTCGTTCAACTCCTTGAACTTCTCTTCCGCCACGGATTTGTCCGTCGCCGTGTCCGGATGATATTTCCGGGCCAGCTTCCGGAACGATTTCCGGATCTGGTCCTGAGTGGCGTCACGGGAAACGCCCAAAACATCATAGTAATCGCGAAACTTTACGCTCATGAAACGCCACGCCGTTGGTCCAAGATCAATCTGGGAATCTAAAGTGCCACAGGATTCTCAAAGCGGACCCTAGCATAATAAACACTGTGACTCTACCGCCAAACCTAGAGAATTCATAGGAATGAATCGCAGCGTAGCGAGTTAGACAAACTCGTCACTTCCCATGGCACGCATTGCCTTAATAAGAACCTGCCACCCCACCTACAAAACCACATTTTCTACAAAAATATTTACTGCCAATCGCCGACCCCAGCGGCGCTTTAATAAATAGATGAGACTTGCCTCCCTGAGGCAGGTTTCATATTCCGGTGAACCGATGGACTGGTATTATGAGGCCAATGGCGCGACAATTGGCCCCATCGCCAAGGCTGAACTGCAAGTTCTCCGGTTGTCGGGCCAGCTTACCGACGTAACCCTGGTTTGGCGGGAGGGTCTCTCCAATTGGATTCCATACTCAGAGGCATTTGCGGATTCAGCCCCCGTTTCTCGTTCGGAAGAAACGAGACCGGCAGATTTGTCGAACCCCTATGCTCCGCCCAAGACTTGGACGGACTCAGCCCAAGAGATCGACGAATCGGTTCTCCGGGAAGGCGACCTGTCGCTGGGCAGTGTCATTGCCACCAGCCTGCGCCTGTATTTTCGCACGCTGCCCCATACCATCCTGATTCACCTCCTCTTTTGGATTCCGCTCACCCTCGTCCTCAGTTACCTGGACTATCACGTGTTTGACCTCACCCGGGCCGTGGACGAGATGAAGTCCACCCATCTCACCAACGCCCTCGACGCAACGGTTGGGATGATTGTCACGGGAGCCATCTTCTATCAGTTTGTCCTCACCTGGGACGGGGCCAAAGGAGGATTCTGGAGATCCATGGGCATGGGGTTCCGCCGCTGGGGCTGGCTGATTCTAACCCGGCTCCTCGTCACTCTACTGACGACGGTTGGCCTGCTGCTGCTCATCATTCCCGGTATCTATCTCCTAGTGCGTTTGACCTTCGCGGAACTCTGCGTGGTGGCAGAGAACGAATCCGCCTCGCGCGCCATGACTCGAAGTGGTGAACTCGTTGAAGGTCAATTCTGGCGCATCCTGATCTACGTGGCTCTTGTCTCCGCGGTGGTCTACACGCCTCTTTTCGTGATGGTAGTCCCCTTTGAACACCTGCCCCAGATCAACAACTGGGTGATCTGGGGGTTAAGCCTTGCCCTGGTGGAAGGCGCCTTCGGAATCTATTGGCAAAGCTTCGTTTTTGTCCTCTACCACCGGCTGCAGGATCGGCAGATCCAAACCTCGGAATCAAACGAGACGTGACAGGACCAAGCCCGCAAAGTTGAGGACAAGGAAGAACCCACACATGTCCGTGCAGGTGGTGAGGATCGGGCCGGATGCCAAGGCGGGATCCACCTTCATGCGCTTCATCGCCAGCGGGATAAGACCTCCCAGCAAGACCGAAAGCACCGTGTTTAAGGCCAGGGCCAAGGCGATCACGGCCCCGAGCCAGAAGTTCTGGTGCCAGATGCCCGCGATGGTGCCGAGCAAGGTCCCCAGGACGCTGCCATTGATGATCCCGAGGATCCCCTCTTTCCAAACCACCCGCATGAATTCCGAAGGCCGCAAGATGCCCAGGGTCAGCTCCCGCATACTCACCGCGACGGCCTGATTTCCGGAGCACCCGCTCATATCGGAGACGATTGGCAGGAAGACTGCGAGAGCCGTCACCGCCTCGATCGTATCCAGATACAAAGCAATGATACTGGCCGCGACCAGGTTCAGCAAAATATTGGGTGCCAGCCATGAGAGCCGCCGCAGCACCCGCAAATGCATGGGCATACTGCGCAGCTCTTCACCACCCACAATCCCGCTCACACTCAGGAAGTCTTCGGTCTGTTGCTCGGCTCGTGCTTCCCGGACCGCTTCCCGGGAGACCACCCCCAGAATGATACCCTGGGTATCCACGACCGGGAGGCCAATGTAGTTCTTGGCCTCAAAGGTCTTGGCCAGCTCATCCAGTTCCATATCCACATTCACGCTCACTGGAGAAGTCAGCATGATGTTCTTCACGGGACGATTCTGAGGAGTCAGAACCAATTGGCGCAGGGGCAGCACCCCGCACAACGCTCCGGTTTCATTCACGATATAGACATACTGCACATCCATGTCCGCGTATCGCTCCGCGTTGGAACTCAGTTCCTGAACCACGTCTCCGGCCCGGGAGTCTTCCGTAAAGGCGGCGAAAGACTCCGTCATCAATCCACCGGCACTGTCCCACCGGTAATTGGTCAGCTCCCGAAGGTGCTCGACCTCCTCAATGTCATCCAACTCCGCCAGAACTGCTTCGGAACCTTCCGGAGCCATTTCCTGCAGGAGGTCCGCCCCAACCTCATCCGGAAGTTCTTCCAGAATGTCCGCGGCGTGGGCCGGCTCAATGTATTCGAGAATGTCCGCGGCCTGCGCTTCTGGCAGGTTCTCCAGCACTTCAGCCGCCGTGGCGGAAGGAAGGTGTTCCACCACCGCAGACTGGTCTTCCTGGGAAAGCCGGGACAACGCACGGCGCTGTTCGTCCGGAGTCAGTTCCTTCAGATACTCCACAGCCAACTCCCATTCTTCGCTCAGCAAATGCTCTTCGAGGATTTCCCAGGGGCGATCTTCTTCAGTGTGTGCAGACATACAAAGGTTTCAGCTAGGATGGGTTACGGCTATGAGGAAGATCCAGCTTACTCAGGAATCCCCGGAAGTCTCTCCCCGAACGCGAAAAGACGCGAAGCCCCCTTTTTTCAGGGAAAACGCAGGTCAGCCTGCGAAACCTTCCAGATGGAGCTTGACGGCCCTGACGAAACGCTTAGAAGAAGCCCATGACCACCCAGAAACGCCAGTGGCTTGTCCCTGCCGCCATGCTTGCCGGACTTGTTATCGGGCTTCTCATCAACGCATTACTCGGTGGTCGTGAGGGCCCCGCAGAGATCCCCATCCGGCTTGCGGCAGCCTTTGGCTCCACGGTTTTCATTGGTCTGCTCAAGCTGCTCGTCGTCCCGCTGATCTTCACGACCATTTTCCTGGTCGTGGGAAAGAGCTCCACCTCAGGTCATTTCGGCAGGTCGGTGAGTCATGTATTCATTTACTACGCCGTCACCACCACCATCGCCGTCTGCATTTCCCTGCTGATCGCCAATGTCCTCCGGCCCGGTGTTGGTCCGGATGGTACCGGGATCCTCACCACGATGCTGCAGGACCAGGGAGAGAACGTCGGCACTGCTGGTGATACCATCACCTCAAATACGGATGTCGCCTACGGAGGTGGATTTATCGGAACGTTCGAGCGGTTCCTCACTCAGCTGATTCCCTCCAACGCTTTTGAGGTGCTGGCCACCAACAGCAGCCTGCTGGGCGTGATCTTTGTGGCCGCCTTCCTCGGCTTTGCCGCAGCTCGTGTTCCTGAAGCTCATGATGCCCTCTTCCCAGTCGTGGAAGCCATCAAGGATGTCGTCCAATGGGGAATCGAAGGCGTCATTCGCATCGCGCCCATTGGAGTCTTCTGCCTTGCTTTAGCCTCTTCCTCCGTGTTTGGGCTTAACCTCCTCTCTTCCCTGGCCC
>JBHIXE010000423.1:0-4788 GCA_041984905.1 Verrucomicrobiales bacterium | reverse complement strand
TTTCGGATTTCGGATTTCGGATTTCGGATTTCGGATTTCGGATTTCGGATTTTCCCACTTGCCTTTTCGATATGTGGAATTCAATCTAAATATCGAAAAGGCAAGCCCATGTCCCAACTCACCCCCGACAAACTCCAGGGATCGTCGTCATCATCTCCCGGTACCGATCGCACCCTGGATATCCTGGAAGTCCTCAGCCAGCATCCCGATGGCTACACGCTGACCGAATTGGTTCGGGCCACGGGCCTGCCGCAGAACTCCGTGTTCCGGATCGCCAACGCACTGCATGCGCGGGGCTACCTGCACCGGAGAGAGTCCGATAAACGCTTCATCCTGAGCAACAAGCTCTTCGATCTGGGACGGCCGAAGGTGAACGAGAAGAGCCTGGTCGTCTGCAGTTACGAAGCGCTTCACTGGCTGCGGGATGAAACCGGGGAAACCGCGCAGATCATGGTGCGATCCGGCAAAAAGGGCGTCGTGCTGGAACAATTGGGGGGCCGCCATGCGGTGAAAGTGATGGGGGAAGTGGGGATGCAGGTGCCGCTTTACTCCTGTGCACCCGGGAAAGCGATTTTGGCCTGGCTGCCGGAAATAGAGTTCCAGAACTGGCTGAACTCTGTCACGCTGAAGCGGTTTACGGAGTCGACTCACGCAACTCCGGAGGATCTGAGGGCGGAACTGGGGCGCACCAGGGCGCGCGGCTTTGCCACGGATCTGGCGGAGGGATTGGAAGGGATCCATTGCGTCTCGGCCCCGATCCTGAATGCCCATGAATACCCCGTTGCCGCGATCACAATGATGGCTCCGATCTTTCGCCTTCCGGAATCCCAACTGGCGGAATTGGGCGCCAAGTGTGTCCACGCGGCGGGTCTCATTCGCGAACGTCTTTTGTCATGAAAGCTCTCTGCCATATCTTGCTCAGTCTGGCTCTAGTGGGAGTGAGTTGCGTGGTCAGAGCGGCGGATCTGCCCGCGGACCAGGTGGAGTTCTTTGAAACGCGGATTCGGCCCGTCCTGGCTCAGGATTGCTATGAGTGCCATAGTACGGGAGGCAAAGCGAAAGGCGGCCTGGTGCTCGATACCCGTGAATCCCTCCTCCAAGGTGGGGATACCGGGAGGGGACTGATTCCCGGAAAGCCGGAGGAAAGCCTCTTGATTCAGGCCATTCGCCACGAGCATGCGGACCTGGCAATGCCCAAGTCGGGCGCGAAGCTGGAAGATAGCGTCATCGCGGACTTCGTGAAATGGGTCAACATGGGAGCTCCGGATCCGCGGGACGAACCGCCCACGGCCCAAGAACTGGCTCAAGACACGGACTGGGAGTCGATTCGCGATCGGCGTATGAACTGGTGGAGCTTTCAGCCGATCCAGGACCCGGCAGTACCCGAGACCGGCGATGCCCACGCGGTCGATGCCTTTGTGCGGGAACAGCTAAAAACGGTGGGCCTCAAGCCCTCACCAATGGCCGATCCTGAAGTCCTGGTCCGACGGCTCTACTTTGTTCTGATCGGTCTCCCTCCCAATCCGGAAGAGATCGATGCCTTTCTGACTGCCTGGAAGGGGAGTCCAGAAGCGGCGTTCAGCCAAGTCACGGGGGAGCTGCTGGAGCGCCCCCAATTTGGCGAGCGCTGGGCCCGGCATTGGATGGACTGGATTCGCTACGCGGAGAGCCATGGTTCCGAAGGGGACCCGGCGATTCCCAATGCAGTCGCCTATCGCGACTACTTGATCCGCGCGCTGAATGCAGACGTGCCCTACGATCAACTCGTAAGGGAGCATGTGGCGGGCGACCTGCTCGACTCGCCCCGCATCAATGAAGCGCTCGGCATCAATGAGTCCATGATCGGGCCCGCACATTGGCGCATGGTCTTCCACGGATTTGCACCCACTGATGCCCTGGACGAGAAGGTCCGCTTCACCGATGACCAGATCAATGTGTTCTCCAAGGCGTTCCTGGGACTGACGGTTTCCTGCGCGCGCTGCCATCATCACAAGTTCGACCCGATCAGCCAGGATGATTTCTACGCCTTCTTCGGGATCCTGGGGTCCACGCGACCCGCGATGCAGTCGTTTGACCTGCCGGAGAAGCTGGATCGAAATCGGGACGAGTTGAAGGCGCTCAAGCAGCAGATTCGGCAGGGTTTGGCGAGTGCCTGGCTGGATCAGGTAGAGAGCACCAATTGGAAAGCGGCAGGCAGCAGGAAGGAACCGGGAGAGCTGGTGAAACTGTGGGCTGCCGCCGAGAAGTCTGGGGACGTGGCAGGGCAGTGGAAGCGATTTCGCGATACCTGGGAAAAGCAGAGAAGCGCTTGGGAGGAACATCTTCGTACGAAGTATCCCGGACATTGGGATCTGACGGAGCCCGATGCCGCGAAGTCATGGTATCCCTATGGAGAGGGGCTGGAAGACGGACTTTCGGCGGCAGGAGAGTTTGCACTGAGTTCAGAGGGAGACTCAATTGTGCGGGACATCTTCCCAGCATCCTTCCTGACTCATGCCTTGAGTGACAAGCACCGAGGAGTGCTGACCTCAGAGAACATCCAGTTGGAGGGGGAGTACGACCTGTATCTGCGCGTCGCCGGTGAAGGAAAGGCCATGGCCAGATATGTGGTCCAGAACTACCCCAGGAGTGGTACGGTGTACCCCGTCACTCAGATGAATGATGGAGAGTGGAAGTGGCTGAAGTATGATCTGACTTACTGGGATGGCGACCAGATTCACATCGAGCTGGTGACTTCCAGAGATGGGCCGCTCTTGTCCGGTGGTTCCGATCGCTCCTGGTTTGCCATTCGTGAGGCTGTCCTGCAGAAGAAAGGAGAGGCGAAACCTCCCTCACAATCTGGCGGCATGTGGGAACCGCTCTTTGCTTTGGGCGATGAGAGCGGACCTGAGACGCTTGTGGAACTGGAAGCTCGATACGAGGAGGCTTTGCGGGTTTCTCTGGAAGCCTGGTCGCAGGGGAAGGCTTCGGACGCCCAGGCTCAGTTTCTGGATGCAGCGCTCCATGCTGGGCTCTTGGCGAATGAATGGAAGACCTTGCCTGGCTTGAGCGAGTTGGTAACACGCTATCGCGCTTTGGAAGCAGAGGTGCCCGTGCCGAGGCGTGTGCCCGGGCTTCAGGAAGCGAAGGGGATCGACCAGGCTCTCTTCGTACGAGGGGACCACAAGAAACCTGGGGATCCCGTGCCCCGGCGTTTTCTGGAGGCGATCGATGAGACTCCCTATCAGAGCGATATCAGCGGCCGGCGCGAACTCGCGGAAGATCTCTTGCGTCCGGACAACCCCTTGACGAGCCGAGTCATCGTCAACCGCATCTGGCATCACCTCTTTGGAGATGGCCTCGTGGCCACCGTCGACAACTTTGGGCGATTGGGGCAAGAGCCCTCTCACCCAGAATTGCTGGATCATCTCGCCGTTCGCTTTGTGGAAGAGGACTGGTCGATCAAGGAGTTGATCCGCTATCTGGTGACATCAGACACCTGGCAGCAGAGTTCCAAACCATCCGAGCTTGCCCTGGCCCAGGATCCAGACAACAAGTGGCTCTCCCACGCCAATGTTCGACGTCTGGAAGCGGAGGCGATTCGTGACAGCTTACTGGCGGTTTCGGGAGAGTTGGACCCCAGTATGTTCGGCGGCACCATCAATGGCAACGGTGAACGTCGTAGCGTTTATGTGAAGGTCATCCGCAACTCCCTGGATCCGTTCCTCCAGGCCTTTGATGCGCCCATTCCTTTCTCCACAGTGGGGAATCGAAGCGCCACAAACGTTCCGGCTCAGTCTCTCACCCTGCTGAATGATCCCTTCGTCATGGATCTCGCCAACCGCTGGGCCAAACACCTCCTGAAGGACGAATCCCTGGCTACGCCAGAAGCCAAACTTCGCCACATGTTCCGATACGCTCTTGGGAGAGAGCCCGAAGCTCAGGAACTGGCCTTCGCGCAAGAGTTTCGGGGCGATTTGCAGGAGCAATATGCAGGAGTGCAGAGGGCGCAGGAGAGCCTTCGAGAGGAGCTGGCCAAGCTGCAGAAAGATCGGGAATCCATCCTCGCTCCTGTGCGGGAGCGGCTTATTGCGGAACAGGCGGACCCGGCTCGCCAGCCCATCCCCCCGCAGCCTTACGCACATTGGACCTTTGAGAATGGGTTCGATGACATCGTGGGAGATCTCGATGGCCAGCCATTTGGCAATGCCCGGATTGAAGACGGCGCCTTGTGTCTGGATGGCGAGAGCTATGTGGCCACGGCTCCGCTTCAGAAGCGGGTCGGAGAGAAGACGCTTGAGGCACTGGTGCAGTTGGAAACCCTCGATCAGCGGGGTGGTGGAGTCGTGAGCATGCAGACTCTGAATGGTGGTGTGTTCGATGCCATTGTCTTTGCGGAGCGCCGGACGAATCGTTGGTTGTCAGGCTCGAACCGGTTTGAGCGGACCAGTGATTTCGAGGGTTATGATGAGACCGAGGCGGTGGATCGTCCGGTGCACATTGCCATTGTCTACGATGAAGATGGGACGATTCGCGGCTATCGCAACGGGTTGGCCTATGGGCGTCCCTATCGCCAAGCGGATCCGGTCAGCTTTGAAGCAGGCAGCGGTCAACTGCTCTTTGGCCTCCGTCACGGTTCGCCCTCGGGAAATCGGGTTCTGCGGGGCAAGATCCTGGATGCCAAATTTTACGATCGAGCTCTGAATGATGGGGAAGTGGCTGCTGCAGCTGGAGTGCGCTCCATTCCAGTGACGGAAGCCAACGTACGGGAATTGCTGGAATCTGACGCGTCGGAGAAAGTCTCGACGA
>JBHIXE010000422.1:0-4800 GCA_041984905.1 Verrucomicrobiales bacterium | reverse complement strand
CACATGGCTCCTGTTCCCGAACGGGAAGTGGTCCTCCGCATGTTGCGTAACCTCATTCACATCAAGAAAGGCCCGGATCCCTATTCACCTGCTCGCATGCAGAATATGGGTGAAGCCAATCCAGTCGCGGCGATGCCTTACCTCCATGTCGTTCTCCAAATCGATCCCGAGAATGTGTCGGCGAGATTTGACCGGGCTTTGCTCCGCTTCCAGGAGGGCGACCGGGATGGGGCCAAGACAGATATCCGCTGGCTCCTACAGAACGAGCCGCCGGGGATCGACCTGCGGCGGCTTCGGGATTTCTATGAGTCAATGTAGCGAAAGACCGGAGGTGCTACGCCTTGCTCGAGTGAGAGTGCGTTAGCTCTTCCGCCACGCGGTCGATGACTTCTCCAGATTTCTCGGCGAGGCTCTGAGGATCGAGTTCTTGCTCTTTGATCTCCTCCTTGGTCGCCGAAACTACATCGTGAGCAGCTTCCTTGGTGTGCTCCACATACTCATCCTTCTTCGCCTTGAGGCCCTCCTTGATGGTGGCCTCATTAGGCTCGCTACGAGATTCCTCCGCAGCCTCGTGGCCCTTCTTACGCATCTTTTCCTTAAGGCCCTGTCCCACAGCCGCGATCTTACCTTGCAGACTTCCTAAATCCAGTTCCTGCAAGTGAATCTCGTCGAGAGCGGCCAAGGCGGCTCCTTCAGCAATTCCCTTTCCTTCTTTCAAAAGCCCGGCGGCGGTCTTCTGCATGTTCTTGACCGATTCATCGGAGAGTTTTCCCATCCAACGGTCCTCAAGATCGGTTCTCGGCAGGCTGAGGGCTGACAGAAACCCAACCAGAGCGACGCCCAACCCTACGCCAAGCGGGTGATCATGGATCAGGGATTCGATAGTACCCTCGGTCTCATCTCGACTGGCATTGGCGATGGGAGGAGTCGTCACTTCGGACTTCTTCTCATCGTCGTGAGAGTGGAAGAAGCCCCAACCTAGCAAGGCCGCCCCAGCAGCTATGCATCCGGATATGATGGGATGATCGGCAATCGCATCTCTTCCCCGGTCCAGTGCATCGCCGGCGGCCTTGCGGATTTCCTCAGGTTCCACGTCCTCGACTCTGTCGATCGCCCAGTTTGCGGCATCGCCGATCAAGTTCTGGGGACGAATCCGTTCATCGAGAAGATCCAACGTTTCATCCATCTCTCGCCGCGTTTGCTCGATCTCCGCCTCAACGGCGCTGGAGCTTGTGGGTTTGTGCGGGGTAGAGATAGTGGGTTTGGATGTGGTGGTTGAGCTCATTTTTTGGGAGACCTGAGTTCGAATGGAGGTTGAGGGATTTCAGTGGGCGAGATCGGAATCAGGAAGCGTTCTCGACTTCCTCATGCACGGCATTTCCCACATTGTTGGCAGCATGCTTCGCTTCTGAAGCAGCCTCCTTCATCACGCGCTTGCCAGCCTGGGTTCCCTTAGCCAAGAGCTTCTCGCCCTTCTCGCGAGTCCGGAGCTTGGCGTTGTCTGACAAGTCGCCCATGAGACGGTTTTCGGGATCGGTTCGAGGCATGGCAAGCCCCAGCATGAAACCGAAGGCGAGAAAGCCCGCGCCCATGGCCAAAGGATACTCCCGGGTACCCTTCTCGATGCCATCGACGAACTCTTCTCCACCATGCTTGACGCGAGACCAGGTCTCTTGAGTGGCGTGTTCAGCATCGTGGTAGATTCGCCGGCTGGAATCCTGAATCCGGTGTCCATATTCCTGGGCCTTTTCCTGAGCCTGATGGCCCAGCTCTTGAGCCTGGTGACTGAACTGGTTGGCCTTCTCTTGCGCCTTGTGGCCAAGTTCCTGGGCTTTCTCCTGAGCATGGTGAGCCTGTTCGCGAACATTGTCGGCAAACTTCTCGGCCTTTTGCTTCACATTTTCCGCAGCATGTGCCGTCGTATTCTTCACCTTGTCCACCGCCTTTCCGGCAGCTTCCCTGGCATTCTCTACCTGTTCTTTGGCCTTGCTGGAAACTTCCTCAGCCTGTTCGTTTACCTTTGTCTGGAGATCCGGCGAGGAATCTGGGGCAGTATCAACATAGGTGCCCTCTGGCTTATCTTGTTCAAAGTTCATTTGTAGTACTCCTGTATTAGCTTGTGTTATGTATGTGGGAGGGGGAGGACGTGTGTGCGGTCCCTATTTCAGCTTTTCCTCGACCCATTCCTTCTCTTCTTTCAGAGTTTCGATAGTCTTGTTCGGCACGAGTTCACCACTCTGAAACACCTTGATTGCGCTTCGCACATAGAGTGCTCCAATCAACGCCACAATTCCGCCTACGATCAGGAAACCGAGCAGGTAAGAAACCTGCTGTCCTAACCCTGCCATTACGAGGAGCTGGGCAGCTCCAATGCTCAAGGCAGCGAAGATCAGAATGGCGCCTGCATAGATGACCAGGGCGCCGGCGGCGATCTTGGCAACATTCATCATGGCCTGAGAGGCCTTTTCAGAAGCTTCGACCTGCACCAACTGCATCTCCTGCTTGAACAAGCGAATCAGTTGGTCGCGCAAATCGCGCACAAGTGTCGAGACGTTCCGTGATGAACGCGCTCCGGTTGTGGTGTGGGAGTCTGGGTGAACGGCTGTGCTCATAGTACCTGTAAGGTTTTGTTCGCGGTTCAATCGCTACGGTATTATCCGTAGTAGACGGTTTCCGGCTCAAGCACCGAGGCTTCTTCGCCGGGCCCTTCCGATTCCTGTGGCTGTGTCGCCTTCACGAAGCGGCCCAGGGCCCAGCCCGCGGCGATCAACGCTCCGAAGCAAATCCCTGGATGACTACGAATCAGGTTGCGAGTGTCCTCAGAAATCTCGTCGAAATCCTTGGACTCTAGATATTCAGCAACATGATCAAGCCCATTAGCCATAGCTTCTGTGCCGTGGGCCAGTGGGTTGCTGTCAGGATGCATATCGATCCGGCGTGCTGCATCGTGTACGGATTGACCGACCGAGCGGCATTTCTCCGCCAGATCGTTCTTATGCTGCGAAGCACTATCATGAACGCTGTTCTTCACTGCGGTGAGAGCTCCTTTCGTCTCCCGCTTTAGCGTCTTCCCTGCTTCCTTCAGCTGGCTGCTGGGATGTTGGTGATCAGGATTCTGCTGTTCTGGAGCAGTCTCCGTGGGTGTGGTGGTAGGGTTCATTTTGGTGGGGTGGTTACAAATTGGTTGAAGTCTTGACTACTGAAGTTGGTTTATCTGAGCCGTGAGGTGGTGGCATGGGGACCACCACCTCTACCAGTGTGCGGGATGATCTCCCGCAGGCTCTTACAGGTCGTCGATGATCTTCTTTACCTCTTCTTTGCTCTTACCGAGCTTCTGTTGGAGGCGACCGAAGAACTCATCTTCCTTGCCTTCTTCGTACACGAGGTCGTCATCGGTCAGCTGACCATATCTCTGCTTCAGCTTACCCTTGGCTTCCTTCCAGTTTCCTTGCAGTTGGTCTGTATTCATGCCGCTATGAATCGCATCAGGCATGCCAGCCCCAATTTATCGGGGAAGAGGAGCAATTCCTCCTGGAAGAGCGAAGCTTCCTTCGTGCAATTTTCCTACCCTGATCGCCCCAATCTTTGCATTGCGCGTGATATCAAACCTGCCTCCAGGATTGGGTAGAGGACCCAAAAAAATCCTGGTCCCCCACTCAGGGAGAACCAGGATCCGGAGTCTACAAAGGTATCTTTCTGAAACGGGGTCTTTAGATCTTCTCCAACTTCGTGACACGTCCACCAACAACCCACTCCGCCACGAAAATGTTCCCTTGTTTATCGAAGGCGGCGTCATGCGGGTGCACGAATTTTCCGGCCGGCCACTTCTCCGAATGAGCCCGCATTCCTTCCTGCTTGTCGAGCACTCGAGTTCTCCAGGCTTCATCATCGCCTAGATGAGCGATCACCTTGTTGTCTTTGTTGAGCAAGGTCACCCGGGCGTGCAGGTCCGGGACCAACATGATATCGCCCTGGATATCAATATCCGCGGGAAACAGAAATCCGTCCAGAGTCCTCACATGGTTGTCTTGCAGATCGAACCACTGCAGACGGGCATTGGCGCGGTCACAAATTACAAGCTGTGGCTTTCTTCCCGGGCGGTCATCCCACCAGAGACCGTGTGGAGTCTGAAACTGCCCTTTCTTGGTGCCCGTACCGCCGAAATAGCCAGTCACTTTGGCGTCGCGGTCGTAGCGGATGATGTAATTCGATCCGTAGCCGTCGCCGACCCAGAATCCACCGTCGGGTGCAAAGGCGATGTTGGTCGGACTGAACTTGACCCCTTTGCCGTACTTGCCGGGTGTTTTGACGACGAAAGGCCTGGCTCCTTGATAGATGTCAACCTTGGGGGCCGTTTGCTGCCAGACGGTCTCTCCCTGGAGCGTTTTCTTGGCAATGGTTCCCTTGTTGTCGCAGAGGTAGAGAAACTCCTCGCCCCCATCGCGGCGAATATCAATCCCGTGGCCACCGCCGTGATATTCCTTGCCAAAGGAGCGGATAAATTTTCCCTTCGCGTCGAAGACGACGATTGAATCCATCACCTCGGCCGTCTTGGTCCGGTGCTTGACGTAGATCAGTCCCTCGGCGTCGATCGCCACCCCGTGCGTGTCCTGCCAGCGAATGTGATCAGGCACTTTCATGAAGTCATGGTGAACCTCGTAACGATGTCCCTCGGGGCCGATCACCTTGGGCTTGGAATCAGTCTTGTCGGTGGCACCCAGGATGGCTGGGGCGACCCCGGAAGCGAGCATGGTAGCCGCGGCGGTCGACTTCAGGAAAACACGTCGCGTTGAGCGTGAA
>JBHIXE010000421.1:0-4830 GCA_041984905.1 Verrucomicrobiales bacterium | reverse complement strand
AAAGGCCTCCATCCCCTTGAGAATTAGAGTCTGCACGTTCTTCAGACTAGTAAAAACTTCCTTCAAATCCTTAACACCCTGACAAAACGACAAATCCAGGTACCGGAGGGCAGAGAGGTTGCTAGCTACGTAGTGTAAGGACGTCGCCGTAACCCTAGGCTGATAGGAGATGTCGAGGTAAGTGAGGTTCCTGCAGTTCTTCGTCAAGGTTATTAGGGCATCGTCGCTGAAGTAGCCGCCTGTGTTGCTGGAGAAATTCGAACCGGCGGGCACAGTCCTGAGACTAGTCCGCCCTGTGAGAAAGTCGACCTTTGAAGGGGCCAATCCATCCCTCCGCGCCTTGACCGGGTCTCGCCTACCCATTACCAAGAGAACATGGCAGAGGAAGCATTGCGAGAACTGGCGGGACTACTGGAGAAACTGGCGGCGGTGATCAACGACCATGGACTCAAGGATCGAGATCCAGAAGCGCACAAAACCGCGTTGCAGGACGCCTTCCAAGCCGTTCGCACGAGAAGCCAGGAGCTGGAGCCACAGTTGGACTTCCGTCTCAACCATTTCTTAACTCAGCACAGCTACACGAAGGCGCTGGACTGGATCCGCACCCAATATCTGAATGAACCAGGTGAAGCGAGTGGCTCAGCGTGAGTAGAATTCCACGACCAACTGCTCGTTGACCTGAGGATCCAACTCTTCCCGCTCGGGCACGCGGCTCACGGTTCCGCTCAGCTTATCGCGGTCAACTTCCACCCATTCCGGCACCGGCACCGCCTGGGTCAGGTCGAGCAACCGCATTCCCAACTGCTGAGAACGCTGAGAGTCCGCCACCTTGATGATGTCACCAGGCTTGCAGTGATAAGAAGGCACATCGACGCGATGACCGTTCACGAGCACGTGACCATGGCCGACGAACTGGCGAGCGGCACGGCGAGTGTTGCCGAAACCAAGGCGATAACAAACGTTGTCCAACCGGGTCTCCAGGAGTTGCAGCATGATATGACCGGTCACCCCACGACGACGCTGGGCTTCTTTGAAATACCGGCGGAACTGCTTCTCCATGATCCCATACTGCAGACGCAGCTTCTGCTTCTCCGCCAGAGCGATGGAGTAATCAGAACGCTTGCGACGTGCACCACGTGCACCGTGTTGACCTGGGCCATAGGCACGGCGTTCCAGCGCCTTGGAAGGACCGAACAACGGAACTCCGTAACGGCGGCTGATCTTTTCGGTAGGACCTCGATGTCTTGCCATAAAAGTGGATGAAGTAAAAAGTCGTAACTGGGGGGGCGCGAACGCTTAGACGCGGCGCGGTTTGCGAGGACGGCAGCCGTTATGCGGAACCGGCGTGACGTCGCGGATGCTGGTGATTTCAATGCCGATGTTCTGGACGGCACGCACCGCGGAATCCCGGCCGGCGCCAGGTCCCTTGACCCGAACCTCGACCGACTTGAGTCCGTGACCCATGGCCTGACGGCAGGCGTCTTGAGACACCATCTGAGCGGCATAGGCCGTGCTCTTCCGTGATCCACGGAAACCCATCTTCCCAGCACTGGACCAACCGATCACATTGCCGTTGAGATCCGTGATGGAGACGATGGTGTTGTTGTAAGTGCAACGCACGTGGACGATGCCGGAGTGAACGTTCTTGCTGCCCTTGGCCCGCAGGATCTTGGGCTTGTCTTCCCCACCTTCCAGAGACAGGAACACTTCCTCAGCAGTCTGAGGTTGGGATGGCTTCTCCTCCTTGGCTTCTTCCTCGGCAGCTTCAGGCTCAGCAGAAGCAGCGGCTTCTGGAGCGCTCTTGGCTTCCGCGGCAGGAGCGGGTTCCTTGGTCTCAGGCTTGGCCTCGGAAGTCTCTTCCGCGGCAGGAGCGGGCGTTTCCTGCTCCTTGGGTTGTGTCGTTTCTGGATCGTCAGGCATTAGATAAAGGCGTCTTCTCGATTACTTCTTGCGGATCACACCCACGGTCTTGCGCTTGCCCTTCCGGGTCCGGGCGTTGGTGGAGGTCCGCTGGCCACGCACGGGGAGTCCGCGGCGGTGGCGCAGGGCACGGTAGCAGTTGATGCTGTTCAACCGGCTCATGTTGGCGGAGATTTCCCGTCGCAGGTCCCCTTCGATCACCAGGTTGGCGGATTGGATCACGTTGACGATCATGCTGATCTGGTCATCGGTGAGTTCTCCGGCCCGGATATCGGGGCTGATTCCGGCAGTCGCCAGGATCTTTTTCGCGGTGGTCCGCCCAATCCCATAAATGTAGGGAAGAGAAGCTTCGATGCGCTTCTCATTGGGAATCTCGACTCCGAGTAATCTTGCCATACGAATATAAGTGGTAAAAAATCTATGAAACGTTGCGGTGGGCCTCACGATGGGTTGCTTCGCGAGAGGAAGGACTGCTGGCCTTCAAACCCCCAGGCGCCGGTTCAAAACGGGCCGACATCCTTAGCACTAATTCCCCGTCTAGCAAGTAGAAACTCATGAGGAAATGGAGCCGGATGTCATGGGTGCTGCGCTCGCCGGAATCAATCGGTTGCGCGGGGTCAAAATCTCAGGGTCACCATCGGTGATCAAGACGGTGTGCTCAAAGTGGGCCGAAGGCTGGCGATCCATGGTCTTGACCGTCCAGTTGTCGTCCAGGATGCGAACCTTCTCTGTACCCAGGTTGACCATGGGTTCGATGGCGAAGATCATCCCTGCCTTGAGCTTGGGACCCGTGCCAGGCGTTCCGTAGTTGGGAATCTGCGGCTCTTCATGCAGCTTGCGCCCCACGCCGTGTCCCACGAAGTCCTGAACCACGGAGTAGCCCCACTGCTTCACGGTGCGCTCGACCGAGGCACAGATGTCGCCCAGGTGATTGCCTGCCCGGGCCTGATCGATCGCCACGTGCAGAGATTCTTCCGTCGCCCAGAGCAGATGCTGGGTCTTGGGATCCACACCTCCCACGGGAACGGTCATGGCATTGTCCCCTACCCAGCCGTTCTTGATGATGCCCACGTCAATCTTGACGATGTCCCCATACTGAATCATGCGGGTGGGCTTGGCGATGCCGTGCACCACTTCGTCGTTCAGGGAGATGCAGATGTAACCCGGAAAGTTCCGGTAGCGGTGGAAGATGCTCTTGCAGTGCCGCTCTTCCATGAACTGGATCGATGCGTCCTCCACATCCTTGGTGGAGACACCGGGGCGGATTTCCTTGGCGGTCAGTTGCAGGATCTCGGCCGCAATCCGGCAGGCTTCTCGCATTTCATCGAGCTCCTCGCCTCGCCGAATATTGATCTTGCCGGACATGAAAAAGGGAAAATTGGGACAGGTTTAGCCTTGGACCAGGGTCTGTTGGTAAATGTAGTAGCTCATCCCCACGATCACCAGGAGCATGATGACCACGAACATCCAGATCATGCCAGGACCACCGGTCGCGGCAGCTCCCCCACCGGCCAGTCCACGGGAACTGGAGCGGCCCCGGATCTTGCCTTTCCGCAGGAACCCATCGTAGTGACGCTGAATCAAGTGGGTCTCAATCTGGCGCATCATGTCCAGCAGAACCCCCACAAGAATGAGGATGCTGGTGCCGCCAAAGAACTGGGCGGCGGTTGCCGGAACGCCCGCCAGGCGGGTCAGCAACTGCGGCAGAATCGCGACCACCGTCAGGAAGATGGCGCCTGCAAAGGTGAGGCGGCTCATCGTGAAATCCAGGAAGTCCGCAGTCGGTTTGCCGGGACGAACTCCAGGGACATAGCCTCCATTCTTTTGCAGATCAGAAGCGATCTGCTGGGGTTGGAACATCGTCGCAACCCAGAAGTAACTGAAGAAGAAGATGAGCAGACCGGACACCGTGTAGTAAGGCCAGCCTGTGGTCAGGGAATAGGAGAGCTGCTGCGCCCAGTTCACCTGTGGCAGGATCATGTTGATGATCTGAGCCGGGAACAGAAGAATCGCCTGGGCAAAGATGATGGGCATCACCCCAGCGTAATTCACCTTGAGCGGCAGATACTGTTTCTGACCGCCATAGACCTTCCGGCCCACCATGCGCCGGGCATACTGGATGGTAATGCGGCGCTGAGCCTGAGTGATGGCGATGACCGCGGCAATCACCAGCAGCATCAGGGCAATGAGCCCCACCAGAACAAGCGGTTGCAGCGGGTTGCCGGAATCGTGATCGATATACTTCTGCCAAACCTGCACAAGGGCGCCGGGAAGGCTGAAAATGATGTTCACCGTGATGATGAGCGAAACACCGTTCCCGATCCCTCGCTCGGTGATTTGATCCCCAATCCACATGAGCAGCATGGTGCCCGCGGTAATGGTAATCACGGCCGTGAGAACGAATGCCAGGTCGTGGCTGGGCACCAACGGACCTGTCTGCCCCATCACCCGCTCAAACTGCTGCAGGAAGATGTTGCTGGCCGGGTTCTGCAGGGACTGCGCCAGCATGTAACCTTGGAACACACAAAGGGCCAAGGTCAGGAACCGGGTGTACTGGCTGATCTTGGCACGACCACCGTCTTCACGGGCCAGCTTGCCCAACTGCGGTACCACCGCCGTGAGCAGCTGCATCATGATGGAGGCGCTGATGTAGGGCATGATGCCCAGCGCGAAGATGGCGCAGTTCTGCAGACCACCACCACTGAAAACGTTGAAAAGGGCGCCAATTGCTGCGGCGCCCCGGTTTTGCTCTTCCTGCTGGGCGAGGGTCAGGTTCACCCAGTCCTGGAGCACAGTCGCATCCACTCCAGGAATGGTGATGTGAGCGCCCATCCGGACGATCACCATCATAAACAGCGTGAAATAAATCCTGGTGCGTAGCTCCGGGATTTTGAGGGTATTTGCGAAGGC
>JBHIXE010000420.1:430-4831 GCA_041984905.1 Verrucomicrobiales bacterium | reverse complement strand
ATGCGAGCGGGGACGCTCGCGCTCCGACACAGGACCGGCGCAATATTTCACTCTGGACCGGAAGTAGTGGGGATGCCACAATTCTCACAATGTCGCTTCCGAAGGAATATCGCGAGATTTACGGAGAAACGGAGTATTTCAAATTTGTTCGCACCCTGCACACGACGAGTCGGGACAAAGGGCGCCTCCTTTACTGGCAACAACGGAAACTAGAGCTCCTGTTGAAGGAAGATCCGCTAGCCATCTCGTTCGAGGAGGTCCTGGCTAGCTTTCCCTTCGAGGAGGCAAAGGAGCCCACGCTTGAAGAGGTGCTTCCGCTGCACTTGGAGAGAATCCGTTCTATTGGAGTGTTAGCCTTTGCTGACGAGAATGATATTGTTCGCAGCGTCTCCAAGACCGGGTCGATCGCCCATGTTCAATATCTAACTGCGCTGGAACCTCACCTGACCAAGGCCGAAGTGCTGGAGTTCTACATTGCAATCAGGGGCTCAGGACGTTGTGAGACGGAGTGGCGACCTGAATTCTGTCTCATTTTCGGGCGCAAGTTGGGTGAAATGCCGGAACCGATGCCGATGCACAATTTCCCATGGGGCTAACTCGGGAGCTTTTTGTGAGGCAATTGGGTCCGACACAGTTACGATTTCCCGAGAGTTAACCCGCCAACGCCGAAGGCATTGGCCAGCTCTTAGCCGGTGATTGAGCAACGCGACATCTCCGGCGAGGGGGTTCCGCCGCGGGAGTCTCCGCACGGATGGGCTTCGCGCACGCTGAAGAGTGAACTCCAACCCAAGGCTCCGCACAGGTCGACCGCCCTGCGAGCGGGGACGCTCGCGCTCCGGCACAGGACTTTGCGTTCCTCGTTTTTTTCTTTTCGAAACGTCCGCCGAATTCGCTACAAAGTCCCATAGATGAACCTCTCCTCGAAGAAGAAGGCGTTTACCGCGTTTGTGCGGGAGCACCAGGCGTCCTTGCGCAGTTTCCTCCGCATGATCGGCGTGCATCCGGATGCGGTGGAGGATCTGGCGCAGGAGACCTTCCTGGTGGCCTATCGCGAGCTGGAGTCTTTTGACGCGGATCAAGACCTGGCGAAGTGGCTGCGCGGGATCGCCCGGAACCTGGTGCGCAACGAGATCCGCAAGACGGCGCGACGCAGCCGGATTCTGCACACGGATCTCACGGATCACCTGCTTTGCCAGGCCGAGGAGGATGGCGCTGAGCCCCGCTTCGAGGAACACGATTTTCATGCGCTGCGCGATTGCGTGGAGCAATTGCCGGAGAAAAGCCGCCGCTTGGTGGAGGGCCGTTACGCGGATGAATGGAATGCCACCTTTCTCGCGGACCAATTTGCGATGTCCGCGACGGCGGTGCGGCTCGCCCTGATGCGGATCCGTCGCCAACTCCGAACCTGTATTGAGAAAAGGATCGCCAATGCCTGATCAACCGAACGAACGAGATCGCGACCGGTTCGAGGATTTGCTGGGCCTGTTGCTGGACGGCGAGATTCGCGAGGACGAACTGGAGGAACTGACGGCGCTGGTGAAGGCGGAGCCGGAGTTTACGCGGCAGCTCCAGGAGCATCTGCTCATGGATAACGCGCTGGGCCAATACGAGAACCCCTCGAAATCGGCCCAGGCCTTCATGGCGGCGCTGGAAGAACAGATCGAGGTGGAAGAGAGCGGCGAAGCCTTCGTGCGACGCGTCGTGAGCAAGGTGTCCGGTCCCTGGTTGTTCGGGTCGCCTTTCGCCATGGCGGCGGTGGCGGCACTGACGCTGCTGGTGTTGGCCTCGCTCTGGATGAGTTTGCCCAAGCCAGAGCCCTACGATCAGGGTGTGGCCGTCGCGGCGAATGTGCTGGGCCAGATCAAGATCGATGGGCGGCCGGTTCAGCTGGGCGATACCATTGGCACGGGCATGGTGAGCTTTGAATCTGGTTATCTGGAGCTGGAGTTTTATCGTGGTGCGCGAGTCACGATAGCCGGGCCGGCGAAGCTGGAGTTGGTGGACTCTGGCAAAGCGATCTGTCACTACGGCAAGATCCGCGCTTTCGTTCCGAAGGTGGCGCGAGGCTTCACGATTCTCACCCCGGAATCCGAAGTGGTGGATCTGGGCACGGAATTCGGTCTGGAAGTGTTGCCGAGTGGCGAGACGGAGGTGCACGTCATTCACGGCGAAGTAGAGGTTTACGAAGGACAGAAGCGGTCCAAGGCGCCTCAGATCGTGGCGGCCGATCAGGCGATGCGATTCGAGGGGCGCGATGGCTGGAAGCTCATTCCGCCGGCGCTGGAACGCTTCGCCCATTTCACGGAAGTGGACGAGATCAGCAAGACGGCGGAGGAAGAGCGAGCCCAACGCTGGGCGGAGCTGCATGAGCAATTGCAGACGGACGAGCGGGTCATCGCCTACTACGACTTTGAGCAGCAGCCTGATCGCCGGCGGCTTCTGGCCAATCAATCACTGAAGGGCTCCGAGTATGATGGTGCGATCGTGGGAGCTCGCTGGTCAAGTGGTCCCTGGCCGGGCAAACAAGCGCTCGATTTCAAGCGGCCCGGTGACCGGGTGCGCCTCTTCATTCCGGGAGATTACGAAGAGCTGACTCTCTCGGCCTGGGTGCGGGTCGATGGCTTGGACCGGCCGCATAACTCGATCCTGCTGACAGATGGCTACGATCCTGGCGAGGTGCACTGGCAGTTCATCGATCAAGGCGATCTACGACTTGGTTATCGCGGGGAAAGCCGGGGGTTCAACTACGACGGGCCTGGTTTCGTGGACCTGACGCAGCTGGGCCGCTGGTTTCATCTCACGAGCACACTGCATCTGAAGCAGGGCACGATTCAGCATTACCTGGATGGGGATCTCATCGCCGTGGAGAAGATCCGGAATCCGGACACCGCGTTTTGTTTTGGCGATGCCTCGATCGCGAACTGGGTGCCTCACGACCACGGGGTGGACCAGATCCGGACCTTCAACGGACGGATCGCCGAGCTGATTCTGTTCCAGTCGGCGCTCGACGCCAAAGAGGTCGAGAGGTTAGCGTTGCGATAGTCAACACCTTTGAACTAACTCATGGATCCCGTCGAAATTGAAGAACGACTCAGTCAAATTAGAGAGCGTCATAGTGGTGCTGTCGCTAGTGGGGGAGAGGAGAACGGGAGCCTGGCCTGGGCCGAGTCCCTGAGGAATGCGCCTGAAGATCTGCGCTTTGTGGAAGAGACGTTCGCGGAAGGAAAGATGCCTTCGCTCAAGATGCAGGCGGCGGCATATCTGGTGCACCTGAATCATGAGGGCGCCAAAGAGTATCTGACAGAGGAGCACGGCGAAGCGCAATGGAATCCACAGCGATGGAACGCCTGGTGGGCCCTTAAGGGACTGCTGCTGGAGGACCTCATCGATGCCTTCGGTCGTCACGAGGTGCCGAATCCGGTGACCCGGGAGATGGCTGAGGCAGGCTACAGAGAAGACTGGAGAAAGCCCTATCAATTGGAAGGAGAACTGGCTCAGTATGTGTTGCGACCCTTCCGCCTCTACTTTGACTCCGAGGCGGACGAGCTTCCGGATCACACCGTGGTATTGAACCGGCTCGCAGAGCGATTCCAGGGGCTCGATTTCCCTCTGGAAGAGGCAAGACAAGAGGCCACGATGATTGACGAAGACGACTGGATCCAGGATTACAAGGTCACTTATCGGCTCAGTGGTCAGCCTTTCGAGTTTTCTGGTCAGACCAAGGGGGATTGGTATGATTGCGGCCATCTGTTAAAGAGCCTGAGTGATGCCGTTCCCGCTTGCCGACGGGGTTGGGAGCTGCGCATGCTCGATGAGAGAGGCCAGGACGCGGTGTTTCATGTAGGTCCCACGGCGTTCCTGGACGAATTGCGCGACCGGTTTGGAGTTGCATACGCCCCCGTCCGCAGCGAACCAGAAGAGCCTGTTGAGTTATCCCCAACGGATCAGTTTCTGAAGGGATTCTTCGGCAAGTGACCCCTCCCCAAAACTCCTATGATCCGCCTTTTGTGAAGAACTTTATCCATATGTTATCCCCCTTTATGTGGAATATTAACTATCAAGGAATTCGCTACGGAGATACGCGCATACATTCTCACAACCGAACGATGATATTTGCTCAAGGAGGAACAACAATAAAGAACTAAATTTGGCTTCCACACGATGATTTCAATATTTTGTAGGAAGTAAGTGTTGCCGTTACTGAGCCCTATGTTTTCGCTTGTTTTGACAAACACAGTATCCTAAAACAGATAACTCGTGAATACCATTATGATGGAAATTTCATTTGAGTGAACAATTTGAAATAATTTTTTTCCGCCGAAGGTGGATATATGGATAACTAGAGGAACAACAACAACAACACAAATTCAAACTAATACTACATTTAGTTTAAGGTACAGG
>JBHIXE010000420.1:0-420 GCA_041984905.1 Verrucomicrobiales bacterium | reverse complement strand
ACTGCATCCGCCGCCAAGCCCAACTTCGTCATCATCTTCACCGATGACCAGGGCTATGGCGATGCGAGTTGCCTGAACCCGGATTCCAAGTTCCAGACGCCCAATCTGGACCGGCTCGCCGCCGAGGGCATGACCTTCACGGATGCGCATTGCTCAGACACCGTTTGCACGCCATCTCGCTATGAACTGCTGACGGGGCGCTACAATTGGCGCACCACGCTGAAGACGGGCGTGTTTGGTGCGGAGGAAAAGTGCCTCATTGAAGATGGCCGAATGACCCTGGCGTCGCTGCTGCGGGATCACGGTTACCAGACGGCCATGGTCGGCAAATGGCACCTGGGCATGGATTTTCCGGGTGAGTTTGGGAATCGGGACTGGTCGCAACCGGTACAGGATATGCCCCTCGACAAAGGGTTCGAT
>JBHIXE010000419.1:321-4842 GCA_041984905.1 Verrucomicrobiales bacterium | reverse complement strand
CGAAGGGTCCTGGAACATTCCCACCACCAAGCTCAAGGCCACCTGGCGCGTCATCGAAGGCGGCGAGGAAGGCGAATACCTCACGGACCGGCTCACCGATGAAGCCGTCACCTTCATCACGGAGAATCAGGACGAGCCCTTCTTTCTCTACTTCCCGCACTACGCCGTGCACACGCCGCTGCAGGCCAAGCAAGCCATGATCCAGAAGTACGAGGCGATTCCTAAGGATCAACGCCAGGGCATGCCCGTCTATGCCGCCATGGTGGAGAGCGTGGACGAAAGCGTGGGGCGCGTCATGGACACGCTCAAAGCGCTGAACCTGGATCAGGATACCCTGGTCATCTTCACCTCGGACAACGGCGGCCTCGCCAAAGCCACGGATCACACTCCGCTGCGCGGCAACAAGGGAGCCTACTATGAAGGCGGTATTCGCGTGCCCTTCATCGTGCGCTGGCCTGGAGTCGCTCAACCTGGTCATGTCAGCAGCGTGCCGGTCACCAGCAGCGATATCTACCCGACGTGCCTCGCCGCGGCGGGTCTTCCGCCTCATCCCGCGCAGCATCGCGATGGGCTGAATCTGCGTCCCCTCCTCGAAGGCGGCGACAGTCTGGATCGCTCCGCCCTGTTTTGGCACTACCCCCATTACAATAGCCATCCCTCCAGCCTGCCTTCCAGCGTCATCCGGGAAGGAGACTGGAAACTCATCCAGACTTTCGATCCCGCAGGCTACGAACTCTACAACCTCAAGGAAGACCTGAGCGAGACCACCAACCTCGTCGAATCCGCCCCAGAGAAATTCGAGGACCTACGCGCCAAGCTCGAAGCCTGGCGAGAGGACGTGGATGCCGAGATGATGGAGCCCAACCCGGATTATCCCGGCGAGTAAACGAGAGCACTCTTAGGACTGCCCTGCCACCACGCTGTCCACCCAGTGCACGGCAAAGCGGACCAACTCCGCTCCGTCGGCCAGATTCAGCTTCTCCTTGATGTGGGCCCGGTGCGCTTCCACGGTCTTCTCGCTGATCTTGAGGATCGCCGCGATCTTCCGCGTCGGCACCCCTTGACCAATCAGGTCGAACACCTCGAATTCCCGGTCGCTCAACCGGTCCAGGGAGTTGCCATCGGACTTGCGGTTGTGCCCATGCGGATGATTCGTCATGGAACGCAGCATGCGCCGATTCATCGCCGGGCTGATGTAGACCTCTCCGTTGAGGAGGTGTCGGATGCCCTCGATCACCTTTTCCGTAGCCTCCTGCTTCATCAGGTAACCATTGGCGCCCGTGCGAAGCACTCGCTCGGCATACAGGTTTTCATCATGCATGGAGATGATCAGGATCGGGACGTTGATCTCGGCATTGCGCAGATCTCGAATCAGCTCCAGCCCACTCGCGTCCGGCAGGGAAAGGTCCAGCAGCACAATGTCCGGCTGAGCCTGTTGGATCGTCTCCACCGCTCCCTTGCCGCTCCCGTATTCGCCACAGACCTCGAAGCCGGGCTCCGTTTCGATCACTCTCCGCATTCCAACGCGCATGAGGGGATGATCATCCAGAATGAAAAGTCTAACCGATTGAGTATTCAGCTCTGACATGGGGAGCAAGGGGGGGTTCAGGTTCAATGAGAGGGCTTCAATGATGAGATGGTAGCCTAGACCCAACCCAATTGGTGTTTCCCAAAGACTCTTATCACCTGCGGGGCCACAGCCAATCACCCAGGTAGAGTCTCAGGCAACCGATGACATTCATAGCACACTTCTTGCCCGCCATGCAAATGACACCTCAGAGTTATCCTGTTATCCCCTAGGAAAAACCGCAATTATTTAGTTTGTATCCTCAATATCCCTAGGGCGGATAGAGGAAAGACCTAGCCCCCTTCTTCTCCCAGGGCCTCCGGCTCTCCCCGGGACTGCGCAGCCTGCATGATCGGGAGCCCGAAATAGCGCGATTTGCACTCTTCCGAAGCCCGCTCCACACCCATTCCATGATTCCCCCATCCCTTACGGGCGAATTTCGCATGGCCCAGTCCTGGCATACTCCCTGCGCCCTGAGAAGACCATGTCCAGATACATTATCCTTAGCAAATTTGTCCCGGGAGCCTATACCGAGCCCTCCGAGCTCAAGGAACTGGCCGCTGCGGTCTCCAAGCGGATTGAGGAATACTGCCCCGGAGTCACCTGGAAAGACAGTTATGCAACCAGCGGCGCCTATGATGTCGTTGATATTGTGGAGGCGGACGATCCCGCCCAGGTGGAGAAAGCCGCCATGCTGATCCAGGGCCATGGCAAAGCCTCCACGGAAACCATGACCGCCTCGCCCTGGAACCAATTCCTGAAAGACCTCTGAAGCGTGGCCACGATCGCGCAACCTTACCTAGCCTCATGAACCCCTCTCGCCTCCTCCTTCTTCCCCTCCTCGCTGGAGCCCTGGCCCTCCCAGCGCTCGCCCCCGCGCAAGCCCCGGAGTCGCCCTCCGTAAAGGCCCAGCGATTCGCCACCGGCTACACCTCACCCCTCGTCATGCTGCCCTACCAGTCCGGCCCCCGAGCCTTCCTTGTGGCGGACCAGATCGGCACCATCACCTTCCTGAGCGATGACGGCGGCCAGCCCGGCGCCATGTTCCTCGATCTGCGGGATCGGATGGTCGAGCTGAACCCCAAGTATGACGAGCGCGGACTCCTCGGCCTCGCCCTGCACCCGGATTTTGCCTCCAATCATAAATTCTACGTGTATTACAGTGCACCGCTTGGCGAGGACGCGCCGGAGGGCTACCAACACACCAGCCACCTCTCGGAATTCACCACCTCTCCCGATGGCAAGCAGGTCCAGGTGGATAGCGAACGCATTCTCATGCGCGTGCACCAGCCTCAGGGAAACCACAACGGCGGCAACATCCTCTTCGGTCCGGATGGCTACCTCTACATCGCGCTCGGTGATGGCGGTCGCGCCAATGACGATGGACTCGGCCACGAACCGGAAGGCAACGGCCAATCCCTCGACCGGCTCCTCGGCAAGATCCTGCGGATCGACGTCAACTCCGGCGATCCCTACAGCATCCCCAGGGACAATCCCTTTCACAATGGCGGAGGCCGGCCTGAAATCTTCGCCTATGGTCTCCGCAATCCCTGGGGCCTCTCCTTCACCGCCGACGGTCAGCTCATGGCAGGTGAAGTGGGCCAGAACCGCTTTGAAGAAGTCAACGTCATCCGGAATGGGGAGAACTACGGCTGGCCCCGAGTCGAAGGCTACGCACCCTTTGACAAGGACAACCCCGCTGCCGTGTCTCAGGAGCTGGAAGACGCTCCGGGAGGTCCTGACATGACTCAGCCTGTGCTCGTCTATCCCCACAGCGCAGGCTACGGCGAGTCCAAGGCCTACGGGATCAGCGTCACCGGCGGCGCGGTGTATCAAGGCAAGGCCATTCCCGGTCTTCAGGGTCACTACGTCTTCGCGGACTGGGCCATGAGCTGGGCAGGCACCAAACACGGCCTCTTTGCCGCCAAGCCTGGCTCCGGCATCAGCTGGGACTGGCAATTGCTCCCGGACACCGTGCCTCCCACGGAAGACGCCTGGGTCGTCGGCTTCGCCCAAGACCAGGAGCGCGAGCTCTACGTCCTCACCGACGGCTCCACCTCTCCCGCCAACAACCAGGGCGCCATCTGGAAGCTCATCCCGGGCCACTAACCTGAGTTGCCAGACTATGCCGAGCACGAGCACACGCCGGGCTGGCAGAATCGTGTGCCCCTGGCCTTTCTCGGTGCGATTCACCGGTTCCGCCCCGAGCCTGTGAGCTTGCCGGAGCGCGAGCGTCCTCGCTCGCAGGGCATCGGTCGTGAGCGGAAGATGGGGTTGGAGTTCACGCTATCGCCTTACGGCATTCCGACTCCCCCATCTACGGCCCCACCTCACCCTTAGTCTTGTCCTTATCGGGCGAGGGCGAGAGGAGGGATTTGAGGACGATCTTTTGGCCGGTGCCCATTGTGGTGGGGGTGCTGCTGCAGCCGGTTAGGCCCAGGACGATGCCGAGGCTGAGGACCGTCGCGCCGAGTCGAGTCATCAAGTGAGGCTTCATGGAAGGCATTCTACCACTCGCGCCGAGAAATCCCAGCGGATGTCGCATCGAGGAAGTCGTGCTGATCGGGTGGGCTCGAATGTCGCGCCGGTCCGGGTTGGAGTTCACGCTTCAGCGTGCGCGAAGCCTATCCGGGCGGAGTCTCCCGACAGCGCCACCTAGCGCGACTCCATCTGGACGCACCGGGCCTTCAGCCCTTCTTGGTCGTTTCTCATGCTGTGATCGGGATTGGCAACTCCAATGCCTTCCCTCCAGCTGTTTATCTCGTCTCTCTTATACCCTTAGGAACCTGAGAGAGACGAGACGCGTCGAGACTGGGATGACCGATCCTTCCGGCGGATGGGCTTCGCGCACGCTGAAGCGTGAACTCCAACCGGGAGGCTGCGCTCTCGGGTTCTGCCAGGCGAGCGAGGACGCTCGCGCTCCGACATCCCGGCTACTGAACACCGAATACCGA
>JBHIXE010000419.1:0-311 GCA_041984905.1 Verrucomicrobiales bacterium | reverse complement strand
CCCCAACGCGCGGAAACGACGGTGGGTTGTCCTTCACCAATTGCCTCGCCCTCCTGCCCTCCAACCTCAGCCCTTTGGTGGGGCGCTGAGGAGTTCGCCGAGAACTTGCTCGAGCTTGCGGGGATGGCCTTTGATCCGCACGTAGCGATGTTGCCGGGCCCAACTGGTCTCCCAGTAGGTGGCGCCTTCGGAATCGATCACGACGCGTCCTTTGTCGACGACGCTCCAGTAGTCCGGCTGCGGGCCCCGCACGGCCAGGAGGACGGTGGCGAGGTCGTGATTGGGCTTGCCGTAGTCCAGGGCCGCACCTT
>JBHIXE010000418.1:0-4844 GCA_041984905.1 Verrucomicrobiales bacterium | reverse complement strand
TTCCGGTGCGGCGCTATGGCCTCCAACTCATGTCCATGGGATTCCTGACGGGAGACGACCAACCCGTGATCTGGCGTGGGCCCATGGTCAATCGGCACACCCAGATGTTCCTGCGAAACGTGGCTTGGGAAGATCTTGATTACCTGGTGCTCGATTTGCCGCCAGGGACGGGCGATATCCAGCTGACGATTGTGCAGACCGTGGAGCTCACCGGCGCCGTGATTGTGACCACCCCGCAAGAGGTGGCCCTGATCGACGCACGCAAAGCGGTCTCCATGTTCCGGAAGGTCAATGTGCCGATCCTTGGTCTCGTGGAGAACATGAGCTACTTCATCTGTCCCAACGATGGGAACCGCTACCACATTTTCGGTGAAGGCGGCGGGAAGCGGGAGGCTCAGCGCCTCCAGGTGCCTTTGCTGGGAGAACTGCCCATCGATATGGATACTCGGGAAGCTGGGGATTTGGGCCAACCCATCGCCATGCGAAAAGCTGCCGACTCCGCCGCCAGCGCAGTCTTTGATCAAGTCGCCGCTGGAGTGATCCAGGGGGTAGAAGCTCAGGGGTGATCCACTTCCACGTCTTGCAACCCTCCGGGAGTTGGCGCCTTTCTCTGGAGAAGGAGGGGCATCCCAATCCTCCGTTGCCCCTCTCCATGGAGGTGCCTCTTTGCTTCGCGGAGCGGTGCCTGCCGGAAGACGTGTTGCTCTGGTGGGATGACGAATCTGATGCCGTGGGCCTGTTCCGCCCGGATGAAAGGCTTGTCTGGGAGCGTAACAGCATTCGATTGGTGCAGGTGGTGTTTCTGCTCCCCGGAACCCGGCCGGGCGTTGTTGGGCTGGAGATTGGTGTCAATGAGGCGGAGGAACTCCCGGCTTTGGCGGTCGACGCCTACGATCCGGAGGCGTTCGAGTGGTTCAAGGGACAGCGGGCCGCGTTGGCCAGGTTTTTCGGCACAGAAGTAGCTGTCGTGGACTATGGCCGGGATGGCTAGAGGGCGCCCGGAAAACAATTTGGGTGCAATTATTGGCTGGAAATCTGTCTTCTCTTCTGAAGACTCCTCCGCTAGAGGTTGTCTAACCCTCTAAGTATCTTCTACATGAAAAATCTTCTCTTCGGCTCATGTCCTGCGGATAGTAGTTGTGCTCAAATGGCATATGCTGGCTTCCGCGTTTTTATGGGGCTCGCGATTGCGTTCTACCATGGTTTGGTGAACTTCGCGGACTTCAACTCGATCAAGAATGGCGGTTCGGAGGACACAAGTGTGGTTCTCGGCGATATCCAGTCGCTGGGGCTGCCTTCTCCTCTGGCCATGTTGGGATTGGTCGCCACCATTGAGACTTTAGGCGGTCTCCTCATCGCGGCTGGTCTCCTCACCCGGATTGCCTCAACGGCGATCGCCACCATGATTCTGATCGCCTTCTTCGGCGTGCACGGCGCCAACTTTATTGATGGTGAACTGGCACTGCTCTACTCCATTCCCTTCGTGTTTATCGCCTTCCAGGGCGCGGGCAAGTTTGGGGTGGATCCAATGCTGCGCGGCCGGAGCGGTAGCTGATCCCTTTCCTCACCGGCCTGAAAAGGTCAAATGTGGAAACTTTGTCACCTGACAGTCGTTGAGACTGTCGGGTGTTTCTTTATGGTGAGGTCATAGTTTCACGGGGGAAGATATGGATTCGATCATCATTCAAGCCAGGCGGACGGTTTCAGAGCAGGTGCATTCCGGCCGGAACTTTCCTGATGACCGGATTCCCAGTGAGATTCCTCACGAGAAGGGTAAAGAGGGAAGTCATAAGGCCCGGGGACTCGCCGGGCAGGTCTGCGCCTGGGCCATGAAGCTCACCCACTCTGAACCCGTGATCGGGGCCCAAGGTTGGAAAGCCAGTGTCTGCCGGCGCCTCGATTGCTGCAAATAGCTTCTGATCGGTAGGTCTTTGCCTATTTCTTGGGTTGATCCCACCAGCCCCCTCCGGGCTTGAAATCTGGTTTCAGAAACTCGGCGTGTTGCTGTTCCCGCTTGGGGACGCCGGTGTCGCGAAGAACCTTCATTTGCTTCTCATAGGCGGCCGCATCGTAGTTGCCATTCTCGGTCGGAAAAGACGCGTCGACTTCTTCCTGCCAGTTTGCAATTGCTTCAGCCATGGCGTCCACCCGCTCCGGATGCTGAGCGGCCAGATCGGTCTGCTCTCCGATATCGTCCCGGATCTGATACAGTTCCTTCCGATCATCCTCAAAGTAGGTGATGAGCTTCCAGCCGTCCTGAATCATGATGGCCGAGGGCTCGCCACCCTGATTGCCGTAGTGGGGATAGTGCCAGTAGAGAGGGCGCTCTCCGAGCGTTCCTCCTTTGAGAACCGGACTCAGGTCGACTCCATCAAGGTGCTGCTCTGGTTTGGCCGGCAGTCCAGCAATGCCCAGAATCGTGGGGTAAAAGTCGGTGCCGATCGCAGGAACCTCGGTGACCTCGCCGCTGGTGACCCCTGGCCAGGCGATGTAGAAGGGTTGCCGGATACCACCTTCCCACTGACGGCCTTTTCCGCCGCGCATCGGCAGGGCGCTGGTGGCAAACCCATCGCCTGAAGAGACTCCGCCATTGTCGGAGGTGAAGATGACCACGGTATTGTCCGTCAATCCATTCTCCTCGAGGGCGTTGAGCACCACGCCTACGGCGTCATCCAAAGCAGCCATCATCCCTGCATAAACGGGGTGATCCTGCACCTGGCGGACCTCTTTGGTCCGGTCGATCATGAAGCGAGGTTCCGTCCGGTTGGTCAGGCCCATCTTTTCGGCTTTGGCCTGAAACTTTTCCCAGCGTTCCTTGCTGCACTGAATCGGAGCATGGACGGAGTAAAAGGACAGCATTGCAAAGAAGGGGGCGTCGCCTTCCGCCTGGCTCGCGATGAATTTGGCGGTTTCCTGGCCAAGGCGGACCGGCAGTTCTTCCCCGGGAGGGCCGTCCGGGAGCTTGGGATTCTTGTAGGGAGAGTGGAAGCCTCCGGGCGGTGTGCCGTAGTGATAGCCGCCCACATTGATATCGTAACCTTGTGCGTCCGGAGTGAATCCATCGCCGCCGAGGTGCCACTTGCCTGCAAAGAAAGTGTTGTAGCCGTTTTCTTTGAGCGCCTCTGCGAGGGTGACCTCTTCCAGCGGCAGTTCGGAAAGATAGGGAGCCGGGAGCAATTGGGTATTGCGGCCCCATTTCTCCGGCTGATTCCCGCCGTTCACCGAGATGTAATCGGTAATATGAAGGCGGGCTGGCGCTTTGCCAGTCTGGATGGCGGCCCGGGAAGGTGAGCAGACCTGGCAGGCGGAGTAGCCGTAATCGAATCTCATGGCGCGCCGCGCGAGCCCATCGATGTTCGGCGTCTCGTAAAAGGTGCTGCCTTCAATTCCCAGGTCTTCCTTCCCCAGATCATCCACCAGGATGAAGAGGAAGTTGGGTTTCTCGGCTTGAGAATGACCGAGGAGGGGAAGGCAGAACGTCAGCGAAAGAAGGAAGAGAGGGAGTTTCATAAATCAGCTGGAGTATTGAGTTAAGCGGTGTGCGAGGGGGATTCCAACTCGAAAGTCGGGGGAAATCCGGGGAAATCATGGGAGCTGGCTTGCACTGAGGTTCATTCTCGACAAAACTAGTCGAGAATGAGGATTTCAAAGAAAGCGGAATATGCCTTGCGAGCCCTCGCCCTATTGGCGGCCCGTTCCAAGAGTTCCCCCATGCAGATTCAGGAGCTTGCTGACGCCGGTGAGATCCCCCTGAAGTTTCTCGAGCAGATTCTGCTGGTCCTCAAGCGTGCCGGATTTCTTCGATCCAAACGGGGTATTGGCGGTGGGTATCAACTCAATCGGAGCCCCAGCCAGATCACCCTGGAAGAGGTGATCCGCGTGGTCGAAGGCCAACTCACCATTTGTGGCAGTCAGGATACCCCGGTGAATGTGACCGGAGCGATAGGGCTGAGCCAGTGCTTGCGGGACCTGGAAGAGATGATCGTGACCTATCTCAAGGAGCAGACGATCGAAAGCCTGTTGCGACGGGAAGAGCCTGACGGAGTGCTGGCATTTGACATCTAGCCGGGCCACAGTGCTGATGAGATGAGCGAGGATTTGTTTGGTTCGAACGAAGCGGCGGTCAATGCGACCTCGACCGCCCAAGACGGCGTGGATCCGGATGCTCCTCTGGCAGCGAGGATGCGGCCCCGGAACCTGAACGAGTATTTTGGGCAATCCCACATTCTGGGGGAGGGGAAATTGCTGCGCCGGGCGGTCGAAGCGGACCGGTTCACCTCGTTGATCTTTTATGGGCCGCCAGGAGTGGGCAAGACGAGCCTGGCCCAGGTGATCGCTCGCTCCACGAATACGCGCTTTGTGAATCTGTCGGGGGTCGAGAGCAACGTCGCCCAGGTTCGGGAGTCAGTGGAGTTGGCTCGCAATTACCTGCGAACCCGCAAGCTGGCCACAACCCTGTTCGTGGACGAGATCCACCGCTTCAACAAATCGCAACAGGACGTCCTGCTGCCTCACATTGAGCGGGGCACCGTGCGATTCATTGGTGCAACCACCCACAATCCCTTCTTCTATATCAACAGCCCGCTGGTTTCCCGGTCCCAGGTCTTTCAGCTGGAGCCGCTCACGAATGAGGAACTGGAAGCGCTCCTTGTTGCGAGAGAATTCCATCTCCTCATTGATCCTTGAGGCATCGGGATGGCCGGCGACATCGACCTGAACTACTACCAGAACAGCAATTACCTCGCCAATGCCGTACGCAGCAAGGGATTCAAATTGGCCAGCGTGCAGGCTGGCATCCTCTCCTACCTGGGCCTGTACTCCAGCAAATACAACTCCCTGGCCGA
>JBHIXE010000417.1:0-4851 GCA_041984905.1 Verrucomicrobiales bacterium | reverse complement strand
CCACTTCCCCCCACGGAGTGAGCAAATATCGCATCCGATCCCGTCCCAGCGGTTGTGATCACCGCATTGTCGCCATTGATCACCGTTACCTTCTTGCCGGTCCCCCCATAAGAGCCCGTTCCCCCGAGGGCCAAGATGCCTCCAGAACTTCCCCCGGCACCTCCGCCCCCTCCAGTACTTTGCGCGAAGATGCCCCTGGAGTTGGGTCCCAACGTACTAATCATACCATTGTTGATCACCTTCACTTCCCCACCATTGCCTCCGTTCTTTCCGACTCCTGGGACCCCCACGATCCCAATGGACGTACCTCCAGAGCCCCCCTGCCCGCCCACACTCTGGGCAAAGATTCCCTGAGCACTTTCTCCATTCGTCCGAACCTCTCCGTTATTGGTGACCGTGACATTTCCTCCGTTCTGGGCCACTCCCGGATCGCCACCAGTGGGAGCCAGGTAACCACTGCCACCTGAGCCGGCATTGCCTCCCCGACTCTCGACAAAAATGCCGTGATGCCGCGTTCCACTCGTCACAACAGAGTCTGCGTTATTGGTGAAATTCACCGATCCCCCTGCACCAGCATTGCCCCCTTTGGCACCACTGAAGACAGACAGATATGCGTCCCCCCCATCTCCACCATTTCCGCCAATGCTCCCGACCTTCACCCCGATGTTGGATGAGGTATTCACTGAGGTCGTGTTGGTCTCTGTCACGGCCGGGCCCGTCTTGCCGTCTTGCCCGGCGGTTGGAGGAATGATCAATGCTCCATCCGAACCGTCAGCCCCATTGTCACCATAGTAAATGAAGGTCACGCCCGAAGGATTGGCGGTCACATCGGGATCCTGGGTGGGTTGAGTCGTCGGCGGCGATGGCGGTGGCTGGCTCAAGAGAATCGTCGAAGCGGGGTCGGACGATCCCGTCACCTTCACCATGGCGGAAGTCGCATTCGCCGATACCACGGTGTACTCCGTCCCATCCAAGTAGAAGGTCGGATTGGCCGTCACGAAAAAGGAATATCCATCGGCCGTGGTTACAAAGGAAGTCTCCCCCTCAAACATCGTTCCCGCTGGATCAACCGTGAGTTGAGTCACCGTCGTCGTTAAATTGGTTACGGGATTGGTCACCGTTTGCCCCACCGTCGATGAAGCACTCGGTGCTGGAGGGGGAGGAGGAGGCATCATGCCTTGTGCCAGCAACGCGGACGGCGCCATCAGGAAGATCCAAAGAAAGCCAATTTTTCGAACACGAACGATTTTCTGCAGACACGAAAGAGCTGGATGGACAGCAATAGAAAGGCGCATGGTGGGATCAGTCGTTTTAAAACAGCGAAACAATCCCAATCAACTTTTGGAATAATCTCAAAACTAGTTCTTAAAAACGAGAGCAACCCGGTCAACAATTTTATTCCATTATCGAGCCATCCTGTGCAGACTCCGCCAATCGACGCCCCTATCCCCATCATGATGCATTGCCGAATCCCCGTTCCCAATAGTCCGACCTTGAAACCCTTTTCGGCGATTACCCTTCTCGTAAGCCTCTTATTCTTAGTCGGTTGCCTTCCTACTGGCGAGACAGAGAATCAGAGTGGAAACGACAAAGGATACGTCGGCATCGTGGACTATCTGGAGATCCAAAACCGGGTCGGAATCGCCGACCAAAATCGCCAGAAACTGGAGGAGTTTGATGCCGCCCAAAATCAAGCTTTGAGCGAATTGTTTGCCACTCTTCGTGAACAAGCCGCCCCATTGGAACGGCAACTGGGGGAAGAGACCAACGAAAAGAAGGTGACCGAGATCAAGAACGCATTGGGCCAATTGAATTTACAGTACGCCCAGGCCCAGCAGGAATGGACGGCACGCCGGCAGCTCTATATCCAGCAATTAGGCTCCGATATTCACCGCGCGCTCGAACCCGCCATGCAAGCCGTATGCGATCGCTACGGACTGAAGATGATCCTCATCAAGAGTGACCGGGAAGGATACGTCAGCCCTGATGTCGAAATGACAGACGAAGTGGTCGACGAGTGGAAACGCAATCCCATCCAACCGGGGACCAACGGGTAGCGCAGATCACTCCCCGCTTCCCTGCCCGACGCAGGGCGCCCCCTGAATTGCAAAGTGCTTGTCAGTCCCCGTACGGACACGGGCGAGTTCAGCATCAACTCTGTAGCAAAGTTCGATACTCCTTTCTCAGGCTTCCGTGTTTCGAGGACACGCCTGTCTATCAATGAAAAACTTCCCGTCTGAGTCGGCCTCCCTGCTTCGGAATCGCAGTTCACACCAGCCCAGAAAAAGCATCCAAGCAGCAATCATGTGGAAGATGACGGTGAGCAAAGCGAATGGCGAGCCATTCAGGGAGATCACCGCGACCAAGGCGATCCCGGAGAGCAGTTGGATTCCTGTCTCCAAGCCGGTCACCACCGTGTGGGACACCCCCGAGCGAACCAGCTTGTGAAAGAAGAACTCTCGATGCGGGAGGTGAAGATGGGCCCCACGAAAGGCCCTGCGGAGGACCGTGAGACAAGTGTCCATTACCACGTTGATCTGCAGAGCACACAGGGCCACCCCCACTTGCCACCCAAGGTGATGCCAAGCCAAAACGGCAATCGTCGCAATAGTGAACCCTATGGAAATGCTCCCGACATCTCCCAGAAACATTCGTGACTTAGGGAAGTTGTGAGGCAAGAAGCCTGCGACTGCGCCTCCGAGAATGACCTGAAGGACTATCAAACTTCGAACTGCAGGGGCACCTGTATCGCCTTGAATGGCGCAGATGAGAGCGCCAAACAGACAGGTGAGAAGCGCTTGAGAGGAAGCGAGTCCATTGATCCCATCGAAGAAATTGAATGCGTTGATGAACCCCACAACCAGAAACCAAATGAGAATGGCATAGCCGATCCAGGTAATTCCCACTGGACTGGAATCGTGACTGAGAGCCCAGAGAACACAGGCCGCGCCGACGCCATGCACCACAAGCCTGAGGCTGAGCGGGAGAGACCGGAGGTCGTCTACGAACGAAATCCCGGCAACGAGAAGCAGGCCGAGCAGGACCGGATAGCTGCCCAGAGTGGCATTCCCCAAGTTCAGAGCGAGCCATCCCAACACTGCCAGTAGAATGGTCAAGCCCCCTCCTCGAACGGTGGGCTGTTGGTGACTCGAACGGTCATTGGGAATGTCAATAGCGCCAAGCCGCTTCAACCCTTTGCACGCCAGGAACCCACTTCCCCACACTGCAGCGGCGCTAAATGAGAAGAATATGGAGAGTTCTAAGAGGGACATGCGTTGGGGGAGACGTCCAAAATTCCGGAAATGGCGCACATTCTGGACAAGAAGTCGCCTTTTGGCGGGAATTGAGCAGAATTTACTGAGTTTTGCCATAGTTGGTTTCCCAGAAGGCGCATCCGTTCAACTCTCACCCGCTTTGAAGCCCTTTTCCTCAGAGCTGAAACTGCTGCAGGCGATGTAGGGCTTTGTGCAGGAGAAACAGCGGGGATGGGGTCAATCCGTTGCGTGAGAACGCCCGCCAACATTGCCAGTTGTTCCGCAGGATGTTCTTCAGATTCCGATTGCTCACTCCTCCGGTCCGCATGCGCACCCAAAGGGAAGGCACATACTTTGTGGGGATGCGTTCTTTCTCAAAGAGCCGCATGAGCAAGTCCCAGTCCGCACCCAGGTTGTAGCGAGTGTCAAAGCCTCCAAACCGTTCGTAGACGGATCGTCTGGCGTAAAAGGTGGGATGCGGAGGCATCCATCCTTTTCGGAAACTGCCGGGAACAAAAGGCTCCGAGCGCCAGAACCGAATAACTCGTTTCTCATCTTCGGGGTCCACGTAGCAGAGGTCCGAGTAGACGCCATCTATCGCGGGGTCTTTCATCGCTTCCGCCACTTCCCGGAGCACCGTGGGATGATCGTAGAAGTCATCCGCATTGAGGAATCCGATGATGTCACCCGTGGCCTGAGCGATGCCCTTATTCATGGCGAAGTAGAGTCCCTCATCAGGCTCGGAGATCCATCTCAGACGCTCATGCTCGAGTGACCGAATCTGTTCCAGCGTCCCATCGGTTGATGCGCCGTCGATGACCCAATGCTCCACATCTTCGTAGTCCTGGTCTCGGACTGACTGAATGCAGTTGGAGATCGTCGCTGCGGCGTTCCAACAAACCGTGATGACGCTGATTTTCATGGGAGATAACCCAACTCGGCGAGAAGTGGTTCCAGTTCCGGTTCGATCAAGCTTTGCATCTCCGCATCCATCAGGTCTTTCCAGGCGTCGATTCGCTCCGGATTGATGATCTGATGGGCCAGTTCCATGACGCCAATCTCTGGGGGCAGCCCGGCAAACGCAAGCAGATCTGGGAGGACTTCAGCGGGGCGCTTCAGGAGATCTTCATAGCGGCATTCGATCCAGTTGGATGAGGGCAGTGTCGCCAAGTCCGCTCGCGCCTGGGTCACCAGTGCTTTCCATTGCCGGGCTAGCATCAAGGCTGGTGGCAGATCCAGCCAGTCTCGCCATTGAGGAGGTCGTGGCCCCCAATAAGGTTTCTGCCCTCCCCGCAAGCGCCGCATGATCACATCCCGGTAAAACAGCATTGCCAGTGCAGGCCAGCTCTCGATCGGTGTTTCCCGGAGACGCGCCAGGATGCGGCCTTTCGCAGGTGGGGTCTGCAGCATTTTCAGGCTCGAGGCAACCACAGCCCGGCCATCGCGATAAATGTGAATGATCCGGCAATCAGGATACAGCGCGTGAAGAAAGCGCACTCGCAAGGTGTTGGAGGGTGTCTTCTCCATGAAGCGAGTGCGATGGGAGCGCTCCAGGAACTGGTGAAAGTGTTGATCGATCTTCCGGGCCACCGCTGGC
>JBHIXE010000416.1:0-4864 GCA_041984905.1 Verrucomicrobiales bacterium | reverse complement strand
TATCGACGGTCCCCAGCGGGGCCCTGGAAAGCGTCGTGAAGGCAGGATAACCTCCCTTAGGGAGCTTCCTAGAACCCCGTTTTGGGGTTCGTCCAGCATGGTTGGGTTCCGGTGGTGCCGCTCGATGCTCTCGCTTTACCACCGGCTACCGAACTTATAGGCCTCCGGCCTGGAGAATGGACTTCCTCGCATTCACTGGTTGCGAAGTTTCCTTTGGGCACACCTCCATCTAAATGCTCTAGCGTGTGGGCGGCAGCCACTGGCCGCCTATTTTCGTGCGGAAACGACGAAGCGTTTCCCTCCATTTCAAGTCGACTGCACGGGAATCTGCGCACACGCTGAAGCGTGAACTCCAACCGGGACCGGCGTCCCTATTCTCCGCCGGCGAGCGGGACGCTCGCGCTCCGGCACTACCCTTTCACCAACGCATCTCGCAAGATCTCTGCGGGGTGCTTGGCGATTCGCTGGGTGCCATCGAGGATCTGGTGACGACAACTGGTGCCGGGCGCGGCGATCAAACTGTCTTCCGGCTCGGCCCGCACCGTCGGGAAAAGGACGAGCTCTCCAATCTGCATCGAGAGGTCGAAGTGCTCTTTCTCATACCCAAACGAACCGGCCATACCACAGCAACCGGACGGGATCACCTTCACCTGGTAATTCGCGGGCAACTCCAGGCAGCGCACCGTGGGAGTCATCGCCGCGAGGGCTTTCTGGTGACAATGACCATGTAGACGGACCGTACGTTCCTCCCCGTGGAATGCGTCTTGCGAAATGCGCCCCGCGTCGAACTCCCGCATGAGGAACTCGTCGATAAGGAAGCAATTGCCCGCGAGGGACTTCGCCTGTTCGCGGTATTCCTTACCCACGAGATCCGGATATTCATCCCGGAAGCCCAGCAGAGCGGAAGGCTCGATGCCGATCAACGGCCTCTTTTTTGATACCAGGCCTGAGAGGAGCCGGACGTTCTCTTCCGCGATTCTTCGGGCCTTGCGCAGCATCCCCTTGGACAAGGCAGCTCTAGCGCTTTCGCGATGCCGCGGAATCTGGACCTTGTATCCGAGCTGTTCCAGGAGTTCCACGGCGGCAATCCCCACTTGGGCATCCGCGAATCTGGTGAATTCATCCGCGAAGAGGAACACCTCTCCATTTTTCCCGGCGTTCGGATGAGGCTCATGCCAACCGAACCAGAAGCCCAGGGACTGGCGATGAAACCTGGGCAGCGAACGGCCGGAAGCGAACCCGCTCAAGGACTTGACCAGGGAAGCGGTCCATCGATTGCTCACGACGAAATTGTAAATCTCCGGGAACAGGCCGACAACCGAGTTGATTCTCGCGTATTCCGCAATCATGCGGGTGCGGAAAGGGATACCATGAGCATCGTAGTATCCCTGCTGAAACTCTGCCTTCAGTTTCGCGACATCCACATTGGAAGGGCACTCCCGCTTGCAGCCTTTGCAGGAGAGGCACAAGTCCATCACCTCCTTGAGTTCGTCACTGTCAAATGGGTGCTCGGCGTTAGAAGGGTTGGTGAGGACATGACGCAGCATATTGGCGCGAGCCCTCGTGGTATCTTTCTCCTCGCGAGTCGCCATGTAACTGGGACACATGGTACCGCCAGCCAGGTGCGTCTTGCGACAGTCCCCCGAGCCATTGCATAGTTCCGCAAGTTGCAGTGGTCCACCCCACTCGCCATAGTCAAAGACGGTTTCCACCGGCTCTGGCTTCTGGCCCGGTTCATAGCGCAGGTTTGTATTCATCGGCGGCGTATCCACGATCTTGTGTGGATTAAAGAGATTGTGAGGATCCCAAACCTGCTTCACTTTGCGGACGAGGCCATAGTTGTGGGATCCGATCATTCTTTCCAGAAACTCACCGCGCAGTCTCCCGTCTCCATGTTCTCCACTAAGGGATCCGCCGTACTTCTTGACTAGAGCAGCAATGTCCTCGGCCACTTGCCGGAAAAGCCGGTTTCCCTCTTCCGTCTTGAGGTTGAGGATAGGCCGCAGGTGAATCTCCCCGCTTCCGGCGTGGGCGTAATGAACGCACTCCAAGCCATAGGCCTCGTTCAAGTGGGTGGTGAACTCCTCGATATACTGCGGGAGGTCCTGCACATCCACAGCGGTGTCTTCAATCACCGGAGCCGGTTTCGAATCTCCCGGGATATTGGAGAGAACCCCAAGCCCGGACTTGCGCAGATCCCAGATCTTGGCCGTGTCCTCGCCATACAACACCGGAAAGGAATAGCCATAGCCAGCCTCACGCATCCCGGCCGTGATCTGGCGAGTCACTTCCTCTACCTCGGACCGGGAGTTTCCCCGAATCTCCGTGACAAGAATGGCTCCCGGATTCCCTTCCACAAAATCGCAATTGGCCCGCTGCTCAATATTTCGCTGGGCTCCTTCCAGAATGTAATGATCGATGAGTTCACAAGCATACGGACCATAACGTACTGCGACGAGCGTCGCCTGGAGAGCTTCTCCCACCGTCTTGAAATGGGCGCAATGCAGACCCACCTCAGGCGGCGGCAAGGGAATGCAGTTCAGCTTAATCTCCGTGGCAAAGAAGAGCGTCCCCTCCGATCCCGCCAGTAGTTTGCAGAAGTTGAAGGGCTTGTCCGATTCATCGAACACCTCCGAATCCATCAGCAAGTCCAGGGCATACCCGGTATTGCGTCGCGGGATGCTGGGCTTGGGAAACTCTCTCCGAATCTCTTCGCGATTAGCCGGATCTCCGAGCAGATCGCGAATCTCGCGGTAAATCCGGGTTTCCAGCCGTTTCGGATCTCCCTCGCACCTGGCCTCAAACTCCTCCTTGGTCAGCGGACCAAAGACCACCTCCGAGCCATCACTCAGGAAGCCTCGTACTTCAAGAGTGTGATCCCGGGTACTGCCGTATTTGATGGAGTTGGAGCCGCAGGAGTTATTCCCCAGCATCCCTCCCATCATGGCGCGATTCGCGGTGGAGGTTTCCGGCCCAAAAAGCAATCCGTGGGGTTGGAGCGCCAGGTTCAGTTCGTTGCGAATGACGCCCGGCTGCACCCTGACCCAATTCTCTTCCGCATTGATCTCCAAGATCTTCGTGAAGTGCCGGGACATGTCCACCACGATGCCCTTGCCCACGACTTGCCCTGCCAGAGAGGTTCCTGCGGTGCGAGGTATGAGACCGACCTTCTCTTGATTGGCCAACTCAATCAGAGCTTTGAGATCCGTTTCGGTCTTGGGAATTGCCACAGCAACCGGCATCTCCTGGTAAGCAGATGCGTCGGTCGCGTAGAGCTTCCGAATGGTGTCATCCAGATGCAGCTCGCCCTCGAACCGGTCACGCAAGCCAGTCAAGGCGGCGACAATACCGGAGACCACGGCTGAGATGGAATCGGTCTGCATTGTGGGGGGAACCAAAAATTGACCTCTTCATACAAAGCAGATCTGAGCGCCATTCCGAAGCAAAAAATCTTGGTTATACAGCGTACTGCACGAACCGTAACAGGTGGCGATGATCCCCCTAAACAAGGGCACCCCCTCGCTATGAGGCAATTAGGCCCCCTTGAGGCTATGCCACCTCCGCAGCCTTCATGGGCTCAGGCAGATGCTTCATCACCTGCTTCACGGCGTTCTCGACCGTCAGCCCGTGCTTCTCCCGCAGGATATCCACCCGGCCATGCTCGATGAATTCATCCGGCCAACCGATCCGCTTCACCGGCGTATGAATGCCGGCGTCATGAAGGTGTTGAATCACCGCAGCGCCAAAGCCGTTCATGAGCACGTGATCTTCGAAAGTGCAGAGAACGCTGCACTTCCGCGCATATTTTTCGATCATCTCGCCGTCGAGCGGCTTGATCCAGCGCGGGTTGATCAAGGCCACCGAGTAGCCCATCGCTTCCAGCTTCTCTTTGGCTTCCTCCGCCATCTCAAACATGTTGCCAAGTCCCAGGAGCGCCACGTCTTCGCCGTCCTGAACGAGTTCCGCTTTCCCAATCTCCAGCAATTCCGGAGTCTTCTTGGGCTTGGCTCCCGTACCCGCGCCGCGGGGGTAACGAATCGCGCTTGGACCATCGCTATACTGAGTCATGGTCCAGAGCATATCCACGAACTCGTCTTCATCCTTCGCCTGCATAAACAGGAAGTTCGGCACATGCCGCAAATAGCCGATGTCAAAGAGCCCGTGGTGAGTGGGACCGTCATCGCCAGAAAGACCAGCCCGGTCCATGCAAAGGCGCACGGGCAGGTTCTGAATGCCAATGTCATGAACGAGCATGTCATAGGCACGCTGCATGAAAGTGGAGTAGATGGTGAGAAATGGCTTCAACCCCATTGTCGCCTGACCGGCGGCAAAGAGCGCCGCGTGTTCCTCGGCGATCCCCACGTCATAGTAGCGATCCGGCACCTCTTTCTGGAAGGTCACCAAGCCGGTGCCACTCGGCATCGCGCCCGTGATGGCGGTGATCGCTTCGTCTTCCTTCGCGAAATCGGTGACCGCACGCGCGAAGACCTGGGAATAGGTCGGTGAGCCAGACGAAGGTGTCGCGCCAGTTTCCGTCTTGTAAGGACCCAGCCCATGGAACTTCATCGGGTTGCCCAGGGCAGGCTCATAACCGCGGCCTTTTTCCGTGATGATGTGGAGAATGCAGGGCTCGTCCTCTTTCTTGAGGTGTTCCAAAGTGCGGATCAGAACCGGCAAATCGTGCCCATCGATGGGTCCGTAATACCGGAGGCCAAATTCTTCGAAAATGACGCTTCGCAGGCTGGACGGCTCCCCGCCCTGACTGCTCGGCAGGAGAATGCCTTTCGCGCTTTCTTCGACCTTGGAGGCCAGCTTGCGGATCCGCTTGCCTCCCACCCATTCTACAAAATCCGCCGCCTTGTCG
>JBHIXE010000415.1:0-4924 GCA_041984905.1 Verrucomicrobiales bacterium | reverse complement strand
GTGCCTCTGCGACTTCCGATCCGAGCACGCATTGGCCGAGGCGGGTGAAGAGCATCCCTTGAGCGGGCCGTAAGTTGCGAAAGGGGAAGTAGTCGATGGTGGTGCCCACGATCCGGTAGCCCCGAGCCTGGTATCGGGCGTAAATGGGGATCGATTTGCCAAGCCCATCCTTGCTGGGCGCTTTGGCCTGACCCGCTTCCAACTGGGCGATATCCGGCTTGGAGTAGTAAAGCGCGTTGAAGACCAGCTCCAGTTGGCTGCCAGGCGCCCCAAGCAGCAGTGGCGTGGAATCGGAGCGAGCTCGCAGGTGGGTCTCCGCCTTCTGCACGGTCACGAGGATGGCGAGGGGCAGAAAGAGGCTGAGCGAGATGGCAAAGATCAAGAGGCCAGCCTTGCCGCGGTGGCGCTGCAGATAGCGCAAACCCAGGTATGTGGTGCCGCCCAGATTCATGAGGCTTGGGCGATGAGAGCTGGCAGATCGACGGATCGGTCAAAGCTGGCGAGCAATCCGTGGTCGTGCGTGACCATGACCAGCGAGGCATTGTGCGCCTGGGCCTGAGCCACCAGCAGGTCCACGATCTTCGACTGGTTCTGGGGATCGAGACTTCCGGTCGGTTCGTCCGCCAGGATGACTTTGGGCTCGGTCAGGAGCGCGCGACAGATCGCGACCCGTTGTCGTTCTCCCTGAGAAAGCTGTCTCGGGTAGGCTTCCAGGAGATGGGAGATCCCGGTTTCCTCCGCGAGCTTGGCAATGCGCTCGCCGAGTTCCGGCTTAATGCGCAGCACATTGGAAACGCGATAAGGCAGCAGGATATTGTCCCTTGCCGTGAGATAGTCGAGCAGTTCGAACTCCTGGAACACCAACCCGATTTCCTGGATGCGGAAGGCTCGGATGCCACTTTCCGGAAGCGCGGAGATTTCGGAGTCGAGCACCCGAACGGTCCCTTCATTGGGCCGGAGAATACCCGCGATGAGGCGCAGGAGCGTGGTTTTGCCGCAGCCACTGGGACCAACCACGGCCACGGATTCCCCGCCGTCGACGTCAAAGCTGGGCACGCGGAGTTGAAAGCGTTCGGTGGGGTAGCGAAAGCAAACCTGGGAGAGGCGAATCATGATTTGGGGGCAACACCTATTGTTGACCAAACTCGCCAAATGCCAAACGGGTTTGCCACTCTGCTCTAACTGGGACTGCTCCGTGATTTCGGGAAGGGCGCCAGATCGGGTGCCACGAACTCCGCCTTGGCGCGCTCGGACACGATGTGAGGGCGGCTGTAGTAGAGCCGAAGCAGTGTCTTGGTGCCCAGGTGAGGTTGGGCATCCAGGAAGCTGCGGGAATCGTTCTCCGGGCCGAATTGCGCCATTGTGAAGTGGACCAAGTGTAGCCAGGCGCATGTCATGGTCTCGTGGTAGCCCCTGGTCAGGGAGTCCTCGACGCCATGCGCCGCGTTTAGCTTCTGAATTCCCGCTCGCAGAACATCCGTGGCTTCCTCCAGAGGATGAGCCCTCAGATAGATATAGGCCATCCGCAGATGGCAACGATGGTTCCAATCCGGGTGAGAAATGGACTGGTTCTCGAATGCGACCCGCAGGTCGCGATCTGTCAGGTCATCCATTCGTCAGGCGAGTAAGCAGCTCCCACAATTCATTCCCCTTGGTAACAATCAGGTAACCGCCGATGACCGTGAATGCCAGGAAAGAGATCCAAAGCATCACATCCCAGGCCTTTCCTGAGCGCAACCGGTGATCGCTCTTGGCATAGCGGAAGTAGAGCGCTGCCAGTGCCAGGAGAGGAAGGAGCAGGGCCTGCATCAACCCGGAGAGCAGCACCAGAAGCACCGGCTTGGGAATGAGCAGGTAGATGGAGATGGAAATGAGGGGGAAGGCGATGCTGAAGAACCGGACCCAACGCTGGCGGTCCGCTTCGTCCTTGAGGGGGCGGATCTTGAAAACGTCCAGAGCGTCCGTCATGAGCCGGGCCTTGGTGGCGCTGGAGACAAAGAAGGTGGAGAAGAGCACGGCAAACGCCCCCAGAAGAAAGACCAAGCTTGCGATCTCGCCGAAGACGGGCTCATACATCGTGCTGAGCGTCGCCACCATCTCATCGCTGGCCGGGACCAACCCGCTCCGGTGCAGCACAGCGGCACCCAGCAGGTAAAAGGCGACCGTGGAAATGGTGTAGATGACCATGGAGCTCCAGGCATCCCACTGGAGCACTCTGAGCCAACCGCGAGCGCGTTTCAGCCAACTCTCGGACTTGGCCCGGGGACCAATCCAGCGCCCATACCCCTTCTCCAGGCACCAATAAGGGTAGGCGACCAACTCGGCCGCGCCGACCCCAATGATGCCGAAGGCAGCCAGAGCGGTGCCGAGTGGCTTCAGGCCGTTCTCCGTACTGGGAAGCTGAAAGCGCAGTCCTTCCCAGATATCAGCGCTTTGAATGGCCCAGGCAGGCTGAGATTGCAGCGCTATGACATTGGCGATGGTAACCAGGGTGAATCCGCTGACCAGGGCCAGGCAGAAGCTCTCGATGAAGTTGAACCCACCCCAGACCAGCAGAACGATCGTTGCTGCGGTGAGAATGACGGCCCAGATCTTGGCGCCCGCCTCGTGAGGAAGCGGCACGGCCAACTGCATGGCTTGACCCACTCCACCCACAATTCCGCCCAACTGTGCCAGGCCAATGAGGAAGGTCACCAGCCAGAACAAGGCGATGAACCGTCCCACCTTGGGGATCCGGTCCAGAGCCGTGACCGTGGTTTCCGAGTGGGTAATGCAGTGCCGGGCAATCTCCACCTGCGTGAACACTTTCAGGACGCAGCCGAGAATGATGAGCCACAGCAGCACAAAGCCCGCCTCCGCACCCGTGCGAGTCGTGGCGATGAGTTCTCCCGAACCGACGATGGAGCCGGCCATGATCAGGCCCGGGCCCAGATAGCTTAGTTCCTGGCCTCGAGCAGGGGCCGGGCGAGTGGTGGTTTTAGACGGACGAAGGGGTTTGGACATCGGGCGCAGCCGCCACCTCTTGTCCTGAGCGGATAAGGCTCACGGCGGCGAGCCCAAGGAATACACCGACGGAGTCGGCAATCCAATCCGCGATTTCAAAAGAGCGTCCAAAATAGGGCTGCACAATCTCGATCGCCATTCCATAGGCAACCAGGCTGAGGAGCATGATCTTCCAGTGCTGACGTTGCGATGTGGCAAATAGCCCAAGGATGGCCAGGGCTCCATAGGCCGCCAAATGGTAGAGCTTATCGACGAACCCTCCTGATACCCCGGTCATCGGGGTCAGGCACTTGTACGTGATCACCACCAATGCGGCGACGAAGGCGAATCGAAATACCAGGAGCCGTATCGACATGCGATACGATACCCGAGCATGCCAGCCTTGTCAGCTGTTCAAATACGGAAGCTCTAGTTGGCGGAGCCAGCTTTGCTGCTGGCTTCAGATGCTGCCAAGGGCAAGGAACGTTCCTCGTAGGCCACCATATCCAGGAGGATATTGATGGCTTCGCGCTTCACTGGGCCCATGCCATGAGGTGGTTCCAGCTCCTTCTGCTCTTCCTCGGTGTCGCCCTTGGCGCTACCGGTCATCATTCCGGTCAACTCCTCTGAGGTGACGTCTGAGAACAGCTTCAGGTTAGGATTGTCCACCCGGTCGAGGGTGATGCTGTAGGTGGTGAAAAGGTCCTTTTCCTTGTTCTTGATCCGCGCGAAGCGCTTCTTCATCTCTTCTTCCCGAGCGTCCGCCAGGGCTTCCTGATCATCGATTTCCTGAAGGCGCTCTTCACGGTTCAGGGAGATTTCGTTCTGCTTCTTGCGTTCCAGGTAGCGCTGGGTTTCATCCAGCACCCACTTGAAGTCGGGATTGCTGTTCACCCGTCTTTCGGAGGCCTCTTTCAGGAGGGCGAAAGGCAGCGGCTCTTTGCTGTAGGGCGCAAAGCGCTGGCCGGGAATCTCGTCGTAGGGAAGCGGATTCTTCAGGGAAGCCTCACCCAGGTCCATCGCATCCGTGATGGACGGAAGGATGATATCCGGCTTCACGCCCAGATTCTGGGTCGATCCGCCTGCGATCCGGTAGAACTTCTGGATGGTCAGTTTCAAGGCGCCTGCCTGGCTGGCATTCGGAGCCAGGAACCGGGTGACGTTGCTGGTGTGAACCGGAAGAAGCTGCTGCACTGTGCCTTTCCCGAAGGTGGATTCTTCACCCACCACCACGGCACGACCGTAGTCCTGGAGAGCGGCGGCCAGAATCTCACTGGCGGAAGCGCTCGACTTGCTGGTCAGCACCACGAGCGGCCCCTTGTAGAAAGGCTCCTGCATGGTGGAGGTCTTCACATCCGGCGCACCCTGGCTGTCCTTGGACTGCACCACGGGACCACGGGGAATGAACAAGCCCGTCAGATTGATGGCTTCCTCCAGAGAACCACCGCCATTCATGCGGAGGTCCAGCACCACACCTTCCACGCCTTCTGCCATGAGTCGGCCCAGGAGGCGCTCGGTATCGCGAGTCACACTGGTTTCTCCCGTCCGCATGTCTGCGTAGAAGGAAGGAAGATCGATCCAGCCCAGGCGCATGTTCTTGCCGGCGGCATTCTTGGTCTCAATCAGCTCGGCGCGGGCGAGACTTTCCTTGAGGTCCACCTGATCCCGCTTGATAGAGATGATCTTGGTGGCGGAAGGGTCAGCCGCATCGGCAGGAATCACCTTGAGGCGCACAATAGAGCCTTTCTTGCCGCGGATCAGATCCACGACCTTCTGCAACTTCATGTGCATGATGTCTTCGAGGGCGGCGTTGCCTTGGCCAACAGCGGTAATCCGGTCACCGACCTGCAATTCGCCAGCGCCATGGGCCGGGCCACCCACGACCAGGCCGCGGATCTCGGCATAGCCGGCGTCGTTCATGCTCAGCAGGGCGCCGATTCCC
>JBHIXE010000414.1:0-4931 GCA_041984905.1 Verrucomicrobiales bacterium | reverse complement strand
CGATCCCGCACTTTCCCCAGGATTGCCTGCAGTTTCGCAAGCAGCTGGAGAAGCCAAGAAGGTGTCGGCGGCAACTTTTGCCGCAGGTTACGCAGCCGCAGGGAGATAGATTCCACCCACCTGGACAGAAATGTCATAGGCGAACTTGAGCGATGTCCCGCGTGGGTCCCCTCATGAATCCCTCCGAGCAACGTAGAGAGCGATGTGCGCAAAGCGGGAAGGATTGTTTTGATCCTGCTCCGCAGACCATTTCTTCATGACACTGTGGGGAACTTCCTTGTGCTTCAGATCCTTCTTGTGAAGCCGCTTAAACCACCAGGAGTGCCGGATTTCATCTTTCTGCACCGTCATATGCGCATGGTGCATCAGGGTTTTCTCCACAGTGAAGCCAAAGCGCTTTAGAATCCTCCTCACCTCTCCCTCGGAATAGGTATACTGATAGAACTCCAGTTCGGGGCTGTTCACCATCTTGCGAAACCACTCTTGCTTCAGGAAGAAGTATTTCAGTCTCCACCACGGCTCGCGCAGGCGGCGGAAGTGATTGGTGAAGGGAATGGTAATGAAAAGTATGCCGCCTGGTTTGATGACTCGGGCAGCTTCCTTCAGCGGATCTTGAGGACCTTCGATAAAGTGCTCGACGACCCCAAGCGAGAGCATCAGCTTCACGCTGTCATCTTCCAGGTCAAAATTGCGAATGTCCTGCACCTGGAGATCCAGTTCGGGATACGCCTTCTTGGTTCGAGAGATGGCGACCTCCGTCACATCGACCCCCAGAACTCGTTTGCCCATCTTGTGCATCAGATAGACGAACTGGCCCATCCCACATCCTGCCTCGACCACTAACTCGTCGTCTCCGACCTCATTCTCCAGCAGGTCCACCAGAACGGGCCACCAGGCTTTCTTCTGACCAGCTTCGATCTGTTTTTCCAGATCGCGGATATCCCACTCGTTCTCCCAGTATTCCACCTGGGTCTGCTTGGGCATGTAATAGATCGAACGATTGAAAATCACCTTAAAGCTCCCTTGGACATGCGTTAATGGAGTTCCTGTGAGGCGTCAAGAGTGTTGTCAATTGCTTCCTCACAGAATCCAAAAGCGCCACTCTACGCGGCTGTTCCAGCCATGCAACTACCTTGCGCGCAGAAACTGTGCGAAGGCTCCCTGCCCCCGGCAATTCGTCAATCCCAAGCTTGCCACGAGAGAAAAGATTCGGTATTGATAATCTCGGGTGAGAATTCTCTTTTCCAGCTTTCTTCTAGTGATCTGCGCGACTTTTCTCGCGGGGTGCTCCGTTGTGTCCGGGGGTGCGGCTACCACCAAGACCTCCCTGGCCGGACTGGCCAACACCTTGATGTTCTGGAACGGCAATTCCGAGGCCAAACCCCAATCAGACGCGAAAGAAGGGGATGCCCCCCAGATGAGCGAGCAAAAGGTGATCGGTACTGTCCGGTTCAGCTACGATGGGATGGCTCTCATTTATACCCCGACAAAAGCCTCGGTCGAACCCGGCACTTTGGTCACGGTTCTTGGCAAAGACGGCTCACCTCAAGATGTGCAGATGCGCATCAGCGACGAGCGGAAAGACGCGTTTCTGGTGGCGGACATCATCAGCGGCACTCCCACCTCCGGGCAACTGGTGGTGACGAAGCCCGTTCCGCTGGCCGGTCCCGGTGACAACGCCGCGGACGAATACCAGATTCTGCCTTAGCCCTTCCGCTCCCATGCTGGAAGAATCGGAGGCAAGAGCCCAGATCCTGGAGGCAACCCCCGCTCCCAGTTCGCATCCCGTCGATCTGGCCGCCGCATTGGGTTACTACGCCGCAGAGACCATTCGTGCTTCAGTAGCGCTCCCGGGCTTCGATAACTCGCAGATGGATGGCTACGCCGTTCGCGCTCAAGACGCCACCAAGAATGCGGAGTTGGCTGTTTCCGGGGAACAACCTGCGGGTCCGGACCGGCACCTGAAGGTCGCGCCCGGTACGGCAGTCCGCATCTTTACGGGCGCCCCCATGCCAGTAGGAGCAGATGCCGTGGTCATGCAGGAGGACACCGAACTCCTCAGTGAAGGCACCCGCATTCGCATTGCCGAGAGCGCCGAACCCGGGGAATTCGTCCGGCGCAGAGGTTCCGATCTCTGCGAAGGCCAAACCCTCTTGAGTAGCGGAGAGCACATCCACGCCGGCACCATTGGGATCCTGGCGTCTCAGGGATGCGCCCGCCTCTCTATATATAGGCAGCCGCGCTGCTCGGTCGTCAGCACGGGAGATGAGCTACTCTCACCGGGCGAGGCTCTCGGCCCAGGCCAGCTCTACGATAGCAATGGCGCCATGCTGCAAGCCATGGCCCAGGAATGGGGCGCTGCTGTATCCGGCCGTTTCCATGCACCGGACGATCCGGCCCAGCTCCGGGACATCCTGGGACAGGCCTTGAGCGATACCGACTATTGTATCGTCGCCGGAGGCGTCTCCGTTGGAGACCATGACCATGTGAAGCAGGTCCTGAGCGATCTGGGAGTGGAAGGCGGCTTCTGGAAGGTCCGCATCAAACCCGGGAAACCCCTCTATTTCGGCAGACGGGACCGGACGTTGGTCTTCGGGCTGCCCGGAAATCCTGTTTCCGCCTACATCACCTTCCTTCTCTTTGTGCTGCCGTCATTGCTGAAGGCGCAGGGCAAGAAAGTAACCAGCGAGACTCCCCCTCTTCCCTCGTGGGAGGCTGAACTGGCCGCGACCCTATCGAATCCTGGAGACCGCCCCCATTACATGAGAGGCCGCTGGACTCCTGAGCGGCCAGTCTTTGCGCCCGGAGGGGTGCAGCAATCCCATGCGCTCTTTTCTTTGAGCCGGTCCAACGCGCTGGTGCGGGTTGAGGCTGGGGAGGTCTTAGAGGCCGGAACCCAGGTGCTGGCCTATGGAGTGAGCCCGTTAGCGGCCATTTAGTTCAGATAAGTTAATTACCTGGGGTTGCCGAATGCCTGCATGTGGCGAATATTATGCGCCCCGTGAAACGGACTTCTCTTCAAAGCTGCAATTCTGACAAGACAACCTCTCATTTCTGACAATAAATCGCCTTTGACATTTAAATATTGCAAAACACACCTTGATTCTGGCGGAGAAACTGGCTACAGTGACTTACGAACCTAGTTTTCATATAGAAATTATAAAAACTAAAAAAGAAAGCATTGAATAACTCTTGGTAGGCGGCTAAACTATTAGCCCCATCAAAAATCTTAAATCGCCGGAGGTGTATCATATGCAGGCAGTGAACGAAAACGAACAAACCACCAATCCCGACGCTAGCCGTCTGGCCGACTTCATCATGTTCACCCAGAGATTCTTCCTCTTGGACCTGTCCAAGGAGTTGAACAAGGGTAACATTTCTTATGCGCAGTTCTTCCTCCTGGGCTATCTGGCCAAGGAAGATTATCTGACCATGACCCAGATCTCCAACAAGATGGGCCACTCCACGGCAGCCGCCACCGGACTGGTCGACCGTCTTGAAAAGCTGGGTTACGTGCAGCGTCTGCATGCCGCAGATGACCGCCGTAAGGTGATGGTTCAAATCACCAAGAAGGGTCAGGATATGGTCAATCGCATGAGAGACGGTATCGCCGACAACATTTCAACCCTGATCGACGGCCTGGACGGCCCTGGTGCAGGCAACCAGTTGCCCACCGAGATCAGCGAATTCCTGAGCACCCGTTAACCTCAGGATCATCCTTCAACCAAGCGCTCAACGTCCAAGGCTACTCGTTTCATTTTATACGATTGCTGCCTGCACACCTCTGAGAATCGAGTTTGGCGTTGAGCGCTGAAGGGGACTTTTGTCCCCTTTTTCTTTTTGGTCGACAAGTTCTGGATCTGCTAGTAGCGAGTCGGGTAATGGCCCAACCTTGCCCTTTCGAGCAGTTTCCATCCCTGGCCGCAGTGCCGGATCTGCGCCACGCCTTTCTTTTGCGGGCGCCCGGTGTGGACGTGACGGTGGACAAGGCCCTCGCTCTGGAAAGGCTGAATGCCCCCCATCTTGCGGCCCGAAGGGAACTGGGACTGACTCCCCTCCCCTTTGTCACCGCGGAGCAAACGCACGGAAACGGAATCTGCGTGGTGACCGCTGAGAATCTCGCCGAAGTCTCCGCTGGGCCCGTTCCGAATGTGGATGGCCTGGTGACTGACCTTGAGGGAGTGCTGCTGGGCATCTATGTTGCCGACTGCGGACCCGTATTTCTCGTCGACCCCATCCGCAAGGCCATCGGACTCGTTCATTCCGGCAAGAAAGGCACGGAACTGGAAATCACCACTCACGCGATTCAACTTATGACAGCTCGTTACGGCACAGATCCCCAGGACTTGATCCTGCAACTGGGCCCCTGTATTCGCCCTCCGGCCTATGAGATCGATTTTGCCGCGGACATCCTCCATCAGGCCGAAGCGGCTGGAGTGCCTCGCGAGCAGATCCACGATCCAGGCACCTGCACCACTTCAGATCCTGAGCGCTACTACTCGTACCGCCAGGAAAAAGGAAAAACCGGCCGGATGCTGGCCTTACTCGCCTGGGACGCCTGAGGATGAGCGAAGAAGTTTCCTACTTAGCGCCGGCCAAGGTGAACCTCTTCCTGCGGGTTCTGAGAAAGCGGGAAGATGGGTTCCATGAGATCCAGACGCGCCTGGCTCCTGTGAGCCTCGCGGACAAGCTGGTCTTTCGCCGGCAGCAGCGCGGTGGCCTGGAGTTCACCTGTAGCGATCCGCATCTCCCACTGGATGACTCCAATCTGGTGGTTCGCGCCGTCCGCCGTCTGGAAAAGCGCCGTCGCCGGGTCCTTCACGTGGCCATTCACCTGGAGAAACATATCCCCGTCTCCGCTGGACGTACAGAAGAGTCGAAACCGCCATAATGCCGAGTGATAATTGCAGAATAAACGTAAACATCAGCGG
>JBHIXE010000413.1:0-4931 GCA_041984905.1 Verrucomicrobiales bacterium | reverse complement strand
CGCTCCGCGGCCTGGTCGAGCCGGCGCTCGGGATCGCGCTCCGCCTCCGCCATGATCTGTTTGCGATCCTGGAACCGGAACATCGTCGTGAAGACCGAGATCGACGCAGCGTCGCTCATGCCGATGGTTCGGCGGGAGGTTTGGGCTGTCGATTCGCGCGCGCCCATCATCGAGGCGGCGACCGACCACCGCGGCCAGCCGCACCGCCAGCCGGCGCACGTCGTCGTCATCGACGAACGGGCTCTCGACCGCCTCGAGGCCGCCGCCCCGGTCGATGTAGACGTGCTGCGGGCCGTTGACGAGCACATCGGTGACGCCGCGCAGGCCGGCCACCAAGACCAGACCGACCGCGCCCGCCCCTTCCTGGGCACCGTGACGGCCACGAGCGCACCGGGCGGCAAGGTGGTACAGCGCTACGGCGATCCCGAAGTCGACAACGCCTCGTTCCTCTACAACGGCGAGGTCGGTATCACCGACTACCTGACCTTCTATTCCTACGGCCTGTACACCAGGCGCGAAACGCTCTCCAACGGCTTCTTCCGCCCGGCGGGCGACTCGCGCAACATCCCGTCGATCTATCCGGACGGCTTCCTGCCGCAGATCTTCAACACCTCCACCGACGTCAGTTTCTCCAGCGGCATCACCCTGGGGCATGATGAAGGGCCGTTTGCCAGCCTCCGGTCGCGCTACTTTGCGCCCCGCCCTCTCAGCGCGGATGGCAGCATCGAGTCCAAGGATGCATTTCAAGTGAATGCGCGGGTGGGGTATCGCCGGAACTCCTGGGAAGTCGCCCTGGAAGCGCTCAACCTCCTTGATGCCGACGACAACGACATTGAGTATCTCTACACTTCCCGGCTGCCTGGAGAACCGCTTGGAGGATTTGACGACTTCCACGTTCACCCGATCGAACCCCAACAGTTCCGGCTGACCTTCACCTACCGCTGGTAGGCCTTGAATTCATCGTATCGGAAGAGTCTTCGCGGGCCCTTCCAAGTGGTGGGGATGCCCCGGGCGCAAAGGGTAGATTGCCTGGGCATCCTCGCCACCAACTCCTTCGCCCTAGGGCTATTTGATCTTCTGAAGCTCGGCGACGTTGCCGTACATGACGGTCAGCCAATCTCCCTGAGCAGGTTTGCCGCCACAAGGGTTCAACACAATGCTTTGCAGGCCAAGGGCTTCCAATTTCAGGACGGAGTCCCTGGCCGGGTCTCCTTCCCAGATCATCCACTTCGCGGGATGCTCCTCCAGATGATCTACCAATTCCTGAATTGCTGCGTCATCCGGGACGGTTTCGGGCTCCCAAAGAACCGCATCGATGTCGAGATCATACTTCCTGCTAAAGTATTGATAAACCGGGTGGGATGCCATGAGGGGGCGTTTCCGAATCTTGATCGCAGCAGTCTGAAATTCCCGGTCCACGATGTCCAGGTCCCCAAAGAGAGCTTCGGCACGTGCCTCCATTTCTTCCTGGGCTTTGGGAACCTTGGCGACCAGGGCTTCCAGCACCGCCCGGGCTTGCTGCTTGGCCAGAGAAAGGTCCATCCAGGTGGTGAACGCCGTCCCCGCATGGGAATGCTCCCCTTCCGATCCGTGGGAGTGGGTCGCCCCTTCCTTGGTTACGATGAACTGATCCGCAAAGGCGGCAGAGGTATCGACCAGAATCTCGCTGGGAAGACTGACGTGATCGAGCCACTTGGAATAGGTCGCTCCATTCAACAGGATCAGATCCGCCTTCTGCATGGCAGCAATCTCGATTTCGTTCGGCTCCCAGAAAGCGGGATCCCCAGCCGGGTCCATATAACGAAGATCGATATGGGGCCCGCCAATGCGATGGGCGAAGTAGGCCAGCGGATAGTTCGCGGCATGCACCGTGGGAGGGTCGTCATCCTGGGATGCAGGGGCGGACGCAACGGGTTCCGCCGAATCACAGCCTGACAACGCCAGCAGAGCCAGCAACAGGGCCGAGCGGCTAAGAAACAAGAAGGTGGAGCGGTGGATCATAAGTGGTTGGTGTTGGGGGAGCGAAAGGGCTCGAAAGCAGAATGAACCCCACGAAATTGAAACGAAGCAAAATCGGCATTCCCACATCGAATTCCTGAAGGAAGCCCCTACAAAGTCCGATTCCACCAGACGAGAAGATCTCTTCTGGCGCGGTAGACCCGTCCCTCCACCGCTCTGACAGAGCACTTCAGAACCAGCGCACATTCCTCCTGGCTGAGCCCCTCGACAGCGGTGAGGATCAAAGCCGCTCGCAATCGGGGCGGCAGCTGATCGATCCCCTGGCGAAGCTTCTCCAGGTCTCCGGACCTGGCCGCCTGCTCATCTGGAGAGGCACGATAGCAGGCGATTTCCTCACCCGCTTCCGGCAAGGGCGCCGTATTCCGCCGCTGCCGAGCTGCTCTCGACTTTTGATGATCCCGGCAACGATTCAGAGCGATCTGATACAGCCAGGTGGTGAACCGCCCCTTGCGCTGATAACGTCCCAGGGCTCGATGGGCCCGCACAAACGTGTCCTGACATGCCTCCCGGGCATCCTCGGCATTGTGCAGCCACTGAAAGCAAAAGCGGTAAATGGTTTCCTGGTGCCCCTCGACCAATTGCCGAAACGAGTCCTCACAGCCACTCGCTGCGGCGCGAATCAGGGCCTCTTCTTCGGCCGCCCCAATCGATTGTCGATCACTGTCTTCCCAGCCGGAAAGTTGGGAGAAATCAATGCTCGTATCCATGGATGATGCTGTCGTGAGTCCACTTCAGGAGCAACTCGCCTTGGTCAGGGGTCAGTTTGTCCTTCATCGCGAAGAAATGATCAAGCGTCATTCGCTGCAGCTTGCCCTGTTCCGCCAGAAGCCGTTCCTGGGCGGAGGTCACTTCTTGCGAATTGGCATCGTGATGCCGAATGGCGTTGGCGAGTTCATGTCCGGCTTCCCAGATCTTGACTCGTTGAATCTCCACCTGCTCGTGAAATGCGTCTTCGAAAGGCCGCAACTGCTCTTCCTGCTCCTCGGAAATCTTGAGATTCGCGTGAAGCCAGTCGTGAAAACTGGACTGAGGTTTGCCCGGCTCGGGATGGACATGGGCTTCCCCCACGATGCTTTGGGCGACCATGGCCGAAACCAGGGCAGCGACCACCACGGTCCCCAGACTCCACCAGAGAGGTTTCAGAGAGTTCATGGCCTGAGAGCGTTGAACCCCGCCCGCTCCTGAAATTCGGAGAGCACCGGGGGCGCTTCGGCCTGCTCCCCCCGGGCAGAATGAAATCCAATCCAGCCTGCCATAAAGATCGCTGCGAGACTTCCCGCCAATAACACCCGCCAGTAGGCGCGCACCGCATCCACCACACGAGCCCTCTGGAGAACCGCCGAGGAGAATTCTGGAGGTAACCCTCCCTGGGATTCCTTTCTGGTGGCGCGCAGCAGCTGTTCCAGGTCCGATCCGTTCACTGAAGCTAAATCATATGGTTCTCCCCCTTCGGGTCAACTCTTCTACCGCGCTGCCCGGCCTTTGCGATACTGAAGTGGGGTGATGCCCATGTGTTTGCGAAAATGTTGGGTGAAGGAACTCTGATCGTAAAATCCCAGGTCCACCGCCAGTTCGGCGATATTGACCGAGTTGCGGCGTAGTTCATCGCAGGCCGCGTGCACGCGGGTTTTGATGAGAAAAGAACGCGGACTGGTGCCGAAGACCTCCTGGAAACGCCGGTTGAATTGCCGGACGGACATGCCGACCTGCTTCGCCAATTCACTAATGACCACGGGTTCCCGGTAGTGATCCCGCAGGTAGTTCACCGCTTCGTTGATCTGCATTTGGGAGGTCAGGGTTCCCTGGTGACGTTCGTAGTTCTCCACCGTTCCCATCAGGCCAATCACCTTTCCTTTGGCGTTTCTAACGGGGAACTTGTTGGTGAGATACCAGTCCGGGAGAGATTGCCGATTGAAGAACAGCTCGATGATCTTGAGCTTGGGTTTCCCGGTCTCCAGCACTTCCAGGTCATCGCGCCGGAAGTTCTCCGCGAGGCTCGCCGGGAAGAGCTCGAAATCCGTTTTGCCGATCATCTGCTCTTCCGAACTGAAGCCGAGCCGGCTCCAAAAGGCCCGGTTTCCGCACACCAATTGCAGATCGGCATTCTTCGCAAAGAAGGAGACGCCGGGAATATGCTCGAACATCCCCGTAAAAAAGGAGTTGGAGTCCACCTGATCGATAAAGTCTGACTGAAGGGATTGCATGTCTCTGGCCAAATCATCCCAAAAATCGACGAGATCCAGCTATTCCGCAATTCCCGTCTGGCAGAGAATGTCGTAAGTAAGAACGCCCCACCCCTTTCACCATGAGAACCCTCCTCTCACTCTTCGCGGTTGCTCTGCTCACTTCGGTGCTTCCAGCTCAGGAAACAGAACGAACCGGCCCCATTCGCGTGCTTTTCCTCGGTCACGACCGGGAGCACCACAATGCCAATCTCTATTACCCGATGCTCGCCCAAACCCTGGGCCCGGAAGCGATCTACTTTGACTATGAGGTCACCCCGGAAGCGGCTTTCGGCAATCCGGATTACCTGGCCAGGTTTGATGCGGTGCTGCTCTACGCCAATCACGATACCCTGGATCGAGGGCTCTGGAACCATCTGAAGGATTTCGTCGAGCAAGGTGGCGGATTCATTCCGGTGCACTGCGCCAGTTCCTGCTTCAGGAACATCCCGGAATTTGACCAATTGGTGGGAGGCCGTTTCAAGAGCCACAAGTCCGGAGTTTTCTCACCACGGACCATTGCGCCTGAACATCCCATCATGAAGGGACTCGGCACCTTTGAAGCCTGGGACGAAAGCTACTTTCACGAACGCCACAATGAAGTGAACCGCACCGTTCTCCAGGTCCGCGATCCCATCCCCGGCGATCCCCACACCGAGCCGGAACCCTGGACCTGGATCCGCACTCAGG
>JBHIXE010000412.1:4249-4932 GCA_041984905.1 Verrucomicrobiales bacterium | reverse complement strand
TTTCCGGGGCCTCGCTAACGCTCAACCCCGGCTATTGAAGAACACAGCGCTTCGCGCCTTCTCTAACGCCACGACTCGTCTAGAAGGCTTAAACCGTGTAGAAGGCCTAGACCGTGTAGAAGGCCTAGACCGTGTAGAAGCCTTAGACCGTGTAGAAGCCTTAGACCGTGTAGACCATGACGGGCGCTTGGCGTCCTTTGACCTCTTGGGCGCCGAGACTCCGGCTCATGGCCTGACCTTCCGGCCAGCCTTCCAGAAAGTCGCCGCTCAGGAGAAGATTGCTACCGAGTTGGCGGGTCAGCGATTCCAGCCGAAACGCCAGATTCACGGAGTCGCCCAGGAGTGTAAACTCGCTGGAGCTCAATCGGCCATAGGCCATGCGGCCGCAATGGAGCGAGGCCCCGAGCTGGAACGTATGACCAATGCTGGAGAGCGACACGGCATGTTCCTGTTGAATGACCTGGCCTGCCTGGATCATGGCTTGAGCGGCATGCAAGGCCCGCATCCGGTTCGGTGCGTGGGTCTCCGTCCAGTAGGCGAAGACACAGTCTCCAATAAACTTATCGATGCTGCCACCATGCTCGGACAGGATTAACTCCGTACGGGAATACCAGGAGCCAATGATCGGTGCCAGCTGATCCGGAGTGAGCCGCTCCGAACGGGTCGTGAATCCCATGATATCA
>JBHIXE010000412.1:0-4239 GCA_041984905.1 Verrucomicrobiales bacterium | reverse complement strand
CACTCACAAAGAGAAGGGCGTCACCACTGCTCACTTCCGCAACGGTGGCATCGTAGTCGTCATCGCCCAGCCCGTGTTCCGGGACGCCTTCCTGCTCAAAGAGAAAGCTGAACTCTCCCAAGTTCACCAGATCCCCATTCGCGAGGCGTCGTGAGGCGGTGACCCGGGCTCCGTTGATGTAGCTGCCATTGAAACTGCCCAGGTCAAAATACCAGAAGCCGTCCGCTTGTTCCCGGATCATGGCATGCCGGCGAGAGATGCGTGGATCCTCGATCTGGACATTGCACTGCGGCGTGCGACCCAGAACATTGACGCCCTGCAGGTCGTAGGTCCTTCCTCCAAGTTGATTGATGAGCCTCGCTTTCACCCTTCACATTGGACGCAAATCACCTCACGCAACCTGGCCCCTTTGAATGACTTAACATGCGCCCAACTTGGGGGCAACAACCATCGACCCGGAAAATTCCCTGTCAGGAATACGTTCCCGGATTCAATTGTTTGCCCCGGCTTCGGAATATGATATGGCGAAGGAATGCCGGACGACACTCAAGGTGCCAGGCCCGATCCAGACGCCACCGTCAAGATGGCCCAAGTCGCGGGGAAAACCTTCTTTGGAGGGCGCTTTCAGCTCATCGAGCCGATTGGGCAGGGCGCCTTTGGAGTTGTATGGAAAGCTCACGATTCTTCCCTCAACAACGCGGTGGCCCTGAAGTTTCTCCCGGACATCGTTCGGCTGGATGATGAGGCGCTCAAAGACATGGTGGAAGAGACCCGTCGCTCCTTGCTGCTGACCCATCCTCACATCGTGCGCGTTTTTGATCTGCACCAGGATTCGGAAGCAGCGGCGATTGCCATGGAACTGGTGGAAGGCAAGAGCTTGAGCTCCGCCAAATCGGCTCGCGAAGAGTCTTACTTTGAAGTGGAGGAGATCGCGGCCTGGGTGCAGCAGGTCTGTGAGGCTCTGCGGTATGCGCATGAGAAGGCCCGGGTGGTGCACCGGGATATCAAACCGCAGAACGTGCTGCTGGATGCCAATGGCGAGGCCAAGGTCTGTGACTTTGGGATCTCTCGAAGCGTCTCCGATACCATGACCCGGTTGACGGGAGAAGTGACCTCCTTCACCCCCGCTTATGGGAGCCCGGAACAAGCCATGGGAGCAGGGCCGGACGAACGTCAGGATGTCTACGCCGTGGGTGCCATGATCTACGACCTTCTTACCGGGCGACCGCCATTCTTTCGGGGAGATGTGTTGGCTCAACTGCGGGAGATCGTGCCGCCACCCATGGTGGAGCGACGCCGGGAGCTGGGATTTGAAGGGAAACCGATTCCTTATCGCTGGGAGCAGACCGTGGCGGCGTGTCTCAAGAAGGACCCGGCCGAACGGCCGCAGACCATTGCGGAGTTGGAGGCGATGCTTTTCGGAGATGGGAATGTCCCTGCTACCAAGGGCAAACTCCGCGCGAGCGCCGGCGAAAAGAAAGGAAGTCCGCTGGTCGCCGTCCTGGGCGTTGGCGTGATATTGGCCGTCGTCAGTGTGCTCGGGTGGAAGTTTCTGTCTCCCATGGTGCAGGACGGATGGGGCCCGGTCTCAGAGGTGGCATCCGGATCGGCGACTGCGGGGGCCAAGCCAGAGAGCGCGGTCTCGGTGCGGCCAGGGCAGAACTTCGTTCTTGAAGACATCCAGATGGAAATGATCTGGATCCCGCCCTTGGAAGCCTGGGTGGGAAAGTCGGAAGTCACGCAGAAGCAGTATGCCCTCGGCGGTGGTATCGGGATGACCAAGTATGAGGGAAGCGAACGGGCTCATGACAGCGTGACCTGGAACCAGGCGATGGAGTTCTGTCGCAACCTGACGGCTCGGGAAGCCAGCGAAGGCCGGTTGCCGCAAGGATACGTCTATACGCTGCCGACCGAGCACCAGTGGGAGATCTTCGTCGCGGATGCGACCCTGGAGAACGCGGTCTATGGCGGGAAAGAGTCAGATGGGCCCTCCGAACCGGGAACCAAACCGCCCAATCTATTCGGGCTGGTGGATGTTCGGGGGAATCTCTGGGAGTGGACTCTGGACGATCATACCCCGGGCAATTCCAGCAAGGGCAAGACGCTCAGGGGCGGTTCCTTTGTCACGGACGGCAAGATGGTGATGGACTCTGGAGCCCGCTTCTACGGAACGGAGGACAATGCATTCTGGCAGTACGGTTTTCGCCTGGTGCTGACTCAGGAGGACGCATCCTGAACCGTTCGGAACGGGAATAAGTTACAAGGGAACGCTTGCGGAGCGAGATCGAAACATGGACCTTTGTGGGCTATGGCCAAGAAGCGTTCCTCGAGTACACCTCCCAGCCCGGCAGCGGAGGAACCTCGTCGTGTGGTGTTGCATGAATTGAGCACGCCCTTTGATGAATTCTTTAAGATCCGCAAAGCTCGCGTCTCGTTTGAGGGGTTTGACGGGAAGATGCGCGGACCGGTGAATCGGCTCAGTCTGGAGCGAGGAGATTCGGTGGCGGCTCTGCTCCACAATCCCAAGGCGCGGAAGGTCATCTTGATCGAGCAGTTTCGCTATCCCATCTACTACAAGACCCTGGAGACGAGCCGAGGGTGGATCGTCGAGACGGTAGCGGGAATGGTTGACGGAGAGGAAACGCCGGGAGAGGCACTGAAACGGGAGATCCTGGAAGAGGTGGGATACCGGGTCAGTGAGCCCGAGTTTGTCACCAGCTACTTTGCCTCGCCGGGAGGTTCCTCGGAGCGCATCTTTATCTACTATTGTCCTCTGACGTCGCGAAAGCGAGTGTCGAAAGGCGGCGGCGTCGAGATTGAAACCGAGGATATTCGTACGTTAGAGCTGGATGAAGAGGAGTTCTTCGCGGGCATTGACGCGGGGCTTTATCAGGATGCCAAGGTGCTTATCGCCGGCCTTTGGCTCCGGTTGAAACTGCAGAATGCAGGCGGCTGATCAATAGACGAACATCAGCTCGTTGGTCGTCAGCAGAGCGTGGGTGAGCCGGGCCCAGTCTTCCCCATTCGATTGAAGATAGCCCTTGGCCAATGCGACTTCTGCGCTGGAGGGATCCCGCTGCAGGAGCGTGTGGTAGAGATCCAGGATCCGCGATTCGGCAGGGCCGGTGGTCCGCTCCGCAATCGTCGTGGCCTGATTCATGACCCAGGGACTGTTCAGGAAGAAAAGAGCCTGGGGCGCCACGATGCTGGATTCCCGTTCCGAGGTGCTGAAGTCTGGATTCGCGAAGTCGAAAATCTGGTTCTCATAGGGAAGGTCCATCCGGTCGACATACAGGAAAAGCGAGCGGCGCGTGCTGTCCTCTGCCTTGTCCGGACGACCGTTCAAGTGCTCGAGGTCCAGCTTGCCCGTGTGGAGCAGAATGGTGTCGCGGAGCTCCTCGTAGATCAGCTGGCGTGGAGGAAAGCGCCAGAAAAGGGTATTGCCAGGATCGATGTCGGCCAGTTCGGCGCGGGGTTGGGCAGATTGCTGATAAGCGGAAGAGCGGAGGATCAGCCTGTGTAACTCCTTGAGCGACCAGCCGGCTTCATCCATGAACCAGGTCGCCATCCAATCGAGTAAATCGGGGTGAGATGGCGGGGTTCCATTGAGGCCAAAATCGCTGGGTGTCGTGACCAGGCCGGTCCCGAAGTGCCATTGCCAGACGCGGTTGACGATGACTCGGGCCGTGAGCGGATTGTTCCGGTCGACGATGTCCTGCGCCAGTTCCAACCGGCCACTACCAGTTTCATAGGGCATCGCATCCGGTCCTGCCAGGTGCTCCAGGAAGGCGCGCGGCACCACTTCACCGGGATTATCCGCACTTCCGCGAATGAAGATGGGGGAGTTGGCAGGTTTGGCGACGTCCTGCATCGCCATGGCCATCTTAGGGGCTTCCGGATGTTCGCCGTGGAGTTTCTGAATCTCGTGCATGGCCATCTTGATGCGGCCTTTGAAGTCGCCTGCTCCGGCGCGAGCGAGTTGCTGAGGGGGCATCCGTGGACCGCCCCAGGGACCTTCAAACCCAAGGAGGACGCGCCGGAGTTCTTCCTGGTTTGGATCTTCCAGGGCGCGAGGTTTGTCGGCAAAGGGATCGTATTCCTCCGCGATCCAGCGGCGCTGGACACTGATGAGTTCAACGATGACCTCCGTCAGCGGGTATTGCCCTTTCATCGCCTGTTCGGTCTCAATCGCCAGTTCCTGATAGCGCAGCGCTACGTCTTCCAAACTCGATGGAGTTT
>JBHIXE010000411.1:0-4945 GCA_041984905.1 Verrucomicrobiales bacterium | reverse complement strand
GCCACTTGCATTCTTTTGAGGTGCAATTTCTCAATCTCTATCTTTGTTCCCCAGCAGTTCCCTGACTCATCGGAGACAGAATAGATCCCGTAGGAAGATCGCACGAGTTCCCGGTACGTCGGGTGATATAGATGTTCGGAAGCGTCGCTTCGGCGGGGAAATCACCCTAAGTTTTTGAACTATAAGAGGATGGAGCGGGTAGAGGGAATCGAACCCTCATAGCTAGCTTGGAAGGCTAGAGCTTTACCATTAAGCTATACCCGCGTCACTGGCAGCTTGCTCGGTCGCTGCGGGGTTGGCATTCTCGCCCAATCTTCGGGGGAGTCAAGTGCAGGAACGCGCTTGCCTGCATTTCCTTTTGCGATTTGCTTGGACTTCCGAGTATCGGCTCTTCTACCGGGTCGATCTGCCCGTCTTCCCGTGACCGCTGCCCTCAACGACTGGATCTCTGCTGCCCGGCATCGCCTGGAGCGGGAGCCGTTGTTTGTCGGCGGGATTTGCGCGGTGATCGGGATCGCGCTGGCGCGAGTGGGGCCCCAGCCTCCGGCCTGGTTCTGGTTCGGGCTGGCTCTCGGGATGGGGTTCGCCTGCCTGCGGCAATCGCAGGAATCGGAGCGAGAACGACAGATGCTCGGGTTCATCGCACTGGGCTTGTTCTTCGGGGGATTGCAGCAGCAAGCCCAGGAATCGTCCGGTTACACCGAGTTGCTCTGGAGCAGTCGCACGGGAGAGAAGGCGTTGCCGGTGGAGGTGCGGGGCGTGGTCACGGAACCTCCCCGCTCCACCCGGAATGGCGGGCAGCAACTGACGGCGCGACTGGAGACCGTGACTTGTCGCGGGTTGACGCTGAAGACGCGCGACCGGATCCGCATCTGGGCCCCCACGGATTCCCTGCGGCAAGGCGACCGATTCAACGCGGAAGGCCGGCTCCAACTCTTTGCCGGGCCGCGCAATCCCGGGGAGATCTCGCCCAAGGAGCTGGCCTGGCGGATCGACCAGACCGTGGCGGAGTTGAGTATCGCCACTCCACGCCAGATCGAGGTGACGGGAGCCTCCTGGCAGGGCCGCGCCCTGGAACTCGCTCTAACCCAGCGCGAATGGGTCGCCCGCGCGATCACCTGGGGCCTGGAACCCAACTCGACGAGCGCCCAGATTCTCCAGGCCATGTTCCTGGGCGAGCGCGAGGCGGCGACTTACGAGACGCGCGAGTCTTTCCGGCTGAGCGGAGCCATGCACATCTTCGCAGTGAGCGGCCTGCATGTGGGCATCTTTGCCACCGTCATCTGGTTGTTGTTGAACCTGGTAGGCGTGTCCCGGCGCTGGGCGATTCTGGTGATCATCGTCTCGGTGTTGTTCTATGCCTGGATCACGGGCCTGAGTCCTTCTGCCGTTCGTGCCGCGATCATGGCCACGATTTACCTCGGCGGATTCTGGCTCCGGCGCGCTCCGCGCTTGTTGAATAGCCTGGGCGCCGCGGCCCTGGTGATCCTGTTCGTGGATCCGCGTCAGCTCTTCAATGTGGGCTTCCAGCTCTCCTTCGTGGTGCTGATGGCAATCGCGCTGATTGGTCCACCGCTTCGTGAGTGGATGGCGCGCCCTCTTCAGCCGGATCCCTTTATCCCCGCCAGTCTCATCAGCAAGCAGCGCTGGATGTGGATCGGCAGTGGTCGCAGGGTGGTGGACATCTTCTGCGTCTCGATCGCCGCCTGGATCGGCTCTCTCCCCCTGGTGCTCTACTACTTTGGCCTGGTGACACCCGTGGCGCTCGTGGCGAACTTCGTGCTCGTACCCCTGACCTGGATGATCATCTGTCTGGCGACCATCAGCCTGGCGGTATTCAGCATCCGGCTGGCATTCCTGGCGGGGTTTCTCAATGTGCTGAATGGCTCGCTGATCGGCTATCTGCACCAAGGCGCGCTCTTCTTCTCCAGCCTTCCCCTTGCTTATGTGGAGACGACGCCGCTTTCCTCCCCCTGGCCCGCAACACCCGCGAAACCCGGTATCCTGATCTTCGATACGGGTCCCAGTTGCGGGCCCCAACTGATCCATGCGCCGAACTCGCGACAGCCCTGGCTGATCGACTGCGGTGCGGACCGGGAATACGCATCCATCATCCGGCCCTATCTCCTGCAACACCAGGTGCGCTCTCTCGGCGCCCTGGTCGTGACGCATCCGGATAACTCCCATGCGGGTGGGGCGGAGTGGCTCACGCAGGACTACTCGCCACAACGCATCCTGACATCTCACCTGCCGGCCAGGTCGCAAGTCTATCGCGAGTTGCAGTCCGAGGCCTTGCCGACTCACTCGGTCACTGCGGGTGCGACATTCTCGCTGGCTGACGAAATCCAGTTGGAAGTGCTTTTCCCACCAGCCAACTACCCCAACCAGGCAAGTGCGGATGATGAGTGCCTGGTTCTGCGGTTGTCCTGGAATGATTGGAGAATTCTCTTTATGGCGGACAGCGGATTTCAAACGGAGAAATGGCTCTTGGAACACTGCCAGGATCTGAGCGCTGACGTACTGGTGAAATCCCAGCATGGATCGGACTACTCCGGTCTGGGCGAATTCCTCCTGGCCGTAGCTCCCCAGGTAATCATTGCAACCAACGCCACCTTTCCAGCTCACGAATCAATCGACAATTCCTGGCGAAAGTGGACCGAAGAACGGGGGATCCACCTGATGGATCAATCGGAGACCGGCGCGGTTCGGATTGATATTCAGGACGGGAGCCTCGTGCTGGACGGGTTTCTGACCGAAACCTCTCACCGGCTTTCCGCCCCCCAACACAACTCCGTCAGATCCCCTTGAGCGTCCCGTCATCGGGATCAAACTTCACCAACCGCATGCGGGCCAGCAGGAGAACTTCCCTGGTCCGTCCAGGGTACAGGTCAATCGAGTGCCAATCCTCCACCTGCCTCACCTCACTAAGAAGATCCCGAAGTCGACTCTCCAGCCCAGGTTCACCGGGAACCATGAGCTGTAGGGACCGGAGCCCATGAAGCACTGTAAATGGCACCGCCAGGGCGATGTAGATCCATGGCTGGAGACTAACGTCATTCTTCGCCGACAGCTCCGGCGGCCAGACGAGGTTCTCGATATGCATGCCCTTCGACCGCCCCGCTCCCTCGCTCCAGAGATAGATCGCAGCTCCAGTCATTGCTACCAGCAGGAGCAGGCTGAGGATGCTTACGTGAGGGCTGAAGACCGCGCGAATAGGTCCGACACGGAGCAATCCCATCATCAGAAAGTGGTGCGCGAGCCAATACCCAAGAGCCCCGACAATACATAAGAGGATGGCCAGACAAGTTTGAGCGGCGTTGAAACGGGCAATCATCGTCGGCTCTCGATTCCAGGCTGATCCACTTCACCGACCAAGGCACTTACCCTACATGGGTGCGGTTTCATGAAGTCGAAGATTGAGAACCCCACCCGCTCCAATCATGGCCAAGCCTCCTAACACATAGAGAAACTTCAAGTTGATGGACTCGAAACCACCAATCTCATGCTCGACGAAGATCATGACCGCTGCGCCGATCACCACCAATGCCATGGAGATGAACCACATCCGCATCATGTTCGCCATATCTCTGATAGAGTTTAGGGACTCGGTTGCTGAGAATTGCTGGGGATCGCTGAATCCGCCTAGAAGAAAGAATCCTCCCATCAGGACGACAAAAATGAGGGCTCGAGGCCATGAGAAGTGCAGCTCCATCCCCAATCCCTAGGGACAAATCCTTCGGCATGCAAGTAGCAATCCTGTATCGTTCTTCCGACCGGCGCAACCGTCAGGACTCGACCGAGGCGAGCAGGACCTTCAGGTCTTCGGGATCGACCGGCTTGACGAGATGTCCATCGAACCCTGCTTCACGAGTGCGCCGCTTGTCCTCATCCTGACCCCAACCAGTCAAGGCGACGATCTTGATTTGATGGCCCCACTGGTGACGACGAATTTCACCCGCCGCCTCCACTCCACTCATGCGCGGCATTCCCAGGTCCATCAGGATGATGTGAGGCCCAAACTTTTCGGCCGTTTCTACGGCTTCCCTGCCGTCATGGGCCATCCTCACTTCGTGTCCCAGCAACTGAACCTCAAGGGCCAGCATATCGGCAGCAGACTCGTTGTCGTCCACTACAAGGACCTTTTTGAAATCCACCTTGGAACTTGCGCCGGCCTCGTCCCCTTCGGCTCCCGGACCGGCCTCTGCTCGATCACTGGGCAGTAGAGGGAGCATGACCCGGAAATCACTGCCTTGATGAGCTCCTTCACTGTGCACCGTGATGCGACCTCCATGCATTTCCACCAGGGTTTTCACCAGGGTTAAGCCAATTCCCAACCCCTTGTAACCTTTCTCAATCGGCCGGTCGATTTGGGCGAACATCTCAAAGATGCCTTGTTGGTTCTCCTCTGGAATGCCAATTCCAGTGTCCTTCACAGAAATCACCACCTCATTGGGGTCGGCCAATTCCACCGACAGATCGATCTTCCCGCCTTCCGGGGTGTATTTGGCGGCGTTGTTAATGAGGTTCGAAATGACCTGGGCCAAACGCCCCGGATCTGCCTCGAGCCGAATGGGGGACGGTGGCACATGGACCGTGAATTCATGACCTGCCTCTTCCACAAAAGTCGTCGACGCCTCAACGGCGCTGGCAACGATATCTAACAGGTTCACTTCCGACGTACGGAGCTTGAGCTTCCCCTGAGTGATGCGGGAGACGTCCAACAAGTCATCGATCAACGTCACCAACTGCTTGGTCTGACGCTCCATGATCAAGCGCACCTTCTCGACCGTTTCGGGCTTGTCCCTGGCCAGACGCATGACTTCCAGCCCCGAGCGAATCGGAGCCAGTGGATTGCGCAACTCGTGGGCGAGTACGGCCAGGAACTCGTCTTTCCGGCGATCAGCAGCCAGCAGTCCCTGCACCAGACGCATCCGCTCGAAGGCAA
>JBHIXE010000410.1:294-4981 GCA_041984905.1 Verrucomicrobiales bacterium | reverse complement strand
CTCTGTATCCGCATCGCCCTCAGTTGCCGGCTTCGAAGTCTCAGCCTCCGCAGATTCTTCCTTGGCTTCCTCTGCCTTAGGCATCGGGACCGGGTCCGATGGAGGGCCGAACTCGGCTCGCTTCTCCGCCAATTCAATACGGTTCTGGAGATCCGTGAACCAGGCATCGCCCGGAATCTCGGTCAGGATCATCTGATAATGCTGCTTGGCGGCTTCATACTCGCCCTTCTGCATCATGATATCCCCCTCGTGAATCTTGGCGAAACCAATGAAGGCGGAATCCTCGGGAATCTGGCTGTAGTAACCTTGGGCCTTGTCCCAGTCCTTCTTGTTCTCGGCCATCCGGCCCAGGATAGTCAGGACATGCGCTCGCTGCGGATGATCGGGATAAGTGTCCAGGAAACCTTCCAGAACGGTTTGGGCTTCTTCCGTCTTGCCATCCTCTTCCAGCAAGGCAGCCTTCCGAATCAGAGCATTCCCGCCCACAACTGACCCCTTGTATTCGTTCGCCACCGAGTCGAATTCGCTGACGCTACTGGCCGAAGAGAATGCCTGTGCCTCGGCAATCTGACGGGCCTCGGCATTGGCCTTGATCACCATGCTGATACTGACCAGCGCAATCAGTCCGACCAGACCCAGCAGGAGCTGCACTTTATGCTTATCGACAAATTCCTCGACTTGGGAGGGACCAAGCATCTGCTGCAAGGGGTCCTTCTCTGGGGATTGCGGGTGGGTGGATTCAGCCATTCTGTGGGGATTTCTTACGCTTCGGGGGACGGTGCGGCGCGATGCTGCCCTTGGACAGCACCGTAAACCGGACCGCAATAAGTGGATCAGATCTCGCGCGCGTCAAGCGTGCAGATGGACTCAGCTCTCGACTGCGGCGCGTGCTTCGTCCGCCAGAGGGGTGCTCAGGTAGCGCTCGCCGGTGGAACAAGCCACCGTCACGATCAGCTTGCCCTTGTTCTCCGGGCGCTTGGCGACTTCGATCGCGGCCCAGACATTCGCCCCGGTGCTGATCCCGACGAGGATGCCTTCTTCCTTGGCCAACCGCCGCGCCATGGCGAAGGCGTTATCGTTGGAAACCCGGATACACTCATCCACCTGGTCCATGTGGAGGTTGTCGGGAATGAACCCAGCACCCGTTCCTTGAATCTTGTGCGGCCCGGGAGTGGGCTCTTCACCGGCCAGCGTCTGGCTGATCACGGGAGAATCTTCCGGTTCCATGGCGATGGCCTGGAATGAGGGTTTGCGGGGTTTAATCACTTCTGCGCAACCCGTAATGGTTCCGCCCGTGCCCACGCCGGCTACCAGGATGTCAATCTCACCATTGGTATCATTCCAAAGCTCCTCTGCCGTGGTTTTGCGATGAATCTCGGGATTCGCCTCGTTTTTGAACTGCTGCGGCATCCAGGAATTCGGAGTGGACTCCAGCAACTCTTCCGCCTTGGCAATGGCGCCCTTCATTCCTTTGGGTCCTGGAGTCAGGACCAGTTGTGCTCCGAGCAGCGCCAGAAGCGTGCGGCGCTCCAGACTCATGGTTTCGGGCATGGTGAGGATCAGCTTGTAACCCTTGGATGCGGCCACAAAGGCCAGAGCAATCCCGGTGTTTCCGCTAGTCGGCTCGATGATCGTCGTGTCAGCGGTTAAAATACCCTTCCGCTCTGCGTCCTCGATCATGGCCATTCCGATCCGGTCCTTCACACTACCCAGCGGATTAAAGAATTCACACTTCAAAGCCACGGTAGCTTCCAGTCCTTCGGTGACCCGATTCAATCGAACCAAGGGGGTGTTGCCTACAGTTTCGACGATATTGTTATAGATTTTTCCTGCACTCATGTCGGCTTAGGGGTGGTTTATGGGTTGTGGCCCGCCTTTTCCGGGGGAGATTCGAACCTCTCTCTAAACCCAGTTTCTCCGAAATGACAAGGCCGTTATTTCGCCCGTGGCAGGAAGTTGATCGCGGTCACTCAAATCTACTTGCTTTTCGAAGTTAATCGAGTTGTGGATACGTATGTCAGAGCCCCTACCACAGGACGAACTTAAGCCCTTCGCCAAAAAGATCCCAGAATGGGATATCAATGATAAGTCGATCTCCCGCACCTTCGAGTTCGACGAGTATATGGAAGGGATCGATTTCGTCGATGGCGTCGCCGAAATTGCCGAGGAAGCCAATCACCATCCGGACATCGATATCCGCTGGTGCAAAGTGATTGTCACCCTCACCACGCACTCGGCCGGCGGGTTGACGGAAGCGGACTTCCAGCTCGCGGAAAAGATCGATACCCTGGTCGAGTAGCCGGGAGTTTCGATCCGGCTACGTTCCAAAGTTACAGCTCGTCCGGTTTCTGGAGCAACTCCGCCACTCTGGCCAGGAGCCGCCCTGCCGCGCCACCATCCAAGACGCGATGGTCAAAGCTCAGGGTGATCTCTGCTTCGGTGGCGGGCACAAATTGGCCCACCTCATCACTCCAGACCGGCACCTTGCGCCCTGCCCCGAGGCCGAACACCAGGTTCTGCTCGGGTAGCGGAATTGGCGTGGCCCAGACGAGCCCAAAGGTCCCGAAGTTGGTAACCGTGGCGATTCCCGTGCCAATCGCATCAGGAGGCAGACGCCGCGCCTTGGCCTGCACCACCAGTTCCGCGTAGAGCTCCACCAGTTTGCCGAGCCGCTTCTGGTCCACGTCTCGAATGACGGGCACGAGCACGCCATCCTCCGCTTCAACCGCGAATCCGATGTCGATCGCCTTGGGGTGAACGATCCGATTTCCCACCAGCCGTCCGGCTACCGCTGTGTTTTCGGCCAGAGCGATCGCCAGCGCCCGAATGATGTAGAGCGCAGGCCCTGGTTTTGGGTCGCTTGCCTTCCGGTGAATCAGCATCCGGTCCAGCATCAGGGTCCGGCCCACCGTAGCAATGGGGCGCGACCAGCTGCGACGCATGGAGTCGGCTACGGCAATCCGCATAGGCGAGGCCGTAGTCGTCTTCTGATTGTCGATGTCCCGGATGTACTTCTCAAAATCTTCGATGGTGACCCGGCCACCCGCGCCACTTCCAGCAACCCCGGCCAGGTCCGAAGCGTTGAACCCAAACTCCTGCATCCGAGCCTTCAGACGCGGAGAAAGATAGGAGGCGCCGGCTGCGTTCGCCGGAACTGGGAGCCTGACTGTCGGCACCACCCCCGAACGATGCTCTTCCTCGGAATCGGACTGGATATCCATCTCCGAATTCACCTTGAAGTGAATCCCATCCAGAGAATCATCTCTGGAGTTGGACTGCGGCTCCGCCTCCACTTTGGCGGGCTCGGAACTCTCTGGTGCTGGAGGCTCCTCGCTGAGTCCTGCCGCTGCAGCTTCCTCATCGCTCACCTCCAGATATCCCAGCACGGCTCCCACGGGATAGCTCTTGTCGAGCTCCGCAACGACTTCGATCAATTTGCCGCCGCAGGGAACGCAGACTCCCATGGTCGCCTTGTTCGTCTCAACCTGGAAGACCTCCTGATCCGCCACTACGTCGGACTTCATCTCCACGTCGATCGAGACCACAATGGCCTCGGCGATCGACTCTCCAAGTTGGGGCATTTTGATGGGAATCCGCTGCATTACGCCAAATTGTCACTCAAGGCTTCTGCGTCCATTCAAAATCTCAGGATACGCCGGATGGCCGACTCAATCGAGGACGCAGTCGGTCGATGGGCCGCCCAGAGGTTGGGGTGATACGGAATTGGGGTGTCCTTGCAGTTGAGCCGCTGAGGCGGTGCATCGAGAAGATGGAATCCTTCTGCGACCACCCGCGAGACGACTTCCGCATTGATGCCGCCCCAGGGGAACGACTCCGCCACGCAGAGCAATCGCCCCGTCCGAGCGACCGACGCCAGGATGGTATCCGTGTCGATAGGTTTCGCCGTGCGCAAATCGACGACTTCCGCCTGGTAACCTTCATCGGCCAGGGTACGCGCCGCCTTAAGAGCCTCATGCACCATGGCACTGGATGCCACGACCGTGATATGGGTTCCGGCCCGGGCGATTCTGGCCTTTCCAACCGGGAGGCTCTTCTCCGGCAAGGCGGAAGCCTTGAGGTGATAGTAGAGAAACTTGTGCTCGCAGAAGACAACCGGGTCGTCGATGGCGACGGCTTCCAGGAACATGCTGTAGGCATCCTCCACGGTGGCAGGCATCATCACCACCAGGCCTGGGAAGTGCGCATAAAGGGATTCCAGGCTCTGACTATGAAAGGGTCCTGAGCCCTCATTCCCGCCACTGGGAAGCCGGATCGTGATCGGGATCGGCACTCCCGTCCGGTAGTAGTGAGTAGCCGCCTGGTTCACGATCTGATTCATCGCCACCGAGGAAAAGTCGGCAAACTGCATCTCGATGATGGGGCGCATACCGTTGATAGCCGCACCGATCGCCATGCCGACGGAGGCATCCTCGCTGATGGGACTGTCCAGAACGCGCCCGGGAAACTCGTCCGCCAGGTATTTGGTCGCCTTGAAGGCACCGCCAAAGTGGCCCACATCCTGGCCGTAGATAAAGACGCGCTCGTCTTCTTCCAGAACTTTGGCCTGAGCGGCCTGGATGGCCTCTTCTGTCAGGAAATCAAACTGCAGAATTAACCGCTGGTTGATATCCATCGTTCCGATGATCTGGTTCAGTTCTTCAACCGATTTTGTTGTCTCTGAACGGAA
>JBHIXE010000410.1:0-284 GCA_041984905.1 Verrucomicrobiales bacterium | reverse complement strand
TCTCCCAGGCTGCCAGATCGTCTTCCGTAGCCCACTCGCGTTTGAGCAGGTATTTCGCAGCATTATCGATACAGTCCTGGCCCACGCTGCTTACCTTGAGAGACTCAGGAACGTACCAGCCGTCATCGTGCTGGCCGTGTCCGCTCAACCGAAGCATATGTCCCACCACCATCTGAGGTCCCTCTCCGGAGCGGGCCGTGGCTACCGCCTTCTCAAAAGTCGAGAGGCAATCGTCAAGGCGCGTTCCATCGCAATGGTGGCCGGCAATCCCATACCCGATCGCC
>JBHIXE010000409.1:0-4989 GCA_041984905.1 Verrucomicrobiales bacterium | reverse complement strand
TGATCGTGGGGCACAGCATGGGAGGTCTCATGGCTCGCATGGCCGTCTCGTATCCGGGAACCTCCCTCTACGATGGCTTCTTCAAGGTTCCGCTTGAGCAATTGCACCTGACGACCGAGCAGAAGCAGGCCGTCCGGGAACAGTTGCTCTACGAACCGATACCCTGGCCGAGCCGGTTGGTCTTCATGTCGACTCCTCATCATGGCAGCGATCTGGCCGGAGGGAAGTTTGGCCACTGGGCCTCGAACATTGTGAAGATGCCAAAGGTTCCTGGCGTCTTTGCAACGGCCATCCGTGCCCAGGATCCCAAAGTGCTCACGCCGATGAGTCAGCGTTTTGTCGAGCAGGTGCCCAGTTCCTTTGAAACCTTTGATATGGGAGATCCGATCTGGGGCTGCATCAATCATCTCCAATTCCGGCGGGGAGTGAAATTCCACACCATCACCGGCGTTCGCGATTCGGTGGTTCCTGCGCAGAGTTCCGCATTTCCGGGCGCCGAAAGCGAGTTGGTGGTTCAAGATGGGCACTCAGTGCCGACTCACAAGACCGGTATTGCGGAGGTAATACGGATCCTCCATGAGCATCGTTAGGTAGAGGTGGAGAGACCCTGACAAAATCCAAAAAGGATCTTGCTGCGAAGGATTTGCACGGTTCAATTCTGGCCACGACTTGCAAATGCTTGAGCGCTTCTTCCAATTGAAAGCCGCCGGAGTCACGGTGCGCTCGGAGATCCTGGCCGGACTGACAACTTTTGCCGCGATGGCCTACATCCTTGCGGTCAACCCGGCGATTCTCAGTGCGGCAGGGATGCCTCAACCTGCGCTCATTACCGTGACGGCCATTGCGGCGGCTCTGGGCTGCTTCTTCATGGCGGCTCTCACCAACTATCCGATCGCTCAAGCGCCGGGGATGGGCACGAATAGCTATTTTGCCTTCGTCATCTGCATTGGTTCCGGTTTGCCTTGGGAAGCGGCGTTGGCTTTGACCTTTTGGAACGGTGTCATCTTCCTGGGGCTCTCGATCTCTGGGTTCCGCAAACAGCTGGCGGAATCCCTGCCGAACGGCGTGAAGATCGGCATCCAATGCGGGATAGGATTCTTCATCGCTTTCCTGGGCCTCAAGAGCGTGGGCATTGTCGTGGGAAGTGACGCGACTCTGGTGACGATCGGCAATCTCAAGGCACCGGAATCGCTCATGGTCATAGGCGGCATTGCCCTGATGACCTTCCTCACGCTACGAAGGGTAGCCGGGGCTTTGCTGATCACGGTGTTTCTCCTCACCATCCTGGGGGTGTTGATTCCATCCGGCGAAAGCACGGTCACGCAAAAACCTGATGGGATCGTTTCGATGCCCGCCGGAATTGGAGAAACCTTTCTCAAGCTGGACCTGCTCTATCCCTTCCATCATTTCAGTGAGGTCTTCGACGAGCTGCTGACCCTCTTGATTCTGGATATGTTCGATAGCATTGGGACGTTGGTAGGGCTATCCCGGCGAGCGAAGCTGGTAGGACCGGATGGCAGCATGCCGAAGATGGGGCGCGCTCTGACCGCCGATTCCCTGGCCACGATGACGGGAGCGCTCTTTGGGACCTCCACCACGACCTCCTACATCGAGTCCGCCGCCGGGATCGAAGCGGGAGGCCGGACCGGGCTGACCTCTGTTACTACGGGCCTGTGCTTCCTGGTTGCCCTTCTCCTGACGCCGATCATCCTCATTGTGCCCTCCGCGGCGACGGCACCTGCCTTGGTCATGGTGGGCATCTTCATGGCTCAAGGATTGAAGGAGCTGAACTTCGACGACCTCAGCGAAGTCGCGCCTGCCTTCATCACCATGCTCATGATCCCTCTGACTTTCAGCATTACCGAGGGAATCGGGTTAGGGCTCACCATCTATGCCGTGATCGCGGCACTCTCGGGCAAGCTTCGGCAGATCCCCATCGTGACCTGGTGCATTGTGGCGATCTTTGTGGCGTATTATGCGCTGGGGTGAATTGGATGTGACAAGATCACTGCTCCAAGGATCCTGGAGGGTGAGGACGTCGAGATGAATGGCGAACCGACACCACCATCACTGTGTCGTTCTCCACATAGTAGATTATTCGATATTTGCCGTGAGTAAGTTGGCGAATTTCGCGTTCGTGGGTCGAGTTTTCCCGTGCAAGCGGGTGTGCTTCCGGAAACTCCGTCAACGAAATCATTGTGGCTTGAATTCGGGTCAGCCAGCGATCCGCATTCACTGGGGAATCCTTCGCGATATATGCCTGAATTTCCCGAAGGTCAGCTTTGGCTCGATCAGCAATTTCGAGACTGTAGCTCACTTGCGAAGTTCAGGGTATTGCGAGTGCAATTCCTCCCGAAGTTCATCAAAGACCTGCTCGGCAGGTGCATGCCGCCCTGATTCAGCGTCTTGGATTCCTTGACGGATTGCCTCGTTGTCGGCAATCAGCCGTTGCTGCGCAGCAATCAGCTCGGCCACATAAGCCTCTGCCGAGTAACCTTTTCGGGCAGCTTGGTCGACGACAAACTGATCAAGCTCTGGAGGCAAATTGATTTCCATTGCGAACAGTGTAGCAGAAGCAAACTGAAGAGCAAGGTGCTGAACCTCGCCTTTCATGAGGGTCATGCGTCGCTCGATTTGCGATGAGTAGGTGCAATCAATGGGATCGCAACTCGCCTAACCCCATAGTTTCTGCCAATACCGTGCGCCCGTTCACGTCCCGAACTTCCAGAGTCAGGACTGGTTCAGGTTCTTTCCAATCTACGACCAACATCCCAAAGTTCTGTCCTGCAAAATTGGAGCCCAAGCGATACTGATTGGGTTCCGTTCCCTCGACAACTTGAGTGAGGCCACTGGACGTGAGTTCGTAGAGGGGATAGCCCACCCATTCTCCCGGCAGGCGTGAGATCTCCGCCCGGTGCCGGTCTCCGCTGAAGAACACGACTCCTTCCGCTTGTGTTTGGCGGATCAAATCCAGGAGTCGCTGCCGCTCCTGAGGAAAGTTCGCCCATTTTTCGTATCCGTGATCCTTGGGCAGGATCTGGATGCTGGAGACGATGACCCGGATTCGCGCCGGTTCCTTCAACTTCGCTTCCAACCACCGCCACTGATCCTCCCCAAGAATGGTTGCACCTGGAGCCTTGTTAGGAAGATATCCCACATTCTGAAGGGATTCCATCCACACCCGGTTGCCGAGCGAACTGCGGAAGTAACGGGTATCCAGGAGAATCACTTGGACTTGCTTGTCCGGTGGACCGTATTCCAGAGCCCGGTAGACTCCTGGCCGGTTGCGACGGGGATCCTCTTGCGGAACCTGGAAGAAATCCAGCATCACTTTCTGCGACTCTCTCTTCCTGGGATATTCGGTTCCGGCATCGTTCTCCCCATAGTCATGATCGTCCCAGGTCCCTATGATGGGACAAAACCCTCTCAGTTGGCGAAAACCAGGATTGGCGGCCAGTCGATCATATTTTGCCTGAAGCACTGCCATGTCCTCCGTATCGCCATAGATGTTGTCGCCCATAAACACGAAGAGGTCGGGCTGGGAGGCGCAGACTGCTGTCCAGATGGGTTGGGGGTGGTCTTGATGAACGCAGGAACCAAACGCAATTCGAGAGATCTCAGTTTCTTCGGCCGTCGCAACCAGATGGCAGTTCCATACCAAGCAGAGTTGGAGGAATCGGCACAACAAGCGAGACTTCTTTGTGTTCATCGAATCCATTCGGTTCCAAAATGACGGAGCAAAGTGGATCCTGCAACCTCGCAACTTCAGGCCGCGATGGGCGGCACTTCCGGAGGGAAGGGGGAGTGATCCTCATCGCCTGGCTGAGGAGAGGAAGGCTGCAGAGGAGGCAACCCGAAGGCCAATCGCGCTTCGTCGCAGCGCGGATTGAGTTCGCCGTCCTCTCCGCTATAGCGGTAGTTCCGGCAGGGGGACGGTCGTTGTGGGTAAATGCTGCACTGCACACAGTCACCTACAACGCCCTCCAGAGCCTCGCAGCGGGGCTGGCTTCCGATAGTCCCTTTCATGGCTACATGGTAAGGGGAAACTGGCGTCGTGAAGGCTGCGGGAGTTTGCCCTCCCAGCTCAGGATCCGTCTCGCTCCAATGAAAGCTGATCCGGTAGAACGCACAGCAGGCGCCGCACTGGAGACAGGGAGAACTGAGGACGAGAGAAATCCGCGAATCGCTCACGAGAGTTGTGGCCAAGCTAATCCGCGATCTCGGGAGTTCCTGCAAGATGAATTTCGCCGATGGAACTCGCGTCGAAGCAATCGGGACCACCGGGGAATGCCTTCGGTTTCGAGCATGTTGCGTCCCAGAGAACCCTGTGAGACACTAGCTTATGGCTGAGATGCAATTTGACTTTGACGGCTTGATCAAGCTGTTGGCCGGAAATCTCTACAGTGAGAAGAAAGTCTTTATCCGGGAGTTAGTGCAGAACGCTCACGATGCCATCCAGCGCCGGGCGGCGGCGGACCGGGACTTTACGGCCGCCGGGACTGGCAGAATCGATATCATAACCGAGCCCAATCATAGTCCTGGGCGTATTATATTTCGCGATAACGGGACGGGCATGACCAAGAAAGACCTGGAAGGTTATCTATCCAGTATTGGGTCTTCAGGCACCCGGGTCGCTCGAGACGAAGGCAATGTGCCGGATGTGATTGGCCAGTTCGGGATTGGATTTTTGTCCGGGTTCATTGTGGCGTCCCGGGTCGAGGTGCGCACGCGGCACTATCGCGAACCGGATGCCAGCCAGGGATGGCTCTGGCAGAATGACGGAAGCAAACATTACACCCTGGAGCCTTGCGAGGTCGAGAAGCCCGGAAGCCTGCACCGGCAGCGTCACCAACGCGTCTTTGGCGAATCGCCCACCCGCCAGCATGCAGGGATGGTCCGCCGCACAGACATCGAGCCGCGAGAAAGTGAGCGGCGAACGACCGAAGGAATAGTTGGGCGTCAGAAGCGTCGCGGCCGCCTCGGTCGCCC
>JBHIXE010000408.1:338-4998 GCA_041984905.1 Verrucomicrobiales bacterium | reverse complement strand
GCCCACGACTTGCGAAGTTCGACGGTGACGGCGAGTCTTCCTTTCATGGACGGGGGCTCGCAGAGAATCTGGATTCGTGACCGAACCTATTCAGCGGCGCGAGAGCCCTTGAACTCCGCGCCTGCCTGGTGCAGCACTACTCCTGAAATCGCGTCATCCTCACCTCGCAGAAACTCCAACTCTGCTCGAACCGCCTTCGCAAAGAGCCGGTCCGGCTGGTTTTCCACGGGGAAAAACGGCAACTCCATTTGCTGCCCCAGTTTGGCGAGAATCCGGCCATTTTCGGCGAGTCTTACCGTGAAGATTCCCAGAGGAGTAAGGTCATAGTCACCCACGAGCGCTTCTTTCTGCTCCTTCGTAAGTTCTCCCTCTTCCGGCTCCGCGAAACGTGGCCCCTTCAAGGTCATGCCCCTCTGATCCAGGGTGACCTCCTGGATCTTCCCTTTCTCGTCCCGGCCGAATCGGAACTTGGCCCCTACTTCGGGCAACTCATACTGATCCTCCGCCGTGTTTGCCAGGTCGTTCCAGGCCTGATTGAAGAACAATCCCTGAAGCTTTCCTTCATGCACCCGGAAGCGCATGACCGCCACTCCCGGGAAATCGAAGGTTCCGGTGAACTCCTGGAGTTTCTCGGCAGGCAAATTGTCGTCCTCCCGGAAAGAAGGCTGCTCGTCCATGTCTCTCCATAGGAAGATCTGAGAGGCAATATCACTAACCAGGCCTGGGCCGAATCCAGGAGGAGGCTCCGAACTGTTGGTGAGGACCGCAATCGTGAGCTTTTGATCGGGGTACCGCACCAGATGGGAGGTGAATCCATGGAGGCCACCCGAGTGCTGGATCTGCCGCAGCCCTCGTTGCTGAGTGATCGCCCAGCCATAGCCATAGGTATCCCCCAGCCCGCTCAAGGGCGATCCTCCACGCGTCTCGCCTACCGGCGTGAAAGCCGCCTTCAGGGTTTCCTCCTTCAGCACCTTCCCGTTGAAGATGCCCTCATTCCATCGGTAGAGATCTCCCACCGTGGAGTAGATTTCCCCAGCGCCTCCTGCCTGACTCATGTGCCAATCCAGCGAGGGCTTCCATTCCTGGACACTGGGCTTCACCCGTTCATAGCCCTTCGCCTCCTGCTCCAGCTCCAATCCCGGGCGGTGGGCCCCGGTCGTCTTCATTCCCAGCGGTTGGAAGACCCGTTCGTCCAGGAATTCATAGTAGGGTTTGCCGGAAACCTGCCTGACAATGTCGCCTAGCAGGTAGTAGCCGGAGTTGCAGTAGTGGAAACCTTCACCGGGTTGGAAATCCGGCATCAGGTCCCGAAAAATGGCAATCATCTCTTCCGGGGTTCGAGCTTCCGTAACGGTATCCAGGAACGAGGGTACATCGGTGTAACTCTTGATACCCGAAGTGTGTGTCAGCAGATGATGCAGGGTGATCGTCTCTCCACGAGGGAACCCCGGATAAAACTTTGAGATGGGATCCTCCACGGACAGCTTGCCGTCCTCCGCCAACAGAAGAATGGCAGTGGCGGTGAACTGCTTGGTGACTGAGCCAATGCGGGAGACCGATTCCTTGGTCATCGGTTTACCAGCTTCGATGTCCGCCAACCCGTAGCCTTTCTCGAAGAGGATCTTGCCATCCTGGGAGACCAGCACGCTGCACCCCGGCCCATTCTCCACTACCTGATCGGCGAGGTAGCGATCCAGCAAGACTGCTGGTTCCGGAAAAGCCCGGGTGGTATCCGCTCCCGCCGTGGCAAGCATCTCCGCAGCCTCTTTACGACCAGAGACCTGGGCCTGCTGCCAAGGTGTCAGGCCTGAATTAGGGTCTGGAGTATTGATATCCGTCCCCTCCTCTAGCGCTTTCTCAATCGCAGTCAGATTCCCGACTCTCGCTGCGGTGTGAAGATCCGTCGGCTCGGCAAAGGCTGCGCTGGCCATCCCATACAGCAGCGCGCACAGAAGTAGTTTTCTCATAGACTTAAGGCTCGGGCTCCTGCTTGAGGTGGATCACGGCATTGGGCCCGATCTCCACCCCTCCTTCAGCCATGATTTGCACCGGGTGATTGGACGTGATCTTGCCGTCAATTCGCACTGGCTCTTTCGATTTGACCCAGATGAGGGAGTTGGAGTCTGGCTTGGGCCCTTGGAATCGAATCGCCTCCCCCTCCTCTACGGAAAAGCTTTCGTTTTCAATGATCGCTCGATTGCTGAGCTGTTCAATGGTGAGCGTGTCTGTCCCTGAAAGAATGACTCCTTCTGGTGGAGATTGAGGTCGCCACACCCACAAAACCGCCGCGATCATACTCAAGCCAATCAGAGCAATCCAACACCGTTTCATGATGCCTTTCACCTACACCATTTCAATATGGCGACACAATCCAATTCGCCATCTAAGTTATTGCGCCGGCTTCTCCACGAGCCAGTCCACGGCGTTGGCCAGGAGCTTCTGAAGCCAGGGCAGCTTCATATCTACTTCCGATACCAGGGACGTATAGAAAGCCCGCCCCTGTTCCGATTCCCGCACCCAGGTGACCGGCTCAGTCTCCCCGCTGTCCGGCACCTTACCGGTCATGAGAAGCGTGGTGTCCGGCGCCAAGTCATTGGACCGGTAGAGCGTGCAGGCAACGCCATCTCCTTCCCCCAGCGTGATTCCCTTCAGAACGGGATGAGAGGAGTGATCCGGCTCAATGATGACAATCGTGCCGACGCCATTCGCATCGGGCTTGTTCTGGAAGTGGCCATCGTAGGTGCAGCCAAAGACATCGCGATCAAAAGTTGGCCAATCCGCGTGCCCTTCCGGCGTCGTGTAGCCCTCGCCCTTGGGCCGGCCTGCGAAGGCATGACTGGCGGTGCGAACACCCATTACCGGTTTCCCATCCGCGACCCACTTCTTGATCAGATCCATGTCCGCTTGCGGGGGCATGCGCCGGCGGGTGCTGACCACCAGTAGATCGGCGTCTTCCAACGCATCCGCCAGACCGGGAAATTCGTGCACTCCAGGTTCGGATCGCTCGTCCGACTTGGCGAAGATCATGGTGCAGGTGTAGCCCTTGGGCTCCAACTGCGTCTTGGCAAACTCCGGTAAGGTGGTGCGGGTGCCATACTCGTGTTCGCCAATCAAAAAGACGACATGAGGCGAGTCGGCCGCCAATACGTGAGCGGCAAGAGTCGTGGCAAGGGTAAGAATGAGAGTGAGGGTCTTCATGGGGTTCGGAATGGGAGAATCTTGGACGGTGTCGCCCCGGATGTCCCGAAGAAAACCGTTCATCTGCGATATTCCACAGAGCGAGAGGAGGTTGCCTTTCGGGATTTGTTCGTGATCGTTAGAGAATGAACACCTCTGGGGTCATCGCGGCAGTTCGCGAAGCTGCCATCGAACGCTTGCAATGGATATCGGTGGCATCCATGGATTGGAGCATACGGAACGGGTGCGTGCCGAGAGAGTTTGCTCGTAACTAACCACAAAGTTTGACCCGGAATCAATCGGCTGGATAGATGAGTCTCTCCCCTCGCTTGCTGGCATCAGCCTTCCCGGTTGCCTTTTGTAGCCGAACCTGCTAAAATTTCCACAGGAGAATTGACGATGCCTAACCCTACCGAAGTCGATCTGACGATTCACAATCTGCCCCTCGAAACCTTCGAGGAGCTGGAGCAGATTGCCGGGGAACGCAACACCACCGTCGAAGAGCTTACCCGCCAAACTTTGGCTAACCTCATCGCTTTGCGTAATCTTTCCGCTCGCTTCAATCCCAGCCCCGAGCGCAAGGATCCTACACATCGCCGCTCTCTGACCGAAGTGATGGCTTCGATCAAAGCTACCCGCGAGGAAATCGCTCAACGTGGTCCCATCCTCGAACCCGGCGAGACCTACAAGGAACTCGGCCGCAAGGGATTGCGCTAATGGCGTTCATCATTGTCGATAACTCCGTTTTAGCTGCACACTTCCTTCCCGACGAAGACGGTACGATTTTCGAAGATGCGATCGCCGAACCCGAGCACTCGCTCATTGCTCCGGCTTTTCTCGTCATCGAATTCAACAACGTGATTGTCACTTCACGGCGTCGCAACAGACTCACTTCCGATCAGGCGAACACGATTCTTACCAATTTCGATGCTCTGCCCATCCACTACCGTGCTGATTCCTTTGCGTTGGCTGACTTGCTGCAGATTCATCACTTGGCTGTCGACCAGGAACTCTCCTTCTACGACGCGATTTACCTTCAACTCGCTCTTCAGGAATCCGCCCTCTTGGCCACACTAGACAACCGGCTGCAAGTCATTGCTCGAAGCCAGGGGGTTCCCATCTATCCTCTTACCGGCCTGGCGTAAGTAGATGGGGTTGGGTTAGGCAGTGCCCCTTATCTACCGGATAATCCCCCGCTCGCTGGAGCGGACGAAGTCGGTGACGATCTTGAGCACACCTTCAACGTCTTCCAGTTCGTCGATGGCCTCCAAAGCCTGTTCCACATTCATCTTGCCCCGGTAAAGCAGCTTGTGGGCATCCCGCACCGCACGAATCGCGGCTTCCGAAAAGCCATTGCGCTCCATGCCGACCTTGTTCACTACGCGCACCTGGGCCGGATTCCCATCCGCGATCATGAAAGGCGGCACGTCCTGGACGATCTTGGTGCAGCCGCCTGTCATGGCGAACTGGCCCAGCCGGCAGA
>JBHIXE010000408.1:0-328 GCA_041984905.1 Verrucomicrobiales bacterium | reverse complement strand
GATGCCGGAGAGCCCTCCCAGGATCACATGATCGCCAATGATGGAATGCCCGCCAATGGTCCCGTTGTTAGAGGAGATGATGTGGCTGCCGAGTTTGCAGTCGTGAGCCACGTGGCTGTAGGTCAGGAAGTTGTTGTGACTACCGATGATGGTCTTGTCATCCGCGTGGGTGCTGCGGTTGATGGTGACGAACTCCCGAAAGGTATTGTGGTTGCCAATTTCGCAATAGGTGGGTTCACCCCGGTATTTCAGATCCTGGGTCTGCTGCCCGATGGAAGCATAGGCAAAGAAGCGGTTCTCTTTCCCAATGATGGTGGGCCCAGCCACC
>JBHIXE010000407.1:0-4999 GCA_041984905.1 Verrucomicrobiales bacterium | reverse complement strand
GGCCAGGTAGAGCCCGTACATGTTCCCCTCCGTGCCTCCATTGGTGACGTAGCCCCAGTAGGTGTCCGGTTTGGCATGGCACAACTCTGCGAACCAGTCGATCACCTCCCGCTCAAAGTCATGGGTATGGAGCCGGTAGGTGCCATCCTTGTAGGGATCGCCCACATTATTGATGGGGAACTGCATGAAGCGGAACAAGTCCGAGTAATCCAGATCCGCGGTACAGGGGTACCCCACGAAATGTTTCCGATCCTCGGAAAGCCGTTCGAATAGCTCGTCGAGCCGAGCCGTCATGTCATTGGGATTTTGAGAGGCCATTTGGGGGCTTGCCTTTCGAAAACTCTGGAACACACATTAGACTATGCGCTGCCTCCCTGCATTCATTTCTGCGGCCCTTCTTCTCCCTATTACGCTCCGGGCAGAAGGCTCCTGTACCTGGTCGGATATTTCCCCTCTGCTTAGCCAGGCTCCGCAAATCGAGGAACATATCAAGGCCAGTCTGGATATCGAGGAAAGCGGCATTGCCAATCGAATGGGCTCCCAGTTTGCCGGACTCAGTGGCGCACGGGTGGGTCCCTACCGATTCCGGGTCAAGCACAAGGGCGAGACCGGTCCCTACCAATTTGATCTGGTGCTCCACACCGACCTGGTTCTCTTCGACAGCCAGGGCAATCGGCTCGAGCCGGAAGATGCCACCAATGCGTCCACCTATCGCGAGATCTTTGACCGGATCACCCTGGAAAAGATCAAGGTGGAACCTTCCATTGTCCGCCAGTCAGAGCCCGATACTCCCAAGACTGCTGAAGCGATGGCCAAGGATGACGATCGGATCGCAAAGATCCGGGAGAGGTTCAATGAGATCAACCTCGGTGACCACGAGATCTACGCCATTCCATTTGTGAACGAGAACCTGCCAATGGAGGCGAAGGTGGTTTACCACCGCAATGCCAATTCCGGCGAGATCGACTACATCACGGTCGATGGCTCCATGGGAGATCACAGCGGATTCTCGGAATCCTTCTACTTCGATAACGGGGACCTGATCTTCGTCTTCCAGCAAGACAGCCACTGGGCGTTCCATCCCCAGGACCCGAAGCAGACCATCGATACCATGGTCGAGAAGCGCTACTACTTCGAGAATGGCGCGGTCTTCGACGCCAATCTCAAGGAATATGAGGGCGGAGGCATGGAGAAACTGCAGGAAGCCGCCCGAAACGCCGAGAAAGAGCCCCTGGCGGTAGATGGGCAGGAAGCCATCAAGATCGTCGCTCGCGCCTCACGTCTGCTGCTTGCGCGCAACGCTGAGGATGTCTCGAAGATCTACGAGGTGGCCTTTTCCGGAAGTTGATGCGACTCCGCTCTAGTTGGCCACCACCGGATCGCCAATGGTCTTCATCTCCGCTTGGATCTTGTCTTCCAATTGAGCAATCACCGCCTTGACGGTCTCTGCTTCCGACTCAATCAGGTTTGTCGTTTCCTCAGGATCGTTGACGAGATCATAGAGCTCGTCCCGACCTGGATTGAGATAATCCCGCACCAACTTCCACTGAGGCGTGCGATACATTCGCATGTGAGTCCGGGACTGGTGCTTGGTGCTGTATTGGGCAAAGAAATCGTTGTTCCAATCGGATGCCTCCCCTTTCAAAAGCGGCACGATGCTCTGACCGCGCAAGGGCAAGCCTTCGGGCGCCTCTGAGCCAGCCAGTTCCAGAAACGTGGGAAACCAATCCAGATTGGAGACCGTCTCTTCAATCACCGTACCTGGCTTGATCACCCCAGGCCACCGGACCGCGGTGGGCACATTGATCGACCGGTCGAACATATTGGGGCGTTGGCCGGCGGGAACATTCTCCGTGCCAGGCGGGTTCTTGGTCAGGACATAGTGCCCGTTGCCTTTATGCCAGATTCCGCTGTGGCCCATGTTGTAGCCGTGGTCACTGGAGTAGATGACGATGGTGTTCTCCACCAGGCCCTGGTCATCCAGGAACTTCATCAAACGGCCCACGTTCCGGTCCACGCCTTTCACACTGGCGAGATACTCCCGAGTCATGCGCTTAACCCGATCCACGTCCAGATTGGGGAAGTCCGGGTTGGGAATCTCAGGATCCATCTCCGCAAAAGGCGCCCAGTCATCGTCCGCCACAGGAAGCCACCGGGTATGCGGAGCGCGATAGTGTAGCGACATGCAAAACGGCTTTTCCTCCGATGAGTCTGAACCGGCATACCCCTTCAGAAAACTCATCGCTTCGTCGGTGAGGATATCCGTGGTGAGCCCTTCCATCTTCACATCCTCACCATTCTTCTCCAGAAGCGGGTTCTCCGTACTGCAACCACCGGATCGAAAGCCCATGAAGTAGTCATAGCCCAGCTTGGTTGGGTGCATCTCATCGGTCAGACCCAGATGCCACTTCCCGATCAGTGCGGTCTTGTAGCCTGCCTTCTGAAGGAGCGCCGGCCAGGTAGGTGTCGCCGGATCTAAACCCGACTCAGGTTCGTTCTTGGGATGAAGCCAGTCTGTGATCCCGACCTCCGAGCCGTAGCGTCCGGAGATGAGACTGGCCCGGGAAGGACTGCAGACTGGAGTCACGGTGAAGGCATTCTTCAGATAAGCACCCTCCTGAAAGAGCTTATCAAGGTTGGGAGTCTCCGCCTGCTGGTACCCGGAGAGTTTGAGCGCCCAGGGAGCCTGATCATCCGTGAGGATGAAGAGAATGTTGGGTTTCTGCGCGCCGTGAGCCAAGGCTGCGCTCAGGCAAAGGAGCGAAAGGACAAGCGGACGGAGGAATCTGAAGTGAGACATCAACAATGAGGGTTTTGGAGTTGCTGAGGAAGCTCCACGTTGGGAGATGCCCCGAGCTTCGTCAAGTCACCCCTCACTCCGTCCCACCAGCGCTGCCACCTGAACCCCAGGTCCATGCACCCCTTCAATGAGGATTCCCTCCACATCCGCCGTTTTGGAGGGGCCCGTCACAAAAACCACATAGGGATCCTTCTGGAACCGGCCAATCGCACTCACCACGCTGGGAAGCACGTCCTGCTGATGCACGATGGCGATGTGAATCCAGGGTGCGAGGGCGCCGAGGCGCGAGGAGGTATCGCCATCCTTGAGCACAATGCTGCCGGTCTCCGCGATAACAGCACTGGCCCGGGTAATCCCAAACTCGTAGCGGTCCACTTCCTTGGGATTGAACTCACCCGAGACTTCAAAGGGGGCGCCTTCCAAACGCGGGAGGTAGACAGGATCACAGTAGCCCTGTTTGCAGCCCATCTTTTCGAGATAGTCCTTCACGGCTTTCCATCCCCTCAGCGGAATGCCATGCAGTTCGCCGAACTTGTGAGCAAACAGGTCCCAGGGTTCCGAAATATCCGGGTGAGCGCGGCACACCACCAGTTCATCATCCCACTTGGGAGGATTCTCCCGGCCCGGCTTCCCAGCCCGCAACGGCGCCAGAGCGGATCGGACCCGATTGAACACGCGGTTGCGCTCCGTATCTCCCGATTCAGACATCCTTCTTCTCCTGCCGGGTTTTCATCCAATCACGGAACTTTCCTCCCCGGAACTCCGGCAAGGTCCGGGATTCCGTCCAGCGTTGCACGGCGGGAATCGGCACCGCATCCAGGGGCACCTGATTCATCACAGCCCCCATGCGAATCGCAGCTTTCCAGGCAAAGGGCTGGCTCGCCATCAGTGCCCACGGCCCCATGGGCGGCGTTCCACGGGTCGATTCCTTGGCTCCTTCCCGTTTCCCGCGATCCCTGAGCTTTAAGAGCAGATCGGGAATCGGAATATCCACGGGACAGACTTCGTTGCAGGCGCCGCAGAGGCTGGATGCCTTGGGTAGGTCCGCATACTCGGGAAACTGGCCTTGCTTGAGCAAGGGGGTCAGCACCGCACCCACAGGTCCAGGATAGACGCTGCGGTAGGCATGACCGCCAGACTGCCGGAACACCGGGCAAACGTTGAGACAGGCTCCGCATCGGATGCAGCGCAGGATCTCTCTGCAGTCCGAAGCCAAGACTTCAGAGCGGCCATTGTCCACAAAGATCACGTACATGTGTTCCGGGCCATCCGGTTGCTGGGGAGACTTGGGGCCGGCGACAAACTGCGTGTAGACGCTCAACTGCTGCCCCGTCGCGGACCGCCCCAACAGAGCGAGGAACAAGGCCAGGTCCCGATCCCGCGGCACCAGTTTCTCGATCCCGACCATGACAATGTGAACCCGGTTGGCACTGATGCTGAACCGCGCGTTCCCTTCATTGGTCACAATCACGATCCGGCCGCTCTCCGCGCTGACAAAGTTCCCTCCTGTCAGACCCACATCCGCCTGCAGATACTTTTGGCGAAGGTGCGCCCGGGCCCGGCGAGTGATGGTCTCCGGATCCGTGTTGTAGTCTCCCAGGCCTTCCCGTTCGAAGGACCGGCCGATGGATTCCCGGTTCTTATGAATGATCGGCGCGACAATGTGGCTCGGGTGATCGTGATCCACCTGAACGATGAATTCGCCAAGATCCGTTTCTACAACCTCCATCCCGGCCTCTTCCAGGAAGGGATTGAGCTGCGTCTCTTCGGACACCATGGTCTTGGCCTTCACCATCCGGGTGGCGCCATGATCCAGCATGATCTTCAGCACGCTTTCGTTGGCGCTCTTGGCGTCGCTGGCAAAGATCACTTTCGCGCCGTTTCGCGTCAGCTTGGCTTCCGCTTCCAGAAGATATTCGTCAAGATGCTCCAGGGTATGTTGCTTGATCTTCCCCCCATCTTGCGCAGCTTGTCCGCGTCTGGATAGTCCCGGGCCAAAGTCGCATACCGGCGCTCCGTCATCCGGGAGATCGTCGTCCGGATCGAATCCCTGACCTCACCCTCCAGGCCATTGGAAAACCGATCAATCTGTTGAGGAGAACTCATGTGGTCGACTTAGTGAACTGGCCCAGAAGTTGAATTTCGGTTACTTGCCCTCAAGGGTCAATCGTCATCCTCAGCAACTGAGCGATGTGCAGT
>JBHIXE010000406.1:0-5023 GCA_041984905.1 Verrucomicrobiales bacterium | reverse complement strand
GCGCCCTCGAGTTCCGGGCTCAGATCCAGCCCCACCACTTTGGCGCCCTGTTCTGCCAGCGCTTCCGCACAGGCGAAGCCAATCCCCGCAGCGGAACCGGTCACGATTGCGACCTTACCCTGGAACAACGGTGGCTTGCCCCCCTTTTTGAGCTTGGCCTGTTCCAGGTCCCAGTATTCCACATCAAAGATGTCCTTCTCGCCCAACGCCTTCCACCCGCCGGTTGCCTCGGCGCTCTGAACGGTCTCCCAAGTTGCCTGGGCGATGTCCCGAATGGCAGCCGCGTCTTTCACGGTGTTGCCAAAAGCGACCACGCCTTTGCCCTTCCAAAGCACCACGCGCGGGGCTGGATCGAGCATGGTCTCGCCGTTCGCATTGCGCTCGAAGTAGGCGGCATACTCCTCCACGTATTTCTGGATGTCTGCCTCAATGTCATCGCCCACCACGGCGGGAATCCGCTTGGTGCGAATGCTGTGGTCCGGAGTCACCGGTCCTCGAGTGCCGATCTCCTCGATGTCCGCACGGCTGGCGTAACCCGCGGCTGCTTCGCCAGCATCCAACTTGGCGATCACGGCGCGGCCGCGATGATGGGAAACCTGCTTGCGGAGTTCAGCCAGCTTCAGCGGAGTCACATCACTCTTGGCCTTGGCCAGGACCTCGCCCTTGCTCTTCGCGGCGAGATAATCTTCCGCCATGGAGACAAACTCGATCATCTTCTCATAGCTCACTTTCCCGTCATCGTTGAAAGTGAAAATGCCGTGATTCATGAGCACGAGACCTTCGATGCCCTGGTCTCGCATGTTCCGGCCTTCCAGAAGCTGGTAGACCGTCTTGGCCAGGATGAAGCCGGGCATCACGTAAGGCACCACCAGAATGCGGTCTCCATAGACTTCCTTCACCCGTAATTCGCCTTCCGGATGATTCGTCAGGGCCACCACGGCGTTGGCGTGGGTGTGGTCCACGAACTTGAAGGGCAGAATCGCGTGCAGGATCGCCTCGATCGACGGATTGGGAGCCTCTGGATTCAGCATCGCGGCGCGTTGCTGTTTCACCATGTCTGCATCGCTCAGATCCTCGAACTTGGCCAGCTTGAGAAGCGCATCCATGCGCACGGGCGCAAAACCAGCTGCCTCGATCGTTTCCAGATCCCAACCGCTGCCCTTCACATAGAGCACCTCCACGTCATCTCCATAGAAATCCTTCTCCGTGACCTTTACCGAGGTGTTGCCTCCGCCATGCAGAACCAGTTCCGGATTCCGCCCCAACAGGCGCGAGGTATAGACCCGCGTCCCCAGGTCGCCCGCAAACTCCGCGACCTCCGAATCAGACCAAAGCGAATTCATGCGGCGACCCTTGGGGAGAATTGGGGGCGTTGCAAGGCGGAAATTGGCGATCCAAAGGAAGGATTGGCATCCTGACATGCACCACCAGCCAATCCCCGCCTACTCCCTCAGTGGCCTCACTCTGGCCAAGTAGTACCAGATCAGGGGAACCAGCATCACCAGGAATGCCGGAGGAAAATACCACAGACTCTCCCGAAAAGTCGCGCGCTCTCCTGTCTCGAGAACCGTCTCCGGATCGACACCAGGCTCTTCCAACGCGCGAAGGAGCCCGGCATAGAGCACGCTGATCGCGCCGAAAGCGAGGTTCAAGGCCAGGCCGCGAAAGCTCAAGACCGTCGCCCGCCGCTCCGAGGCGACTTCCCGATTGAGGTAGTAGGAGGTGAAGAAGTTGAGCAGCCCAAAGGCAAGACTCAGCCACAGGATCACGAGCACTCCATAGTAGGGAATCGCGAAGGCAACCCCGAGCAATCCCGTAAACATGAGGACGGATACGGTCAGATAGTTCCGCTCGATCCGGCCACGGTCGATCATCCGGCGCGCGAACATGGGCGTGATCAGGCCCATCCCCGCGAAGGCAGCCCCCAACACTCCAAAGGCAGCATCCGGAATCTGGATGAGCCGGTAGTATTCCGAGTTCACCGTGAGCACGAGGCGCACCAGGCTATCGTGAATCAGGGCGGCCAGAATCAGGGCAAAGACCAGCGGTGTGCGCAGGATCCAGGCGCCCGCATGCATGACTCCGCCCCAGAGTCCCCCCTTGCTATCGTTGCCCTCGGCATCCTCGACCGCACAGTGGGTCTCCTGACGAGGTTCCTTCATCGCCAGAGAAACCAGGACGGCGCCCACTGCCGTGCAGAGCGTGAGATAGACGGGAAAGCGCAGCGTATCGCCCTTCTCGAGATTCCATTCCAGTCCCAGGGAACCGGCCACGCGATTGAGAAAGCCCGGGTCGTAGATCGCGGCGCCGATGAGCATGGCGAAGACAAAGGACAGGGAGGAAAACCGCATGAGCCGGGCGAGGACCTGCGACCACAGAGTCTCCTGCTGATCCCGCGGTAGAGAATCGTAAGCGAGCGCTTCATCCGCGCCACTGGCGGCCGCTTCCGCCGCCCCACTGAGGATTCGGTTGATGACCCAGGCCCAGAACACCAGGGATGCGTTGCCAAGCGGGACAAAGGCGATCACCGCCATCTCGATCACCATGAGGAAGGACGCCGCCACCACCATTCGCTTTCGGCCGATCATGTCTGCCAGAGCACCTGAGGGCACTTCCAGTAGCACAATGGACGCAGCCCATACCGCATTGAGGAGAGCGAACTGCTCCATCGTGAGGCCGTAGTCCAGCTGAAGGACGGCGAAGATCGGATAGTATAACCGTGAATTGAAGAGCAGCCGAAACGCGATGAAGAGCGGGATGTTGCGTGGCATGAAGGATCGTTAGAGGCGGGGCTCGCTCCCCTGCTTACGGCATCGACCTCGAAAAAGTTGAAGCGGACTGCCAATTCCTTCCGGAAACAGGACCTTTTCGCTTCGAATCGCTAGGGAGGCTGTTACACTCTTGGCCATGAAGAGGCTAGAACCATTTTTTGTGGTCGCACTCCTCGCGACGATGGGCAGTGCGATTGCCCAAGACAATTTCGAGCTGGAGAGCGATCTGGATCCCCTGGTGAACATCCCGGACACCTGGGAACTGACCCCCGACAAATTGGAAGAGATCTTCCCGCCCTTTGACGGGCTCAAGGTCCGCCCGTTCAAGTGGCTGACCACCAATCGCGAGCGCGCTCACTTCCTGCGGCGGCCCTTTAACAATGTCACCATCGATTACACCATCTTCGGTGGAGAAGTGGCGGTGGAAGAGGTCATTGTCGACTTTGCCGAAGGAAAGCTGAATGGCATCACCTTCTCCATCTACAACCGGGGGGATGCAGGCCAGATTGATCAGGGCGAGTTTGATCGTCGCTTCAAGCTCTGTGGTCAGGAAGTCGGTCGCCGTCTTGAAGTGCGCCCCTTTCCTCGCAAAGCCAATCCCACCCAGGGGATGTTGACGGAAGGTTGGACCTGGATCTCCAGCGTGGGCATGGCTGTGCTGGAACACAATCCGGAAGCGACTCAGGGCCAGATCGAGTTCCTGCGCATGCGCCTCATGCCCCGCGATGCCACCGGCGCCATGGCCGCCGCGATGCAATCGCGTTCCGGAGCAGCCGTGAAGCTCTCCGATCTACCCAGCAATGTGAAGACGGACAATGCCTCTGGGGATATCTACATCACCGGTATCCCCATGGTTGACCAGGGGCCCAAAGGCTATTGCGTCGTCGCTTCCGCCCAGCGGCTCTTTGAATACTACGGAATCCCCTGCGACCAGCATCAACTCGCACAGGTGGCTGAGTCTGATGCGGAGACCGGGACGAACAGCGCGGCCATGTCCGATGCGCTCGGAAAGATCGATCACCGGTTCAAGACTCGTTTCAAACCACTGGCGATGCTCTACACGGATGGGAAGCTCTATGAGGATCAGCGCGATGCCAATTCCGGCCGCAACGTGGATCAGGACGACTACATCAAATCGATTCAGGACTATGTGCAGGATGGCATTCCCCTGCTCTGGTCTCTCATGCTGGGGCAGTTTCCGGAAGAACCGGCGATCTCTCCCCAGGCCAGTGGTGGTCACATGCGCATGATCATTGGCTACAACGAACGGCAGGGCAACATCATCTTCACCGACTCCTGGGGCGCCGGCCACGAGATGAAGCGCATGAAAGCGAGTGACGCCTATCGCGCGACGACTGGCTTGTATGTCATGCACCCGACGACGCGTTGACCTATGGCGTTTGTCCCGCAGCCTTGTAGTAAGTGCCCATGGCCAAGACGAATACGAGGATCCAGCTGGACAAAATGACGCCCAAGGCTCGCTGGGAAGAGAATTGATGAGCCTCTCCCAAGGTCTGACAGCAGAATTTCAGCTTCCAGATTTGGACCACCAACACGGCCAGGACGAGGGGCGTCTGGAGCCAGCCAATGTCATGGAGCACCAACACTGCGACAAGTGCGCTTCCATGAAGGGTGAATAAAGCAAAGTTGGGAAGATACCCCCATCCCAAAGCGCAGAGGCAGTCCAGATAACTCCCCTTCCCCCGAAATAGCTTCCCAAAGAGGAAGAACAAAAGGCCGAACCCAGTCCAAATCAGGTAGCCGAGAATGCAGATGGCCACCAAGAATCCGAAGATCAGCAGGGCGAGTTCGGTCGCCGATTCAGCCCTCGAAAGCATGGCCACCATAGGAACTGCACTTCCGGTAGCGCGATTCAAGAAATAGCATAGCCCTTCCATCACCAGGAAGTGGACCGAGAGCCACCCACGCCTGCCGGAGTCCAGCATCGCCCGGAGGGTTTCCCGAGGAGAACCCCACATTGATCTCCAAGGCCGAATGGGAGTCTGGTCTTCGTGCTGAACCGGACTGGAAGGCGGTTCGTAGGGGTTGTCGGACATGGTTAGGACTCGGTGTAATCCGACCGGCCGTCAACTTCAAGAAGGGAGCGGATTGGCAAACCTCGAAGGTGTCATTCTAGTGCAAAAGCGCTCCCCGCAAGGTCACCGGATCTGGATTGGGTGCTCCCTGGATTGGGTGCACCCTGGATTCGGTGCACCCTGAATTCGGTGCACCCTGAATTCGGTGCACCCTGA
>JBHIXE010000405.1:0-5071 GCA_041984905.1 Verrucomicrobiales bacterium | reverse complement strand
TTGGGCAAAACTTACTCCGCGTTCCTGCGCCAGGCAGAGATGAACGAGGGTTTGCCTCGTTGATGATGATCCATCAGATCGTCGATGGTCATCAGCGTCCAGGGCGTGAGGGCGTCGGCATGATTCTTGGTGAACACGATGTCCGCGGCCACATAGTTGCAGGCATGATAGGCCTCACGGTCCTCGGCATCGACCAGGAGGAGGACATCTCCCAACTGGAATGGCCCATCGACCTGTTGATACTTGCTCCGCAGGTATCCATCCAGCCCCACGCTATCTCGATAGAGATCCACGGATATCGTCTTGAAGAAGTTCAACGCCGACCAGAATCCGTCCGGCAATCGTCCAGACAAACCATCCTCGATTGTGGGATACCGCCCGACACGGTTGCGAGCAAACTGGGGCAATAGATGGATCACGTCCAATACTTGTTCCTGCTCGGAAACGCTCCGCATCAGAGCTTCCAGCACGGGCTCCACGGCATGATTCCATCCGTGGGCAGACCAATAGCGCTGCATGCTCTCCATATCCGATTCGTCTCCTAAACGGAGTCGAACCTCCAGGTTCCGGCACCGGGTCAACGCCTTGGCCAACTTGCGCTCCTCTTCTCCATGCTGAACGTAGTTGAGGAGCAATGCCACATCAGAGAAGAGCATCGTATCCCCTTCCGTATACATGAGCTGCGCAATTCGCTGAAGCAGAGAAGCCGAAAGTCCACTTCCTTGAAACCAGCGACTGAGATTCACATCCTGGATGACTACCGGCTTGTAATAGAAATAGTTCTCTTTCCACTGCCCGAGCAGGCTATATAAACGCCGACGGGTCTCAGGCGCCATCTCCAACACCAACTCCTTAGGAGGATATATCACCACGTCTTCCCCTCTCCCATAGATCCACTCCTGTTCGATCATGCGAGGGTAGAGCTCGAGCGGAAAGCCGCACTGAGTCAGCCAGATATCCACTTGCTCACCTTCGACATCCCGGAACAGCCACTCGACCTGTTGAGAAGGAAGAGGCAGCAGCCGGGAGAGCTCCTCGGGAGCCTCCAGGTAGGTGGCACGAAACTCAAGACTCCCCCAAGGGCCGCTTTCTCCTCGAACGAATCCCGATCCAGAGTCGAGACCCTGCGCGCTTGAGTGGAAGGGCAATAGCCCAAGAAGGAGGGCGAAAGTTGCCAGGAAGGAGTGCCGCCATCTCATGGCGCCGCGATTTCTTTAGAACGGAACCCTACTCGTACCACTTCCTTATCCGAGTAGCGCACCATCATGTCCGATTCCCGCATCAAGATCCATGGATACAAGGCACTGCGCCCATTCTTGGTGAAGACGATATCATCCGCAATGTAGACATAGGCATGCACGTATTCACCGTCCTGGTCCAAGAGCGCCATGACGTCTCCAAACCTGTGGGGAGCCCCCACCGAGACGTAATCAGAATTCAGATAGTAGGCAATCCCATCAAAATCCAGCGCCCTTCGGCTGGGTTGCTGCCGCGAAAAGTTGAGCGCTGTCCAGTAGCAGTCCGGAAGATCAGTTCGGACAATGTCTTCAGGTTGAACGTAGCTGTTCAAATAGGTGCGCGCCAGAGGAGGCAAGAGTCTGGAGATATCCAACTCAAACGTTCCTGGTCCCTGATGGACAACGCTTCGCAGCAAGGGAAGCACTGAGCCGGCCGTTGCTGGCAAGGACCAGTAATCCGCCAATGCCTCCAGGTTACTATCCGCATCCAATTCCAGATTGACGATCAAGCCCTGGGTCCGGCAAGCGCGCTTGATGTAGCGGGCTCGCTCCTCGGTGGAGGGGAGCCGGTGAGCAATGAGTTGGGAATCCGAAAAGACCAGCCCCTTACCCTGGACGTAGGAGAATCGCTGAAAGTAATCCTCCACAAAAGGAGGGAAATCCTGAAGGTCCAGATAGCTGATCTCATTTCGCTCAATGGTCACGCTCCCCTTTTCGATTCCGCGGTCCCAGAGATAGTTGTAGGTCGCCGTCCGCACCGGTATCTCCATCTCTTCCACAAACGCGTCTGGGGGATATAGACGTATCCCATCGGGGCCGATCTCCCATCGCTGATCTTTCAGCGATTCAATCTCATCCCGGTTGAATCCCAGTTCCGTCAGTTTCGTAACCAAGTCTGCTACGGAGGTTTCCGGGAAATCCCAAACGACAGGCCCCACAAAACGGTCGGCCACACTGACCTCTTCCAAGGGCGGCTCCAGGAAGATGGGTCGAAGGGTCAATCGCCCCCACGGTCCCGGATTACCGGCCTCTTCCTGCGCCAAAGTCATCCCAGTTCCCCATATCCAGGAACTTCCAATGACAATGAGTTGGATCAGCGCAGTCCGCATGTTTTGGGAGGATAGTGGGAAGAACGGTGAAACCGGCTTTTGGAGTGTCTCCGCCGTCCCTTCGGTGCTAGTTGAATCGAATATATGGCCTCATTTTGGGTATTGCCGTCCCCGCCGAGCTCGGCTCCCAGCCATCCGCCCAAACTCTTTCTGAACTTGGGTTGGCTGATCTTACCGCCCCCCGTCCAGATCCTCCTGTTCAAAGGCGGCTGCGAGGTCTCTCTTACGGTCGTCCTTAAAACGCCCACTTCCGGTCAGTTCTTTCACCCAGATCACATGTTGGCCGTTAGCTTCGAGTTCCTCGAAGTCCACATCTGCCCGGGAATCATAAGGGCAAGGCCGGTTCTTCCTATCTCCCGCCCTCCCACCGCTGCCGTTTCTAAGGTAGTGAGCGTCCAATACGAGACGCGTTCGCCTCGACAAATCCGCGGCGAAACGGCATCAGCAATTTCGGGCGAGAATCGCGACCCGGCCCGTGGGCTGGCGAGAACTAGGCTCTGTCTTTAGGAACCAGATAGCCCTTGGGAAGACCCATGAGTTCTGGACGCATCCAGACTGCATGAAACACCATTCGCATGGGATCCTGAGCAAATGGACTGATGGAATAGGTAGGCGCCAGAAACCGGTTCTCGGGACAGGCGTACTCCGTAAGAATCAGATTCCGATTCATGACATCGACGAAGTCAATCATCCGCCGATAATCCATCAGCGTCAGAACTACAATCTTTGCGCGACTGGCAACCAACTCTCCCAGCGCTCGCTGTTGCTCGGACCACTCCAGGGTTCTACCGTGACTGAAGATGATATCAAAGGTCGTCTTTTTGGGAAGATCGGTCAGATATTTGCAAAACTCCCCTTCGGGTCCCGCTACCAGATTCAGCTCCCCAAACAAGGAGAGGAAGTTCTGACGGCAACGTCTTCTGGCCAGTCGATTGATGTCGCAACCATGAAGCTCCAGATCCTGGTAGTTCTCCTGGAGAAAGTGAAGGTGCCGTCCCTCGTTGCAGCCCAATTCACAGATTTTGAGTGGAGGTGGATTGTCGGTGTCTCCCTCTGCGCTTTTGGCGCGTTCTTCCAGTAGGTAGCGGATGACACTCCCCAAAGTGTCCAGCAATCTCAACGAGGTCGGTTGAAGATTGTGATACGAGTTTTGACACTCGGCCCAAAACTGGGCGTCCTTCTTGCGCACTTCTGCCATCTTTGTTGCGTGTTCTGATTCAACTTTTCCAACAGAGACCTGCAAACCTCTCAGCCAGGGATTGGAGGGAAATCCATGTTTTCCCGATGATTCCCCCGTGAGAGTGCGTAGCTGGTCATACCTGGAAGTCGAGCATTTGTCGACCACCAATTCTAAATTTTTTATAATTTACCACCGCGCATTGTTTATTCATTATAAATAATAAGACTTCTTTAATAAATCGAGCCGACTGGGGGGGGATTTAGCACATCAGACTCGTCCGTCTCACTCACTGGGAAAAAAGACTCATGGCTGTTTTCCCGTTTCTATGACCGAAGCTCACCCGCAAGGCGGCTCCAGATCCAGGTCTTCATATACATAGCCCAAGGAGTCGTCGTCTTCTTCCCAGAAGAAGGATCCTCCTTCGGACCGAAGAATACCTTCGATAACTTCACAAAGGGAGTGCCCAAGAATCCGAGAGTCACTACTCGCATAGGTGTTTAGATAACCTTCATAGCACCATCCATTTCGACCAAACTGATTACCGCAATCGATTACGATATTCTCCTTGGGATTCACCCCATAGAATATCAAATAGCAGCCACTTGAGAGATCACGGTCGTAGACCTCCGGGCGCACCCGATAGTCGTGCTCTCGCAGAATGGGATTCGCCGGAACAAACTTCTCGGGCTCCACGATGCGAAACCCGCAATCACGATCAACGTAGAGTTCAGCGCCTCCGCACACTGAGTACAACTCAACAACTTCGTCAGGTAGTTGATGGCCCGGCGAAACTCTCGGCTGAGCGGAGACTGGGAGCATTCTGCACCCCGGTCGACGCCCAATCACGTCCATGACTTCGCGAATACTCATCCCGTTCTTCAGCAGTCCACCACCCAATATCTTGGAGCCAAGTCTGTTACTTCATCGGGCTCTTCACTTTCTTCAAACAGGATCTCCCTTTCTCCATAACGATCGAGGCAAAGATATTGAGCGTCTGTCCTGCCTTCGTAAGCAAAGCCTGTTGACACTAAATAGCCCATTAAAATGTCGTCGCCGAGCCTCTATGAACATTTGGAGACGCGCTACTCCGTTCTGCCGAGTCACGGATCGATCAACTGATCAACCTTCCTCAGCGCGGCTTCCCGCCACTTTTCCTCCCACTCCCGATGCAAATCCGTCATAGGGGTTGCTCGATAGACTTCGGCCCAAGTCCGTCCATCAAACCCCAGCTGGGGAAAGGACCCCGCCACGAACTCGGCGTCGAACTCCACGGAGCCAGCGCAGGGATGAAGCCGTGTATCAAACGCGCCCCTCACCAGGTCATGAGCGGTGAGGAAATGCAAAAGTGCCAACCCTGCATCCAATGATCCTTCCCCAAGTGGTCCCTCAGTGAACACTTCAGCCAACGCTTCCAGATACTCCCGCTCGGGGGTCCCATTGGGGAAGTCGCTGAAATCCACATTCATTGGCCCATGGAATGGATCAGCTCTCCGGCTCAAGCATGTTCCAGAACTCTTCCAGCGACTCTGCAATCTTCTGCAAAG
>JBHIXE010000404.1:0-5096 GCA_041984905.1 Verrucomicrobiales bacterium | reverse complement strand
AGTTTGAGAACGTGGTGGTGAAGTCCAGTGAGGACAGACGCATCGTTCGGCTGAAGGACGTGGCCAAGGTCGAGCTGGGAGCGCTGGACTACAACGTCAACGCTTACCTGGACAAGACCAAGACGGTCGGGATCCCCATCTTCCAACAACCCGGCTCTAACGCCCTTTCCACCGCGCAAGCCATTCGCGACGCCATGGAGGAGATGTCCAAGGACTTCCCGGATGGGCTGGAATACGCGATCGTCTACGACCCCACGGTCTTCATCTCCGACTCGATCCATGAGGTCATGAAGACGCTGATCGAGGCCGTCATTCTCGTGATGATCGTCATGCTCGTGTTCCTGCAGAGCTGGCGAGCCGCGATCATCCCCGTACTGGCCATTCCTGTCTCTCTCATCGGCACCTTTGCCGTCATGGCCGCCTTCGGCTTTTCGGTCAACACCCTCACCCTTTTCGGACTGGTTCTCGCGATTGGGATCGTGGTGGACGACGCCATCGTGGTGGTGGAAAACATGGAACGAAATCTGGAGCAAGGGCTCAAGCCACGAGAGGCTGCTCGCAAGTCCATGGCGGAAGTCAGCGGCGCTCTTGTCGCCAGTGCGTTGGTGCTCCTGGCCGTCTTCATTCCCACGGCTTTCCTCGGAGGGATCTCGGGACAGTTCTACCGGCAGTTCGGTGTGACCATCGCCACCTCCACCACCATTTCCGCGCTGGTTTCTCTCTCACTGAGTCCGGCGCTGGGCGTGCTTCTGCTCCGGTCCAAGGAAGAGACCAATGACTGGCTCAGCCGCATCCTCAACTTCCTGCTCGGGTGGTTCTTCAAGGCCTTCAACTGGACCTTTAACAAGGCCAACAGCAGCTACACCTTCATCGTCGGCAAGAGCATGCGCGTGGCCTTCCTCATGGTGGTGCTTTACCTCGGCCTCCTGGCCCTGGCCGGTTTCGGATTCATGAAGGTGCCGGGTGGGTTCATCCCGCCCCAGGACCAGGGTTACGCGGTGATCGCAGCCCAGTTGCCCACCGGAGCATCCCTGGAGCGCAGTGACAAGGTCGCTCACGAACTGCTGGAGATTGTCTCCGGCGTGGACGGCATCGAAGGCGTGGTGGGGTTCTCCGGCTTCAATGGAGCGACCTTCTCCGTGGCTTCCAATGCGGTGGTGCTCTTCCCCTGCTTTGAGGACTTCAGCGAACGCCATGCCAAAGGCCGTACGGGAGACGCCATCATTGCGGAACTCACGCAAAAAGTGGGTTCGATCGGGGATGCTATCACCGTCGTCATTCCACCCCCTTCCGTACGAGGCGTGGGTAATGGCGGTGGGTTCAAGATGGAAATCCAGGACCGCGCCGGACTGGGCTACAACTCCCTGGAACAGGCAACCTGGGGCCTCAGTTTCGCGGCCATGGCAGAGCCGGAATTCGCGCAGACTTTCACGCCTTTCACCGCCAATGGACCGCAATACTATGCGGAGATCGACCGGGAAAAGGCGCTCATGCTGGGCATTCCCTTGCGCAATGTGTTCGAGACTCTGGAAGTTTACCTGGGCTCGTCCTTTGTGAATGAAATGAACCTGTATGGCCGGACCTATCGGGTCACCGCGCAGGCGGATTCCAGCTACCGGGATTCCGTGGATGACATTCACTCGCTCACCACTCGCAATACCAAGGGAGGCATGGTTCCGCTGGGTTCTGTCTTGGAGATCAGGCAATCCACCGGGCCGGATCGGGTCGTACGCCACAATCTCTATCCGGCCGCCGATCTCATTGGCGCCCCCAAGCCTGGCTTCAGCACGGGTGAGGCGCTCGATAAGATGGAACTGTTGGCGGACCGGGTCCTTCCGGAAGGCATCTCCTACGAATGGGTGGAGTTGGCCTATCAAGAACGTGCTGCAGGCAACACTGGCCTGATCGTGTTTCCCCTGGCAATTCTCTTTGTCTTCCTCCTGCTCACCGCGCAGTACGAGAACTGGGGGATGCCCCTGGCCGTCATCCTTACGGTGCCACTCTGCCTCGTCGGAGCCATCTGGGGTGTTTGGTTGCGCGGCATGGACAATAACATCCTCACCCAGATCGGCCTGGTGGTGCTCGTGGCGCTCGCCAGTAAGAACGCCATTCTGATTGTGGAGTTCGCCCGTCAGCTCGAAGACCGGGGCATGGATCGCTTTGCAGCCGCCAAGGAAGCGGCTCATCTGCGCCTGCGTCCCATCATGATGACCGCCTTCGCGTTCATCCTCGGTGTCGTGCCGCTAGTGATCGCTTCCGGCGCCGGCGCGGAAATGCGTCAGGCCCTTGGCACGGCCGTATTTTTTGGAATGATTGCAGTCACCATGATTGGGGTGTTCTTTGCACCTGTCTTTTATGCCATGGTTCGACGGACCGCCAACCGTTCCGAACATTCTCCAAGCACATCCTCTCACTCGTCACCATGATTCAAACTCCAGCTACTCGCATCCTTGGCGGTGCGTTCCTCGCGCTCTGCCTGGCGTCCTGCGCCAAACCCATTGGGAAGAACTACACCCAGCCGGAAACCGTGATTCCGGCCTCCTACAAGAACACCACGCATCTCACCGCGACCGGCACGTTTCCGGAGGGCGATTGGTGGACCCAGTTCCGGGATCCGGAATTGACCCGCCTCGTCGAGTCCGTGGAACCCAGCAACTTCACCATCGGAGCCGCTCTCGCACGAATCGATCGGGCCTGGGCCATTCTGGGAATCACCAAGGCGGACCGGCTGCCCAACGCCAGTGGAACTGCCGGGGTCTTCCTGGATCGTTCGAGCGATAGCGCGGAGTTCCGGGGTGGTGAATCCGGGGAGAGTTACGACGGACGCCTTGTGATGAACTGGGAGATCGATCTCTGGGGACGGATCAAGCGTCTCGTGGAAGGCTCCCGCGCCGACGCCGTGGCGACCGAACAGGACTACGCGAACCTCCTGCTCTCGCTTCGAGCTCAGACGGCACGTGTCTATTTCACCCTGCGGGCCCTCGATGAGGAAATTCGCGTGGTGGAAGCCACGGCAGGAACGCGGCAGACGGCACTCGACCTGCAGACCAAGCTTGCGGACGCTGGTAACGCCAGTGACCTGGAAGTCGCTCGCGCCGAATCCGAACTGGCCACCACCCTGGCCGTGAAGCAGAACCTGCTCCGCTCTCGCGGACAACTGGAGAACGCGCTCGCCGTGCTGGTAGGGGCGAATCCTTCCGAATTCACACTGGCGGCTCGCAGCTGGAATGGATTCCCTCCCCGTGTGCCCAGCGGCATCCCCGGCGAACTGCTGGTTCGCCGCCCGGACGTCGCCGCCGCCGAGAGCCTTCTCGTGGCTGCCAATGCCAGGATCGGGGCCGCCAAGGGAGACTTTTTGCCTCGCGTCTTGCTGACGGGCGACGGCGGGGTGTCTGCCATTCAAGCGGATGACTTTCTCAACTGGAGCAGCCGTTCCTGGACCGTGGGCCCATCCGTGGAGCTTCCCGTATTCCAAGGCGGAAGACTCAAGTCCAACCTGAAACGGGCCGAAGCAGAATACAACGAAGCCCTCTCTGACTATCAGCAGCAGATTCTGGTCGCATTCCAGGATGTGGAAGACGCGCTCAACGATCTCAAGACCATCCGGGCCGAAGCGGCGGCTCTGGATCGTGCCGTGAGCTCTTCACGCCGGGTCGAGGAACTCTCCAACAAGCGATATACGGACGGTCTGGTGAACTACTTTGAAGTCGTCGACGCCCAACGGATCACCCTGGAGACAGAGCGCCGTCAGGTGCAGCTACGCGGCGAATCCTTCAATGCCACGGTCTCCCTGATTCAAGCACTCGGCGGAGGCTGGCATGTGGAAGTTCCCAAGCCCAAGAAGCAGGAGGAACCCGAAGAAGCCGTCGCCGTCTCTGCGACCACAGAAAAGGGACAAGAGTAACCCCTCTTGTCCCTTCCAAAAAGTGTAGCGGCAAATCTCTGCGCCTACTTTCCGCCGACTGAGATCAGGTGATCGTAGGTACGGATGAAGAGCGCGCCATTGGCGACCGCCGGCGTGGCTGCGGCCCCGGATTCCAGGGCATTGCGAGCCAGAATCTTGAGCTCGTCCCCAGCTTCCGCCACGACGACTTCTCCTGGCGTCCCGCCCATGCCACGACTGACGCAGTAGATCTTTCCATCGATCAGGACCGGATTGCTGTAATAGGTGCCATCCACCCGCTCAGGGCCAAAGATGGTTTCCCCAGTCTTGATATCGACACAGAGCAAGGTGCCGGAATCACCCCACATATAGAGACGTCCGTTTGTCGGCAAAACGGTGGGCACATAGGGCATGCCCTTGTTGGAAGTCTTCTTCCAAACGACTTCCGCCTTGCCGGTCTTGCTCTCGGACCCTGGAATGAGGGCAATGTGATCCTTCGCGCCGTTTCCAGCTCCCCAGGTCGCAAAGATGATCCCGGAGTCCATCACGGGCGATCCCACGGTTCGCTGGTTGAAACCATCATCGAATTGCCAAAGGGTCTCACCCGTCTGGGAGTCCAGACTGAGCACCCCGAAAATCATACTGGAAATCACGATCTCGGTGACGCCATGACTGTTGGTGTAGACCAAGGGTGAGCTGTAGGTGGTCTTCAGTTCTCCTCGACCCGCGGGCCAGGGCATCTCAACTCGCCATAGATCGTCCCCGGTTTTCGGATCGAGCTTCGTGTAGACCGTCTTGGCACTGGCGAGATCATCCCAGAAGTAGAAAACAGCGCCATCAGCGAGCACGGGTGAAGCGTACATTTCGCCCGCCGAGGGAAGCCGCTGCTGGTATACAAGCTCCCCTGTTTCCACGTTGGCACAGCAGGCAATGACCGGATTCTTTGATGCCCAGTAGAGGTGCCCGTCCCAGTAGAGTGGCGACGCGAGACGGTAGGCTGGTTTACGAATCTCCCAGAGTTTGTGCGTCGATGTGACATTACCTTGGCCTCCAGCGCGGACCGCCGCGATCCCTTGTTTGGAAAGCACGAAAAGCGAGCCGTCGTGGCTGACGGGAGTGGGTGCGTAGACGGGGACTTCGCAGCTCCAGATCTCATGCCCATCGTCGATCGACAAACCCAACAGCACGCCATTCTTTCGGGCGAGGATCAGCT
>JBHIXE010000403.1:0-5096 GCA_041984905.1 Verrucomicrobiales bacterium | reverse complement strand
ACCTCCGGAAAGATTCAATAAAGAGCTTCAGCCGCGCAGCGGCGATACGAACGTTCCCCGGCACGGTCTTGGCATCGCCACTCTCGTGGCTTAGTAGGTTCTCCCCCCTTCCGGAGGTTCCCTACGGTCACTCTCCGGCTACTTACGTCCTCAGCGCTGCGCGCTTCTTGTATGTTGCCCTTTGGGCAGCTTGAGAAATTGCGCCAGTTAGCTTTTGGAGGCGATTCTTGGTTACCACGAGGAACCTCGTTTACTCACACCAGGATCTTCGTCATCACCTCACCAAAATCCCGCTCCAGGCGCTTGCGACCGGGGATCTCGAGGCGGTGCGGATCGAGGCCCATCTGGTGGAGGACGGTGGCGTGGATGTCCGTGACGTAGTGCCGCTCTTCGGCGGCATGGAAACCGAGTTCGTCCGTGGCGCCATAGGCGAGGCCGCCTTTCACGCCGCCCCCGGCCATGACCACGTTGAAGCCGTGCGGGTGGTGATCGCGGCCCGTGCCGGAGACTTTGTCACTGCTCTTGCGGAATTCGGCACCTGGAGTACGGCCAAACTCGGAGCCGACCACGACTAAGGTGCTGTCCAACATGCCGCGCTGCTTGAGGTCCTTGATGAGCCCGGCAATCGGCTGGTCGATCTCCTTGGTGAGTCGACCGTGGTTTTTCTGAATGTAGGTGTGGGAATCCCAAGCCCCGGCATTGCCGGTGTAACCGTGGAACAGCTGAATGAAGCGCACACCTCGTTCGGCGAGCCGGCGAGCCGCGAGGCACTTCATGCCAAAGTCCTGAGTCTCCTTCTGTTCCAGGCCATACAGCTCCTTGATGTGGGAGGCCTCGCTATCGAAGTTCATCACCTCCGGCACGGCGGTCTGCATCTGGAAGGCCAGCTCGTACGATTTGATCCGTGCCTGGAGAACGGGATCATCCGGATACTCGATCCCCGCAATCCGGTTCAGCTTGCCTAGCAGGCCGAAGTTCCGGAGCTGTTCCTCTGCGGTCATGTTCTCATCCGCCGGTTTCACGAAGGAGAGGGGCTGCTTGGGATCCACTTTGAGCCGAACGCCCGCGTGCTGGGGCCCGAGGTAAGAGGAGCCATGCGTCCAGGCCGCTCCACAGCAGTCCGCGCTGGGATTCCCCAGGACCACGAACTGAGGTAGGTTGTCGTTGGCGGTGCCGAGTCCATAGCTAACCCAGGCGCCCACCGTCGGAAATGCGCCTTCCGTGATCTTACGGCCTGTGTGGTAGGTCAGCTGGGCGCCATGGTTGTTGTCGATGGTCCACATGCCGCGCACGATGGTGAGATCATCTGCGCAGGAACCCATGTGTGGGAACCAATCGCTGATCTCCAGGCCGCTTTGACCATAGCGCTTGTAGCCGGTCTGCAGCTCCATGATCTTCTTGTAGACGTCCCGCTTCTGTTTCTGAGGATCGAGGAGATTGGCGTTGATCCGTTTCTCATCGAGGATGGCTTTGCCGTAGGGCGTCTCATCCATGGACATGCCCGCATAGCGATTCAAGGCCGGCTTGGGATCAAAGCTTTCCAGGTGACTGAGCCCTCCAATGAGGAAAATCCAGATCACGGAGTTGGCCTTGGCGGCGTGATCCTGGCCCACGATGCCCGGTCCTGACTCTTTGGCGACGCCGTCCTCAAAGAGGATGGAGGACAAAGCCATGCCGGTCATGCCCATTCCGGTGCGGGAGAGAAAGGTGCGACGCTGAAGATTCTGGGGATTCATGGCGAGGGGTCTCAGCGGATCGTGACGAAGTCGTTGTGGTTGAAGAGAACCAGTAGGAGGTTCTGATAGGCGCGCTCGCGGGAATCTACCGGCGAGCTTTCTACGAATTGCCGGCAGGTGGTCAGTTCCTGGGGATTGGGAGTACGAGCCAGGACGTGGAGGAAGGCCTGTTGCACCAAGGCGTCGGTGCTCTCCGCTTCTTCGGTTAGCTTTCCGGTCAGCACTTTGACCTGGTCATTCGTGAGCTGGCTGTTCGCTAGGGCCAGGGCCTGGTGCGGTTGGACGCTTTCCTCCCGCATGTAACACTCGTTCACCTTGGGGCCGTCAAAGATCTGGACGAACTCGACCAGCTTCTCGTGGGCGTGGCGGAAGTAGATGCTGCGGCGCTTGGAGGTTTGAGCCTCCTCGTTGTCGATATCCGGGCCGCCCATGCTCCGGTCCAGGGTGCCGGCAACCCAGAGGACGTTGTCCCGGACGAGCTCGCCTTCCATGCGTCGGGAAGGGCGGCGCCAGAGAAAGAGGTTGTCTGGATCCTTGACCAGATTCTCGGGATCACTCGTACTGGCCATGCGATAGGTGGCGCTGCTGCAGATGAGCCGGTGCATCGCTTTCATGCTCCAGCCTTGCTCCATGAACTCGGCGGCGAGCCAGTCGAGCAGCGCAGGGTGCGTGGGTTCCCGCCCATTCGCGCCAAACTCCGCGACGGTCGGCACGATGGGTTGACCGAAGTGCCGCATCCAGATCTGGTTCATGGCGACTCGGGCTGTGAGAGGGTTCTCCTCACGAGTGAGCCAGTTGGCAAAGGCGAGCCGGCGACCGGTGCTCTGGTTGGGATACTTGTCGAGCTTGCGAGGCTCATACTTGGTGGTGAGCGCTTCCTGCGCCGCTTTCTGCGCTTCCGTGAGGAGTTTCTCGGCCGCCGCCAGATCCTTTTTGGCATCGGCAATAGTCTTCTTGGCGCGAGTTTCAGCCGCCGAATCCTTGGCCTCTTGGGCCTTGGTCAGGGCAGCGGTTCCCTTGTCTTGAGCCAACTTGGCCGCGGTCACCTTCCAGGTCGCTTCCGCCAATTTGGCTTCACGCTGGAGTTGAAGGGTCTCCTTGGCAGCTTCCTTCCACTCATCGGAATCCTTGGCGCCCGAATCCTCCAGTTTCTCGATCTCCAGAACGGATTCCAGTGCTTTCAAGGCAGCTTCGGCAGCTTTGACCTCCAGTGCATGCTTGGCCTCCTCGACCGCATCCGAGGCTTCGGCCATCATGTTCTGTTTCACAAAGGGACGTTTGTCAGGTTGATAGGCAAGGGCGCTCAAGCTGACCGGTTGAATTTCGAAGCTGCCTCCGAGGGCCTTGGGCACGGCCGGCTCGATAGGCTGGTCCTTCACGGGATTGCGCTCGTCGCCCCGTTCGAAGAGATAGGTCTTGGTGCTGAGGGAGGCGTCGTAAACTCGAGGGATGCCGTTCTTCATGCGGTCCAACTCTCCCGGCACGCGATCCGTGCGCACCTGGTAGGGCTCGAAGATGGCGCGCATGGCGTAGTAGTCCTCCTGCGGAAAGGGATCGTACATGTGGTCGTGACAACGCACGCAACCCATGGTCACGCCCATGAAGGCCTGGGAGGTGTGCTTGACCACATTGTCCAGCCATTGGTCTCGACTTGTGGAGTAGTAGTTTCGAGCGAGATAACCAGTCGCGCGAAGAGCTTTCGCATCTTCTGGAGCCAGTTCATCCGCGGCCAGCATCTCCACTATCATCCGGTCGTAGGGCTTGTCCTCATTCAGCGCCTCGATGATCCAATCCCGCCAATGCCAGATGTGACGCTGACTATCGCGCAGCGCATCCTTGTAGCCAGACCAATCGCTGTATCGCCAGACATCCATCCAGTGCCGGCCCCATCGCTCGCCATAGCCAGGATCGGCAAGCAGGCGATCCAACACCGCTCCATAGGCAGCTTCGGGATCCTTGGCATAGGCGGTTTCGAAAGCCTCGATCTCTTCCGGGCGAGGGCTAAGTCCGATCAAATCCAGATACACGCGGCGCAACAACACATGAGGCGGCGCTTCGGGTCGTGGCTCCAGCCCACGGGAAGCATGTTGCTGGGCGACGAAAGCATCGATCGGGTTGTTCGCCCAGGTCGAATTGGCAACTTCAGGCACCTCGGGCCGCTGCACGGGGACAAAGGGTTTCCAGGCATAGCGCTTGGAGTAGGCCTCGAAAGCAAGGTGACGTTCCTCCAGTCCTGCCAACTGTTCCTGAGAAGGCTGGTCCTGAGCCTGCCCGGGAAAGGTTCCCGCCAGCAACTCGTCGAGATCGTTCACTCCATCCTTGTCCGAGTCCTGATCGGCCAGACGATGGAGTCGAGTGGGCAAGTCGACGTCTTCTCCCAGGCTTGCCAGCGTTTTGCCGAAGGGATTGTGGGGAAAGTCTTCGAGAGTCTCGGCTCCTTCAGCGTGCGCTCGGACGTGACAGGTGGCGCAGGTATCAAGGGACGGAGGCAGGAGGTCACCGAGGTATTTCCCGAGGGCCTTCTTGTTGGCTGGCGTGGCGGAAACGCAAAGCGGTAACGCCATCACCATGAGAGCGATGGACAAGCAGAGAGGCGCTGGTGAGCGTGAGCGCATGAGGTGCAGGTGACAAGACGTGGTTTTCTGGCGGACGAATGGTCCACATCCAACACCGCCCAAGGGGACGCCGTCTTTCACCTCTCCCTGAGGAGGTTGGGAAGATATCCTGACATTTCCCCGTGCAGAGAAGGGGCTGCGAAAGATCTCGATGCCGAATCTCGTGACCTTCACTACCGATGCATGCTTCGGAATGCACCAGAGGGGGACTGGTGACGTGGCTTTTGGCTTGGTGCTGGTTCCCACTTGTCACTGCTTCAGCGGCGGCCGCCAACGGGATCGAGTTTTTCGAGTCTCGCATTCGGCCCGTGCTCGTGGAGCATTGCTACTCATGCCACTCTCCCGAGGCCAAGGAAGTGAAGGCGGACTTCCTGCTCGATACGCGGGCTGGGATCCGCAAAGGCGGCAAGAGTGGGCGAGATGCGATCATTCCAGGAGACGCGAACGCCAGCCAGCTTTTGGAAGCGATTCGCTATGGGAATGAGGATCTGCAGATGCCGCCTAAGACTCAATTGCCTGCTTCGGTGGTGGCGGACTTCGAGACCTGGATTGCCATGGGTGCGCCTGATCCCCGAGACGGCTTGTCTCGCTTGCCTCGTGAGATTGCTGCTGAGAATCATTGGGCCTGGAAACCGCCAACCCGCCATCTGGTGCCGGAAGTGACTGATGTGGATTGGCCAATGGATCCCTTGGATCACTTTGTCCTGGAGAGACTGGAGTCGGAAGGGCTGCGGCCCAACCCAGA